>JAZSAD010000033.1:0-16790 GCA_045601715.1 Faecousia sp.
TGGAAGAGGGAAGTCCGGATGGGCTGAAGCCTATCGTCCAAGTGATGGACAAAGAGCCGGTTTTGTCTGCCAATATGCTTCGTCTGGCATCTTTTTTGCGGGTGCGGTGCTTCTGTACATTGTTCGATGCTGTTCGGATAATGCTGCCGGCAGGTCTTTGGTTTCAAAGCAAGGATACCTACGCACTGACTGATGACCGCAGTTGGCAGGAGAAAACATCCCGTCAGGCCGACGGAAAGCTGCTGCTGGACACCCTGTTGTCCTGCGGCGGCGGCGCGGAAGGTTCTCTGCTGCGGCAGGTTGTAACCGATGAAGAAAAATTTGAAAAAGCGGTGTCCTACCTTTTGAGCAAAAAGTGGATCACCGCCCAGCGAGATTATCTCCGTAAGACTGCCGACAAACAACAGCAGATTGCCACCCTTGCCGTACCGGCTGAGGAGGCGCTCACCTTTGCAGCTACCCGTTCCAAGGCAGCGGTGATGCAGCGCTCTGTTCTGGAGTTGCTGTGCAGTATCGGCTCTGCGCCTGTGAAGGAGATTTGCTACTTTACCGGCGCTAAGACGGCCACCGTTCGCCGGTTGGCGGACCTGGGTTATATAACCTTAACAGAAAAGGAAGTCCTGCGCTGCCGGGAGATTCAACCGGCAGAATTGAACGGACCTCTTGTCTTAAATGAAGAGCAGCAGTCTGCCTTTGCAGGACTGTCTGCCCAGATGGCGTCTGATACTCCCGGCACGGCCCTATTATACGGTGTCACCGGCTCGGGCAAGACTTCCGTGTATATCAAGTTGATTGAAAAATGCATCAGTGCGGGAAAACAGGCAATTCTGCTTGTTCCGGAGATTGCCCTGACCCCCCAACTGCTGGGTCTTATGGCAGCCTACTTTGGTGACAATGTAGCAGTGCTTCACAGCAGTCTGCCGGCAACGGAGCGGTATGACCAGTGGAAACGGGTTCGTTCCGGAGATGCAAAGTTGGTGGTAGGTACCCGTTCCGCGGTATTTGCCCCCTGTCCTCAACTGGGCCTTGTGATTCTGGACGAGGAACAGGAACACTCCTATAAATCTGAAAATACCCCCCGTTACCACGCCCGGGAAGTGGCGCTTTGGCGAGGCTATAAAGAAAAAGCATTGGTACTGCTGGGTTCTGCAACCCCCAGTATCGAGAGCATGTTTTACGCCAAGTCCGGCATCTATCAGCTCTACCGGATGCAAAACCGTTTTGGTGGTCGTAAATTACCCCAAGTGGAAATTGTGGATATGCGCCAGGAGGTCAAGTTTGGCAACGACCTGTCTTTGAGCAACACCCTACAAAATGCCATTCGGGAAACGGAGCAGGCAGGCCGTCAGGCAATTTTGTTTTTGAACCGTCGGGGTAACAGCCGGGCAATGGTGTGCGTGGATTGTCGGGAATCTCCTGAGTGTCCCCGTTGCAGCGCAAGGCTTACATACCACAGCGCCAACGGACGGCTGATGTGCCACTATTGCGGACACTCCATTGCCGTATCCAATCGCTGCCCATCCTGCGGCGGTCCAATGAAAACCATTGGTACCGGCACCCAAAAGGTGCAGCAGGAGCTGAACGACAAATTCTCCGATATTCAAGTGGAGCGAATGGATGCCGATACCGTATCGGCTACCAATACCCACGAAATGATATTGGACAGATTCCAGAAAGAACATATCCCTGTGCTGATCGGCACCCAAATGGTCGCCAAGGGGCTGAATCTGCCGGATGTGACCCTGGTAGGTGTCCTGGATGGCGATTTGGGCCTGTATAACGACAGCTACCGGGCGGCGGAGACCACTTTCAATATGCTTACCCAGGTAGTGGGACGGGCAGGCCGTGGCGAAGCAGCCGGACGGGCTGTGATCCAGACCTTTGTGCCGGAGCACAGTGTGATTACTTTGGCGGCAAAACAGGATTACGATAGCTTTTACAATCTGGAAATCGGTTTGCGGAAGCAACTGCAAAGTCCTCCTTTTGGAGATTTTGCGGTGATTACGCTGACCGGACAGGAAGAGGCGAGAGTCCTCCACGGCGCTGCCAAGCTGAAGAGCAGCCTGCAAAATTTGCTGCAGCAGCCGGAATATAAGGAAGAATATTGCACAGTGCTGGGCCCTGCGCCCTGTCCTGTGCCCAAGATAAACTACAATTACCGTTACCGCCTGACCCTGCGGTGCAAAATGAGCAAGCCTTTGCGTTTGCTTTTGGCGCACCTGTTAAGACAGTTCTCTCAGGACAGAGAGAATCGAGGCGTAACCGCATTCATTGATATTAACGGCTTTGATTAGAGAGGAAAGAGATATGGCACTGCGTAAAATTTTAAGTGACAGAGAGCCGGCCTTGCATAAGGTGTGCAAACCGGTGGAAAGCTTTGACAGCAAGCTGCATAGACTGCTGGACGATATGCGGGAAACCCTGATCGAGTCTGGCGGTGTGGGCCTGGCAGCGCCTCAGGTGGGCATTTTGCGCCGGGTTGTGCTGGTGGACAACGGCGAAGAAATTCTGGAGCTGGTGAATCCCACCCTGCTGGAAACCGACGGTGAGCAGGAAGGCCCGGAGGGCTGCCTCAGCGTAGAGGGAAAGTACGGCCTTGTAAAGCGCCCCTACTATGCTAAGGTCCGCGCTCAGGACCGGAACGGCAACTGGTTTGAAGCTGAGGGCGAGGAACTGACCGCCCGTTGCTTCTGTCACGAGCTGGACCATTTGGACGGTATCATTTATACCGAGGTTATGGAACGTCTGCTCACCGACAAGGAAATGCAGGAGTTTTGCGAAGAGTAAAAATCAGGAGGCATCCTATGCGCGTTGTATTTATGGGTACACCGGATATCGCGGCAACCTGTCTGAAAAAGATTCTTGCCGACGACTTCCAGGTGGTCGGTGTCTATACCCAACCGGACAGGCCCAAGGGTCGGGGTATGAAATTGGTGGCATCCCCTGTAAAAGAGGTTGCTATGGCGGCTGGTATCCCCGTGTTCCAACCGGAAAACTTCCGGGAAGAGGAGACTGTGGAGCAGCTGCGCGCTTTGCAGCCGGACGTGGTGGCGGTGGTGGCCTATGGCCGTATCCTGCCCCAAAAGGTGCTGGACATTATTCCTAACGGATTTATCAATATCCACGCCAGCCTGCTGCCCCAATACCGTGGCTCTGCCCCTTACCAGTGGGCAGTAATTGACGGCTTGACGGAGACCGGTGTCTCCGCTCAGTTTATGGTGCGCCAAATGGACGCAGGTGATGTGGTTGGTGTAGCGAAAACTCCCATCGGACCGGACGAAACCGCTGGTGAGCTATTGGACCGATTGGCCGTATTGGGCGCAGATTTGCTGTCCGAAACCCTGACCAAATTCCAAAACAAAGCCTTGATTCCGGAGGCCCAGGACGAAACAAAGGTGACCATGGCTCCTATGCTGGATAAGACTATGAGTCCTATTGATTTTCATAAAACCGCTCAGCAGGTGCATAATCAGGTCCGGGGTTTGAATCCTTGGCCTGTGGCAACCGCTCAAATTGGCGGCAATACCTTCAAAATTTATGCAACTGCTATTATAGATAACCCCACAAATGCTCCCGCCGGCACGTTTCTCGGCTTGACCAAGACCGGACTGCAGATTGCCTGTGGCGAGGGGGCGGTAGAAATCCGCATCCTGCAGGCAGAGGGCGGTAAGCGTATGGCAGCTCCCGATTACTTCCGGGGTCACCCCTTGGAGATTTGATATGGGCGCAAGAGAAACTGCGCTGAATGTGCTGATCGCCTGTCGGAAAGAGGGCGGCTGGTCTAACGGCGTACTGAAAGCGTATTGCAGCCGTGACCGACTGGACAGCCGGGACAGTGGCTTGGCGGCAAGGCTGTGCTACGGTGTGATTCAAAATCGGGGATTGCTGGACTTTTACCTGCAGCAGTTGCTGACAGGCAAGGTAAGAGAACTGCATCCTGCCGTCCACGATATTCTCCATTTGGGGTTGTATCAGTTGTACCTGATGGACAGGATTCCGGAATCCGCGGCAGTCAATGAATCCGTTGAGCTGGCGAAAAAGTACTGCAAAAAGCAGTGCAACGCTCCCGGCCTTGTGAATGCTGTTCTCCGGAATGCCGTTCGCAGCAAGGTCACTTTAAAAGAGCCTGTTTCCTGGGAGGACAAATACAGTCACCCCGGCGAATTGATCAATATTCTCAAATCCTATGTGGGTAAGGATCGTATTGAGGCTATGCTGAAAGCCAATAACGCTATTGCTCCTATGACCGTGCAGGTGAATACCCTGAAAACTACCGCCGATGCATTGCAGATGCGGCTGGAAACCGAGGGTGTCACCGCAGAGAAGCACGGTTGGCTTTCCGACTGTCTGGTGCTATCCGGCACAGGCAATATTGAGCAGTTACCTGCATTCCGTGAGGGACTTTTCTACGTACAAGACCCGGCAGCCAAGCTGAGCGTTCTGTGCGCTGAAATTCAGCCCGGTCAGAATGTGCTGGATTGCTGCGCAGCTCCCGGCGGCAAAAGCTTTGCCGCAGCAATGGCCATGAAAGGCAAGGGAAGCATTACCTCCTGTGATGTCCATGAGCATAAGATTGACTTGATAGCCAAAGGCGCAGAGCGGTTAGGACTTTCCAATGTCACTGCCCGGCAGCAGGACGCAACTGTGTTCTGTCCTGACTGGCAGGAACGGTTTGACACAGTGATAGCCGATGTACCCTGTTCCGGTTTGGGCATTATCCGCAAAAAGCCGGATATCCGCTACAAGGATTTATCTTCCTTTGCAGAGCTGCCTGCCCTGCAGGAGAAGATTCTCCATAACGCAGCCTGCTACGTAAAAAAGGGCGGTCTGTTGCTGTATGCCACCTGCACTTTGGTGCGGGCGGAAAACGAGGGAATGGTGGAGCGTTTCCTGCAAACCCATTCCGAATTTACCACAGAACCCCTGCCGCTGCCTGCGACCTTCCCTAAGAACGAATCCGGGATGCTGGCGCTGGTGCCGGGGGAATATGACACAGACGGCTTTTTCTTCTGCCGTCTGCGGAGAAAAGTATGAAACATATCAAATCTATGACCATACCGGAAATCGGTCAGGTTCTGAAAGAACTGAACCAGCCGGCATTCCGGGCAAAACAGGTCTATTCCTGGCTGCATAAGGGCGTACGGGACTATTCGGAAATGACCAATCTTCCCAAAACCCTGCGAGATACCCTGGCGGAGAAATATCCCATCTGCGCCCCCCAGGTAGTCCGTAAACAGCAGTCCCAAAAGGACGGCACAATCAAATACCTTTGGAAGCTTGCCGACGGAAATTGTGTGGAAACGGTGCTGATGCGCTACCATTACGGAAATTCCGTATGTATCTCCACCGAGGTAGGCTGTAAAATGGGCTGCGCCTTCTGCGCGTCTACACTAGGCGGTCTGGTGCGACCTCTTGAGCCCTTTGAAATGCTGGATCAGGTTCTGTTCACTCAGGTGGATTCCGGTTTGCCCATTTCTCATATCGTGCTGATGGGTATCGGTGAGCCGCTGGATAATTTGCAAAATGTTCTGCGATTTTTAGAACTGGTGAACAGCCCTGAGGGTATGAACATCTCTATGCGGCATATCAGTTTGTCCACTTGCGGCCTTGTGCCAAAAATCGACGAGCTGGGAGATTATAAGCTGCAAATCAGCCTGGCAATCTCTCTCCACGGCTCCAATAACGATGTCCGTAACCGTATTATGCCGGTAAATAAGGCATACCCCATTGAGGTGCTTTTGCCTGCCTGCCGGCGGTACTATGAAAAAACCTCTCGCCGGATCCATTTTGAGTATGCGATGATTGACGGGGTGAATGACAGCCTGCAAAACGCCAAAGAACTTTTGGCGCTACTGAAAGGCTTGCCTGCTCACGTAAATCTGATTCCTTTGAACCACGTAGAAGAAAGTCCTTTGAAACCCAGTTCCAAGTCTGCGGTAGCAGCTTTCCAAAAAGCCTTGGAAGACGGCGGTGTTACCGCAACGGTACGTCGTACACTGGGTAGTGATATCGATGCTTCTTGCGGTCAGCTTCGCCGGAAATATACGAAGCAAACCGCAGAAAACCCATAAAAAAGGAAGTGAAGTCTTATGCAATATTGGGCACTCACAGACACGGGCGTAGCCCGCAGTCAAAACCAAGACGCCTACCAGGTTATTTCGTTGGATAAAAACACGCTTTTGTGTGTGGTATGCGACGGTATGGGCGGCGCAAAATCCGGCAATGTGGCAAGTACACTGGCAGCGGATGTGTTCACCCAGGAGGTGAAACGCAGCTGGGTGCCGGATATGGATCCGGAAGCCTTGGACCGGATGCTGGGCGGCGCAGTAAAGCTTGCAAACTTTACGGTTTTCGACCAGGCCAACCAGTTTGAGGACTTTAACGGTATGGGTACCACGCTGGTTGCTCTGCTGATTCAGGGTAAAAAGGCCACTATTGTGAACGTGGGCGACAGTCGCGCATACCTGATCGACAGCGACGGCATCAAGCAAGTGACCACCGACCACTCCTTGGTACAGATGATGATTGCACGGGGCGAGCTTGCGCCGGAAAAGGCGAAATTCTATCCCGGTAAGAATCTGATTACCCGCGCCATCGGCACAGAACCCCAGGTTGTGTGCGATGTGTTCCACCGCAAGGTGGAGAAGGGCGCTTGCTTCCTGCTTTGTACCGACGGCCTGTCCAATCTGATGGATGACCAGGAAATCCTCTTTGAGGTTGTGCACTGTCAGGAAAAGGCCCAGTGCTGTCAGCAGCTGCTGGACATTGTGAAAAAGCGCGGCGCGCCGGACAATGTCACAAGCATACTTGTGACCGTTTAACCGGTTGCAGGAAAGGAGTATATTGATATGGAAAATGATAAGTACATAGGCCGTATGCTGGATAACCGCTATGAGATTCTGGAGGTTATCGGCACAGGCGGTATGGCTGTGGTATATAAGGCACGCTGCCACCGGCTGAACCGGTTGGTTGCCGTGAAGATTTTGAAAGACGACAATCTGGATGACGAGGATTTCCGCCGCCGTTTCCACGCGGAAAGTCAGGCTGTTGCTATGCTCAGCCATCCCAATATTGTGTCCGTCTACGACGTTTCCACCTCTCTGATGGCGGACTATATCGTTATGGAACTGATTGAGGGTATTACCCTGAAGCAGTATATGGAGAAGAAAGGGGTTCTGAACTGGAAAGAGACCCTTCACTTTGCGATGCAGATTGCCAAGGCACTGGAACACGCCCACAGCAAGGGCATTGTCCACCGTGATATCAAGCCCCATAACGTGATGGTGCTGAAGAACGGCTCTGTAAAGGTGATGGACTTCGGTATTGCCCGTATGATTTCCAGCGGTAATACTCTGACCAAAGAAGCCCTGGGCTCTGTCCATTACATCTCCCCTGAGCAGGCAAGAGGCGGTCGTGTGGATGACCGTTCCGATATCTACTCTCTGGGCGTTGTAATGTATGAGATGATGGCAGGCCGTCCTCCCTATGACGGAGAATCTCCCGTTGCCGTGGCAATTCAGCACATCAATGGCGGCGCTGCGCTGCCCTCTGTGCTGAATCCCAATATCCCCGGCGGTCTGGAGCAGATCATCATGAAGGCTATGGCCCATAGTGTATCCGACCGCTATCCCTCTGCCACCCGTATGTTGGCGGATATGGATGAATTCCGCAAGGACCCCACCAAGCTATTTGACTATACCGGACTTCCCCTGGATGCCGCTATGCGGGTGCAGAACACCAATATAACCCCCACCAAACCGGAGGATGCTACTGAAAAGCTGCCCCAGACGGAGCAACCCCAGCCTCCCAGGAGAAGACCCCCGCTCACACCGGAGCAGCGCCGTGAAGCAGAAAGAAGACGCAAGAAACAACAGCGGGCCAATATGCCGGAGGACGAGAAACGGAACCGGATTACCATGATTGCTATTATTGTCTGTTCTATTGTGGCAGTTGTGGCAATCGGTGTGGTGCTGGCCCTCACTTTAGGCGGCGGTCCGAAGGAAAAAATGTTGGAAGTGCCTTATCTGGTGGGCGAAACTCTGCCTGCCAATATGGAATATCCCGGCTTTACCATCCGGAAACAAGAGGTCTATGACGAGAATGTTGCAGCAGGCGTGGTCATCAGCCAGCAGCCCGAGGCAGGCATTCAGGTGGTGGAGAATTCTACCATTGTGGTAAAGGTAAGCCTTGGCGCAGAGACAAAGACCGTCACATTGGCAAATCTTGTGAACCGCACCCAGGATTGGGCGATGTCCTATCTGCAGGGCGAGAGCATCGAATATGTGATTAAGGCGGAGCACAGTGAAACTGTTGCGGAAAACAACATTATCAAAACCGAGCCCAAGGAGGGCGCAAAGCTCACCAAGGGTCAGACAGTCACTCTGTGGGTAAGCCAAGGTAAGAAAATCGCCTTTGGCGGTATGCCTATGGTAGTGAACAACACAAAGGATGAAGCCACCAAAATCCTGAAGGACCAGGGACTGGATCTGAAAATTGTCTACGACGAAGTATGGGATATGAACATTCCTGAGGGTATCGTCATAGAAACCACCCCCACCCGTGGCGAGCGGCTGAAAACCGGTCAGACCGTCACGTTGAAGGTTAGTAAGGGTATCGAGCGCCATACAATGATCGACTTTACCGGCATGGATATTGCCGCAGCCAAAGCATGGCTGAAGGATAATAACTATAAAGAACCTGTTGTGGAATATGTGGAAAGCGATCAGGACAAGGACACGGTTGTGAGCCAATCTCTGGAGAAGAACAAGGAATATCTGATTACAGAGGAACCAATCACACTGAAATTATCTGATGCATCTTTGGTGCCTGTAACCAAGGATGTAACCATCAATCTGCGTAACAGCGCGTTGTTTGGTGAGTGTCATATCTCCATTACCCGGGACGGTGATGTGGTCTATTCCGGCAGAGTGCCTAAGGGCACGATTTCCGTGACTCTGCCCAAGCAGACGGGTGTGGGTACAGTCGAGTATACGATCATTATCAACGAAACCGACGGCTGGGAAGATACCGTATCCTTTACTGCCAATGACTGATAGAAAAACAGGGCGTATACTGCGCTCACTCAGTGGCTTCTATGATGTGCAGACGGACAGCGGTATGGTTACCTGCCGGGGCCGCGGACATCTGCGAAAGGGACAGGAAATTCCTCTCACCGGCGATATGGTGGAAATCACCCTGGAGCAGGGGAAGGGGATGGTGGAGAAAATTCTCCCCAGAAAAAATCGCTTTATCCGCCCTGCGGTAGCCAACATTGATGCATTGGTTGTGTTTGCGTCCAATGTCAATCCGGTGACGGAACCCTTTCTCATTGACAGAGTGGCGGCCATCGCCGGCGAGCAGGAAGTGCCGGTCTATATCTGCGTAAATAAATGCGATTTGGACCCGGCGACAGATCTTTTGAGCATTTATCACCACGCAGGCTTTTCTGTGATATCTGCCAGCGCTGTCACCGGCGAGGGCGTAGAAGAACTGCGAGAATTAATTGACGGCAAGCTCACCGCCTTTACGGGCAATACCGGTGTAGGTAAGAGCAGTATGCTCAACGCCCTTTGTCCGGAACTTGCCTTAGCCACCGGAGAGGTTTCCGAAAAACTGGGCAGAGGCCGGCATACCACCCGCCACGTGGAGCTGTATAAGCTGGGAGAGGATACCTATGTGGCAGATACCCCGGGCTTCTCCTCCTTTGATACAGAGCAGATGGACGTGATTCTAAAAGAGAATCTCCAGTACGCTTTTCCGGATTTTGCCCCCTATCTGGGTCAGTGCCAATTCCACGACTGCTCCCATCGGGCAGAGCCATCCTGCGCGATCCGTCAAGCGGTGGAAATGGGTAAAATTGAAAAAACCCGCTATGAAAGCTATTTGCGCCTGTATGAAAAGTCCAGCCAAATCAAGCCTTGGGAATTAAAATAAAGAGTAGAGGTCTGTTGTCATTGACAACAGACCTCTGTTTTTATTTACTTGCAACCGTATATCCCTGCCTGCCGATATAGGCAATCTCTTCTTCTGTCAGTTCACTTAAAACATCGGTGGTAGGCTCTATCACATCCGCCACAAATGTTTTGGTACTGGCATTTAAAGGGTACTGATAGTAGACCTTTACCTGTGTGCCTGTTTGCAAAGGATAGCTGATATCCTCAGCAAAAATCAGAGAATACAGCATATAGTAGTTGAACTTTTTATCAATGGTGAGAATAAAGGGAGAGTCCAAATTCTCCATAAAGACAATTTTGCCTTCCATAGAGAAGCCTTCAAATGCGGAGAATTTTTTGATATCGGTATCGCTTTTTCGGGTTGTGCTGAGCTTGATAAAAGCGCCCTCTTTTAATTCGGTAAGTTCCCCACTGAATTTCTCCTTGGTAAACCACTTGAGGGTAAATTCTGATTTTTTGTCTCCGCTGACAGTGGTAATCACCTTGCCACTGTCCGACTCCCGCATAGCAACGATATATCCCTGATAATTGTAGCTGTCGGAACCGGAGGTTTCACAAAAGGCCCACACCGCCAACAGTACCACCAGCAAAGGCAAAACGCCGAATATCACAATCTTCTTGATTTTTTCCATTATGCCATCTCCTTTTTGTAATAAATCCGCCGGTCTTCCTCTCGGCATGGGGTGCTTTCACCCACACAAAACAGACTGTAAATCATACCTACTCGATGTTCCAGGACCTGATAGGGGGAATCCACCCATTCTCCAGCGTTGGGAAATAGTCCAACCTCACGGGCAGATTTCAAAATCTCCCGACCCTTGTCATTGAGAGCCAATACCCGGGCGTAGGGAGCAGGGGAGTCCATATCCGCCTGTGTAATCCCCAAGAACGCGCACATCACCATTCTGTCCAGCCGCGTGCGGGTGTATCGCTTGGACTTAGTGGCAGTGATGATTTCTTCCAGGGTGGCACATTTTCTCGCGTTATGCATCAGCTTCCGCCACAGACCCTCACTGCCGTAAGGCAAGGCTTCAAATTCTGCATCCGTCATTGTCCGCAGGCGATACAAAATCGACTGTTCACCGGCAGATAGGGCATGAATTTTCGCGCCCTTAAAAACAGGCCTTGCTGTTTCCGGCACATACCGTAGCCAATCTTCTTCCTTTGCTATACACGCCCGCAGGGCGGTGGCAGAAGGGTTCTCTTCATCAATTGCAGTATCGTGATAGCTGCCCTCCCGGATAATGGGCATGGGCTCCATAGGAGATTCCTGCTGCAGGATTGCCTTGCAGTATTCCGTTGCCAGAATGTTATTGGGCAGGGAAAGGGTGTCGTTCTGTATACCCATAGCCTGCAAAGCTGCCTGCCTTGCCACAGGGAAGGATGCGCCTGTATCCAGTTCTGCCCGCAGCTTTTCGGGGAAAGTATCACTTAACAATGCCTGCGCGGTCGTAAGCAGAGTTTTCTTGTCAGCGCTCTCCGCGCCAAAACACAGCCGATTACAGAAACCACTTAGTATTTTTACGCCTTCCGACGCAAATCCTTCGGCGGAGGAGAGGGAAGCGGTGACCGGCAGTTCCAGTACCAAATCCGCTCCGGAAAGAATGGCCGCCTCCGCCCGGAGGGACTTGTCTATGACAGCAGGATACCCCCGCTGCACATAATTTCCGCTCATCAGGCACACAATACCGGTATCGGGATATCTGGACTTTACCATATCAAATTGCTTCTTATGTCCCAGATGCAGGGGGTTATATTCGCAAATAATGCCGGTGATATCCAAAATATCCCTCCTTTTCAAAATTATTTCCCTTTTAGGGGTTGAGAAATTCTGCAATCTGTTATACAATAGTTCCAGTTATGGTTATATTACCACATATTGCGAAAAAAGAAAATGATTTTATTTTAGGAGGCAATTTTCCATGAATGTTTTGATTATCAATGCCGGTAGTTCTTCTTTGAAGTATCAGCTGATGAACCCTGAGACCGGTGAGGTTTCCGCAAAGGGCCTGTGCGAGCGTATCGGTATCGACGGCCGTCTGAACCACAAGGTTGGCGAAGAGAAGGTTGTTAAGGATATTCCTATGCCCACCCACTCCGAGGCTATTGCTGCTACTCTGGAGATCCTGCAGGATGCTGAGGTCGGTGTTATCAAGTCTGTTGACGAGATTGATGCAGTAGGTCACCGTGTTCTGCACGGCGGTATGGAATTCTTTGATTCCTGCATTATCGACGACGAAGTGATTAAGGCTATCAAGAAGTGCATCCCCCTGGGACCCCTCCACAACCCCGCTAACCTGATGGGTATTGAGGCCTGCCAGGCTGTTATGCCCAAGACTCCCCAGGTCGCTGTGTTCGACACTGCATTCCATATGACTATGCCTCCCAAGGCTTACCGTTACGCTATCCCCACCGAGTATTATGAGAAGGACTCCATCCGTCGCTACGGCTTCCACGGCACCTCCCATAAGTATGTTGCCAAGCGTACTGCTGAGCTGGTGGGCAAGAAGGAATTCAAGATGGTCAACTGCCACCTGGGCAACGGCTCTTCCATGTCTGCTGTGAAGGACGGCAAGTGCCAGGATACCACCATGGGTCTGACTCCTCTGGCCGGTGTACCTATGGGTACCCGTTCCGGTGATATCGACGCAGCTGTTGTGCAGTTCATCTGCAACAAGTACGGTATGAGTGTTGATGAGTGCCTGAATATGCTGAACAAGAAGTCTGGTATGCTGGCTATGTCCGGTGTTTCCTCTGACTTCCGTGATCTGGAAGACGGTGCTAAGAAGGGCGACGAGAACTGCGCTCTGGCTCGCGCTAAGTTCTGCTACGAGGTTGCCAAGTATGTTGGCGCTTACGCTGCAGCTCTGAACGGCATCGACGTGCTGACCTTTACCGCCGGTGTTGGTGAGAACGACATCAATGTCCGCGCTGAGGTTTGTGAGTACCTGGGCTTCCTGGGTGTTAAGATCGACCCCGAGCTGAACAGTAAACGCGGCAAGGAAATGCTGATTTCCACTCCTGATTCCAAGGTTCAGGTTTGGGTTGTTCCCACCAACGAAGAGCTGATGATCGCGCAGGATACCGCTGAGCTGGTTAATGCTGCAAAATAATGAAACCAAAGAGGCGGAGACATTCCGCCTCTTTCTTTTAGGAGATTTTTATGATAAGTGTATCTGAGAGATTTTTACGGTATGTAGCCTACCATACCACATCCGATGAATTCTCTGAAACCTGCCCCTCTACACCCCGTCAAAAAGAACTGGGCGCGGCATTGGTGGAAGAAATGCTGGCTATGGGCATTGAAGATGCCCGTATGGACGAACACGGTTACGTGTACGGCACTGTTCCCGGCGACCCCAGCCTGCCTACCATTGGTCTGATTGCCCATATGGACACTTCTCCCGATTTAAGCGGCGAGAATGTCAAGGCTAAGATTGTGGAATACAAAGGCGGCGACATTCTTTTGAATTCCGAACAGGGGATTACTATGCAGGCAGCCGAGTTTGAGAGCCTGCAAAATCATATTGGCAAGAACCTGATCATCACCGATGGCACAACCCTTTTGGGCGCAGATAATAAGGCCGGCATAGCCGAGATCCTCACCGCTGCGGAGATCCTGCTGACTACCAAAATGAACCATGCAACCCTGAAGATCGGATTTACCCCCGATGAGGAAATCGGCAGGGGCGCAGACCTGTTTAACGTGGAAAAATTTGCCGCAGATTATGCCTATACCGTGGACGGCGGCGCAGTAGGGGAGTTGGAGTACGAAAACTTCAATGCTGCCGGTGCGAAAGTGGTGTTTACCGGGCGGAATATCCATCCCGGCTCTGCTAAGAATAAAATGGTCAACTCCCAGCATATTGCTATGGAATTCCACAGCCTGTTGCCGGCAGACCAGCGCCCGGAGCATACGGAACATTACGAAGGCTTTATCCACCTGACAGATATGGCAGGTGAGGTGGAGCAGTCCACCCTCCGTTATATCATCCGCGACCACAATATGACTAAATTCCAGCAGAAAAAGGCGCTGATGGAATCTGCAACCGACTTTATCAATGCCAAATACGGCGAAGGTACTGCAGAACTGACCCTGAAAGATAGCTATTACAATATGCGGGAGAAAATTGAACCCTGTATGTATATCGTAGAGCGCGCCTTGAAGGCAATGGAAAACGTAGGTATGACACCGAAAACCGTACCCATTCGGGGCGGTACAGACGGCGCAAGACTGTCCTTTATGGGACTGCCTTGTCCCAACCTGTGTACCGGCGGTGAAAACTTCCACGGCAGGTTTGAGTATATCCCTGTGGAAGATATGGAACTGTGCGTAAAAATGTTGGTGGAAATCCTAACAACGGTTTAATAAACACTTGACAGAAATGAGTGGTATCGGTATAATAATATCGATAATGTAGACGCTGATTAGCGTCAGAATTTATTTCAGTTAGGAGCAGATATTTATGAGCAAAATTAGCGTAATCGGCGCAGGCAGCGTAGGCGCAACCGTGGCCAATGACTTGATGGTACAGGGTGTTGCTTCTGAAATTGTGCTGATCGATATCAATACCAAAAAGGCGATCGGTGAGGCGCTGGATATTTACCAGGGCGCTCCGTTCCATTCTCCTGCGATTGTCCGTTCCGGTGACTATGAAGATGCGGCAGGTTCTGACATTGTGGTCATCACCTGCGGTGTAGCCAGAAAGCCCGGTATGTCCCGTCTGGATCTGGCCAAGACCAATGTAAACATCCTGAAGGACGTCGCCAAGAATGTGGTGCAGTTCGCGCCCAAGGCAATTTACGTCATCGTTTCCAACCCTGTTGACGTGCTGACCTATGTGTTCCATAAGGTCTCCGGTCTGCCCGAGAATCAGATCATCGGTTCCGGCACGATTCTGGATACCAGTCGCCTGCAGTCTGAGCTGGCAAAACGTTTCTGCATCAGCCCCAAGAATGTCCATGCTCACGTGTACGGCGAACACGGTGATAGCTCCTTTGTACCCTGGTCCCTGGCAACCATCGCCAATAACCACGTGGATGTCTATAAGGAGAATTCTCCCGATAAGGATCGTATCAACTGGAACAAGGACTACGAAGAGGTAGAGACCTTTGTGAAGAAGTCCGGCGGTAAGATCATTGAGAACAAGGGCGCAACCTTCTATGCGGTTGCCATGTCCGT
Source organism: Faecousia sp. (assembly GCA_045601715.1). Lineage (GTDB taxonomy): Bacteria > Bacillota > Clostridia > Oscillospirales > Oscillospiraceae > Faecousia. The sequence continues at coordinate 15,136 of JAZSAD010000033.1, forward strand.
GTGCCATATCTGCAAGTGCATTTATGCCGGCGCAGGCACTGCCCTGACCATCTCCACTATGATGCACGGCGAGTACGGCGTTGAGGACGTCTGCCTGTCTACCTTGGCTCTGGTGGATCGTAAGGGCGTCCGCGGTAAGATCCTCAATAAGCTGACTGACGAGGAAGTGGAAAAGCTCCAGGCCAGCGCCAACAAGCTGAAGGAAGTCATCGCGCAGATTGAACTGTAAAGATATTAATAAAATCGGGCGTATCGTAAGATGCGCCCGATTTTTGATGTTTATTTCTGTTTTACACGTTCTGCTCTGCTTCTTCCTGAATTTTCTCATCATAGGAAAGAATAGGCTGAATATCTTTATTGCGGATTTTTCTGTCCACATAGTTCTTGGTGATTTTTGCGACGATCGGGCAAAGGACCAAAACGCCGATCAGGTTGGGTACCATCATCAGACCGTTAAAGGTATCGGAAATATCCCAAGCCAGAGAAGAGGTCAGCACTGCGCCAAAGATAACAGTGCATACATGGATGATTCTGAAGATAACTGTGGTCTTTGCGCCGAACAGATATTCCCAAGCCTTAGAGCCGTAGTGAGACCAGCCAAGCACGGTGGTAAAGGCAAACAGGAACATAGCGATGGCAATGAATCTCTGACCGATATTACCCCAGGGGAATACAGTATTAAATGCGCCGCCTACCAGGGTAGCATCTGTAAGACCCTCAGCAATTTCGCCGGTGGTTACATTGAAAACGCCGCCTTCCAAACCGCCGGAGGTAAGCACTACCAATGCGGTCATGGTGCAAACCACCATGGTATCGGCAAATACTTCAAAGATGCCCCACATACCCTGCTTTACAGGCTCAGTAATGTTGGAGTTGGAGTGAACCATAACGGAAGAACCAAGACCTGCCTCGTTGGAGAACACACCCCGCTTAAAGCCGTTGGTCATAGCAATAATCACACCGCCAATACCGCCGCCTACAAAGGCCTCGGGCTTAAAGGCATTCACAAAAATTGCCTCAAATGCGGGGATAATAGCCTGATAGTTAATGCCGATAATCACGAGGCTGCCTGCAACGAACAGTACAACCATAAAGGGAACGATCTTCTCGGCAACACTTGCAATTCTCTTCAAACCACCCAGGGTAATCAGAGCGGTCAGCGCCATGATCACAACACCAATCAAAATGTTGTACAGAGAAACACCACCGAATGCCTCGATAGAGGAAAGGGCTCTTACATCAAAGGCTGCAGCTACATTTGCCACGATCTTGTTAACCTGACCCATAGAGCCGATACCGAAGGAAGCCAGCATTGTGAAAATGCAGAACAGCACGGCTAAAATCTTGCCGATCCACTTGCAGCCTTTCTTCGCACCCAGACCGTCACGCAGGTAATACATAGCGCCGCCGGACCATTCGCCGTTTTCGTTCTTGCGGCGGAAATAGATACCCAGAGTGTTTTCGGAGAAGTTAGTCATCATACCGAAGAATGCGGCGATCCACATCCAAAATACAGCACCTGCGCCGCCAACGCAGATAGCAGCAGCAACACCGGCAATGTTACCGGTACCTACCGTTGCGGCCAAAGCGGTACACAGCGCCTGGAAAGGGGAGATAGAGCCTTTATCCTTGCTGTGACCAATGACATCCTTTTT
>JAZSAD010000034.1:0-6065 GCA_045601715.1 Faecousia sp.
ATGGCAGCGCCGTTGTAGTACTGACCCATATCCACCATAGGCACGCCGGCGTAGGTCTCTACGGTACGACCAAAATCGTCCTGAGAACGCTCGTAGTAACCGGCGCGACGGGCGATGGAGCGGAGCTTCACCAGCATTGCTCTGTTCATCAGCAGCATAGAGGGCGTGCCGTCCAGAGTGCTGATAAAGCTGTCCATCTCATCCAGGAATGCGTTATAGTTTTCGTCCAGCTCGTCGGAGGTCTTCAGGCTCACCTTGCTGGTAATTTCGTTTGCGGTGCCGGACAGCAACTTCTTCAGACCGTCGAAAGTGCCGGTCACGAAGCCCTCACCCTCATTTTCACCGGTGCCGTTAATCACCAGGTTATGGAAATAGTTGGCGGTTGCCTTGATTTTCTGCTCTGCCTGGAATGCCATTTCGTTGGCGGCGCCGGCAGTGTTCTGAATGACGCGATCCATCTGGAAAGAGCCGCCCATAATGATGGCGTTTGCGGTCTTCTTCTCCTTCTTGGCCTCACCGGGGACATACTCGCTGCCTACGGTACGAACGGAGGCGGTTGCGGGGGACTTCAGCTGAATGTAGCCGTAGGTCAGGGTGCTGCCGCCGGTGCCGGGAGAGATGACATTGTCAAATACCATATTGTCCAGCAGCAGGGAGCTGCGGCGGAACATATCGATGATCTGCTGATCGACCTTGTCGGCCATACCGACCTTTGCTTCTGCAAGTGTAATTGCCATAATTTTTTACTTCCTTTCAAATTTTTCTAAGAGTGCGCCTGCCAGAGTGGCAGGACTTTTGTTGATTTCCGGCTGGCTAGCGCCGGTGCCCCTTGCGTAAGGGGGCGGAGTCTCCGACTGGAAGAGGTAGCTGCAGTCCTGTTTTAAAATTTGCAGCGCCGCATCCAAATCGGCGGTCTGATTTTCGCTGGTCTTGAGGGTTTCTACGTCCAAAAGGGCGGTAATGGCCTTGGCGTTGCGACCTTTTGCTGAGAGAATTGCCTTTTCCAGATTGTGGCTAAAAATCAGTTCAGACATTTCCCGTCTGTGGGTGTCCACCTGGGCGTTTAATTTCTCCTCCCATTGCTTTGCCGCATCTACTTCCGCTTGCTTCAAAGCATCATAATCAGCATACCTGGCTTTCACACCTTCAATATCCCGACCGTTCTCCGCCATAATGGCATCGATCACCTCTTTGGGCAGGGGATTCTCCCCAACCTTTAAACCTTGCAAAAATTCTCGTTTCATACTTTCTCCTTTCGTTTTACGCTTTTTACGGGGTTGCATCCCAAACATCTATGAAAAAAGCAGCCTTTTGGCTGCCTTCATCACCTTAATTGGGCATTAGTTTTTCTCTGATTGCCAGCTCATTCTCACCAGAAAGGCCGAATCGCCAAGCCAGCGCCACCTCCGGCTTCAAAATGCCCTTATCTACCATTTCCATATAGTCAGCCCAGATTTTCTCCTGGTCGTAGAGTGTACCATTGCCCCAGTCCACAGTGATGTCACCGGTATCACAGGCGGCAAAGCCGTACAGCTCCGCCAGAATCCCACACAGCGCCATTACCTTTTCCAGCGCCTGCTGCCACATCACCTGAAACTCCAACACAGTGAGCGCAAACTCTGCCGTGCTGGCGGAAATTTCCGTTGCGGTGCGGTCCAGCTCATTGGCATCTGACAGCATACCTCGCTTCAGACCAATGAGACTCTCCACATTCCGCAAATACTCCTGTTTCCGGGCCAGGTAGGACTTCTCCCGCAGCTGGGGCGAGAAGATTGTCAGGCCCACCCGCTCCGGATCTTCGTCTAAACCTACAAACAGGTGGTCATTTAAGCCCAATTCTCCGTCCAGCAGATCCTTGGACGCAATAATCCGGCTTTCGCCCCGGTTGAATTCCCCGTTCATCTGCGCCTCGTTCCGGTCAATGTTGCGAATCAGTCCCTCGGCGGCGGCATAGACGGAAACACCGTCATAGGAGCCGTCCACACAGTTGAGAATGGGCAGCTTTACCTCCACAAGGCCGATAGAGCCAACAAATCTTTGGAAGCAGTAACTCTCCTCCAAATGGCGGTAGGCGGGGGCATTTTTCAGAGGTATCTCTACGCCCAGATTTTGTCCGTCCCGACTGCGGTAGAGCCGATAGGAAATGGTAAGGAATCCCTCGGCATCTACCCTGCGCCGTTCCAGTAAGGTATAGAAATAATTGTCCTCTACCCGTTTCTCCACCAAACCCACATCGGTGGGATTGCCGCTCTCGTCCCTTCCGAAAATCAGCACCTGATTTCTGGGCACAAGGGTAAAAGAAAAACCCTTTCCCACAGGACAGGGTTTGATATAGCAAGTGCCACCCACCAGCGCCAACTGCATGGCAAGCCGTTTTTTCTCATCCAGGCTCTGTAAAACCGTCTGACCGAAGGGTGTGCCGGCTGTGGCCTGATACTCCCCAAACACCGCTTTTACCAGCTTGTTCACCACAGTATAGGGAATCCGCTGACAGGCATCGGCGGACTTGTCCGACCCGGAGTCGTAGTACATCGCAAACCAACGGTCAATTGCTTTCCGCATAGAAGAGCTTGTTCTGTCCCACGCGCCAAAGGCCTGCTCGTAATTGTAAATACTCATACGTCCCCTCCCCGATTAATGATATTGACCCGCTTGCCGGCGCGGATGCCGGTTTTCACACCCTCCACATAGGCTTCCAGCCGGTCAAGCTCCTGCCGGAGCGCCAGATTTTCCCGTTCCAGCTGTTGTTTCTCCCAAAGGAGCGTCTGTTTTGCCCACATCGGCAAAAACCGATTTTGCAGCCATTTTTTCAATTACATTTCCTCCTTGTTTCTTCGTATCTGTCTGCGCAGTACACTAGCGCAGAAATAGCGAATATCGTCCATTGCATGGTCATTTTGCTTGCAGACCCGGTCTGTCTCCCCGTTTTCTTCCCAGCGGTAGAGGGAAAATTCCCGAATGGTGTCCTTACATTCCGGTGTGAATTGCAGAACACCCTCCTGGAGCAGGGTAGCCACCAAACGAATCCCGTTCAGCACCTCGTTTTGCGCCTTCCGCACGGAGAATACCCCGTGGGAGCGAATGGTTGCGATAAAGGATGCCGCCGACGGGTCAACTACCACCCACTCCACCGGCAGATTCCCGGCTAGTTTTACCAATGCTGCGTGGTATTCCTCATCGGTGTACTGCTTTCCGGTATCCCGACCGCTGTGGTAAAATTCCCGGATTCGCACCGCCCTGCCCTCTGATACGCACCAAAGACCGGCAGAAAAAGGATTGCAAGTGCCGTAGTCCACAGAGATGTAATACCGCCCATACGCCGGCGGGGAATGGGTAATGTGCCTGTCCGGCCGAAAATCGTATACCAACCCCTCTGCCATACACCACTGCCCCAAAATATACCGCCGATAGAACACGCCGGTGTACATTGATTCATACCGCTGTTTAATCTCGGGCGCTAAGCCGGGATTATCCGCCATGGTAAAGTGCAGCCGCAGTAGCTTTTTCTGCCGGGCCTTCTGAATCCATTCCTTATAGAGCCAATGCTCTGGACCTTCCGGATTGCAGTTAAACCACAGCTTCGACCCCACCACCGAGCAACGGGCGCAGGCCTGCTCCACAAAGGATCGGGGCATCAGCGCCGCTTCATCCAGTAATACCCCTGCCAGGGTAATGCCCTGAATCAGCTTGTAGGAGCTTTCGTCCTGTCCACCGAAGAGATAATAGGTATTGCTCCTACCCTTTTTGTCAGATACCGTCAGCTTGTTCTCGCTGCGACTCTCCCGAATGGTCAAGCTGTCTCCCAGCCAACTGTAGAGGTTGCTCACAAGATTTCGCCGCAACGCACCCACTGTCCTGCCGCACAGAGCAAAGGCGCAGCCGTGGAAGCTTGCCATACTCCAAAGGAAAAACCCCGTCACCATACTTAAGGTCTTACCGGACCGAATTGCCCCGTCGCAGATGATTCCCTCGTAGTCCTGGAAACCGGGTCTGTTCCACCAGGTCATAGCCAGCATCTGCCGCTTACTGAAGCTCTGATACATCATCCGTGTCCACCTCCTGCCGGGTTGCCTGTAAAATTGCCTCCAGTAGATTGTTGTCCTTGTCCTCCATACTCTCTTTCCCCTCAAACAGACCGAAGTGCTTTCCCAGCAGCTCCAGTGCCTTCATTTTGTCATAAAACTTCACCTTAATACCGCTGCTGGTTTTTTCGATGGCGGCGATACTCGCCCGTTCCCCGGGCTTCAGCTTCTCTTTCAGATGTACCTCTCCGTCCTCTATGACCAAACAATCCGTGACTCTGGCAAAGGCGATGGCCGCCAACTCCTGCAAAACCTGTTTCGGGGAAATTTTCTTTCCTGCCATATCTCCCCAGCATCTCCTCCCTTCTGCAAAAAAACGGAACGCAGAAAAACATCTGCGTTCCGCTGTCGCCCCTGTGGTCTACTTTAGGCATTACTATCGTACCACACAAAACACCAAAAATCTTCCCAACATTTTCCCAACCTTTTCAACTTGCGCTTTCAACTTTTTTATGGTAAAATAATGGCAATTACTCAAAAGTGTGGTGATATTTTGAAGCTTTGGAAGAAAATTTTGCTGATTTTACTGGCTGTGGAAAACTTTTTTCTGATACTGGCGCTATGCATCAATGGCTATATGGTACAATCCACCAAAGCCAGGATCCTGTCTTTGGAGGAGGCTGTTAAGCTCCCAAATACAGACTGCATTTTAGTCCTTGGTTGCGGTGTCCGCCCGGACGGAGCACCCAGCGCCATGTTGGAAGACAGATTAAAACAGGCAATCGCCCTTTACGATACAGGTGCTGCTCCCAAGCTGCTGATAAGTGGCGACCACGGACAGGAAAGCTATGACGAAGTCAATACTATGAAGCAGTACGCCCTGAATGCAGGTGTCCCCTCTGCCGATATCTTTATGGACCACGCAGGTTTTTCTACATATGAGAGTATCTATCGGGCAAGGGACATTTTTGAAGCTAAGAAAATGATCATCGTCACCCAAAAATACCACCTCCACCGGGCGCTGCACATTGCCAAGGCATTCGGACTGGAGGCATACGGTGTTTCCGCGGATTTGCGCAGCTACGGCGGGCAGACTTTCCGGGATATCCGGGAAATACTCGCGCGAAACAAGGATTTTGTCACCTCTATCATTCAGCCAAAACCCACCTATCTGGGGGAAACCATTCCCGTATGGGGTGATGGCAATCTGACCAACGGATAACACAACTGTGTTATTTGGATTTTCGCTGCTGTAAATGATCCCCTACCCAAACAGGTAGGGGATTTCTTTCTCCTCAGACACGGGAAAGGTGTTGACTTTTCCTGAAATTGTGTTATAATTCATTACGTTCCACTTGGAGGCTTAGCTCAGCTGGTTAGAGCGCCTGCTTCACACGCAGGAGGTCGATGGTTCGAGTCCATTAGTCTCCACCAAACCCTTGAAAACACTTGGTTTTCAAGGGTTTTTTATTTTTATCTCTAAAAAATTAGACCGCCTGCCTAAATTACACTTTTTTCGAAAGGCAGGCGGTCTAAAATTATGGCAAGAAAAATCACAATGAACGCAAGTAGCAACAAAACAGTGGCGGAGGTTTTTGATGACTTTGTAATCTCCCAAACAGCCAAGGGATTATCCGAAAACACCCTCACAAACTACCGAAACCACTTTCACTGTATCTCCAAGCATTTTGATATCCAAGAGACAATGGATAAATTGACCAAAAGCAAACTGGAAGCTATGGTCGTATCTATGCGGCAATCCGGCTTGGCGCACAACTCCGTTTCGTCTTATTGCCGGGTGCTGCGCACCTTCTTGGGGTGGTGTCAGCGGGAGGGAATATCCGTCCCGCCTATGCCCCAAATCAAAGACAAAGAAACAGTAAAAGAATCTTACACAGATGAAGAATTGGAAGCGATCCTGAAAAGGCCAAAGAAAAACTGTTCCTTCTGCGAATACCGGAATTGGGTGATCGTTAATTTCCTGATGAACTGCGGCTGCCGTGCTTCCACTGTCCGCAATATCCAAAACCGGGATGTGGATTT
>JAZSAD010000035.1:0-3205 GCA_045601715.1 Faecousia sp.
TGCAGAAACCACACCTGCAGAAACCACACCTGAAGCCGATCATAATACGGAGCAGGATAATAACGCCTGGATCAAAATTCTGTTGGTGGCCTTGGTTTGCTTCGCTGCTGCCATTACTACAACCGTTATTATTCTGAAGAAGAAAAAAGGTGAATAACGATGAAGAAAGTGATCTCTTTATTGCTGATAGTGCTATTGTGCGGCATGCTAACAGTTCCTGCGTTGGCTGCGCCGGAAGGACCAGTCATCACTATGCAACCTCAAAGCCACTACTATTCGGAATATAGCGTTGCAATTTATACCGTGAAGGCTACCGGTACAAACCTCTCTGCTTACTGGTACATTGAGTGGGAGGGTAAGACCTACAATGCTTCTCAAATTGGAGGCGCTATGCAGCCGTGGGAAGCATACGCGGGCGAATCTTATGGCGCAAAAAAATTGGACAACAATACATTCTGTTTTATCTTCGAAGGTATTGAAGAAGAACTGAGTGGCGCAGAGATTTGGTGTGAAATCGAAGATGGTCACTACAGTGTGCCTAGCCAAGTGGCACATATCGTCGTAGGAAATTATGGATCTCCTCCGGAAATTCTGGATATTCCTGCATCGATTACTGTCCAACAAGGCGAAGAAGCAGAAATTCGTTGTATCGCCAAGTCCACAGATGGCTCTCAGCTGAACTTCCTTTGGTATGAGACCGGCACTGGAAAGTTTGAAGATCTGCAGGCTATCAATCGTGGCGCGGAAACCGGTGATTACATGTTCTGCGATACCCGCACCCTTGGCACTCGCTACTATGTATGCGGCATAACCACCTCAAGCGGTGGTATGGCATACAGCAGTATGGTAGAGGTAAATGTAGTGGCAGAGGAAACAACCGCGGCAGCTCCTAAAATCCAAACCGAAACGCTGCCCAATGCCGTAGTCGGCACCCAGTATTCGGTACAGCTGAAGTGTACTGACCCGGATGCTGAATTTTTCCCTTATTACAATCCCGGTACGCAGAACGATTTGGAAGAGGGCTCCTGGCTGGGTTTGAGCATCGATGGCTGGTTGATGGGAACACCCACAAAAGCCGGCACCTATAGCTTTAGTATTTGCGCTATGGGCGCAGGCGGAGAGGACTATGGGGTATATACCCTTACGGTTGTAGAGGCCGGTTCTCAGGAAGCTACCGAACCCGCTGTCGGCGCACAAACCACAGAACCCACTGCTGACACACAAGCCAAAGAACCTACCTCGGAATCACAAAATGCCACCATACCTACTACCGAGCCTACTACACAAACCGAGCAGCCCGAAAAGACGATCCCCTGGTGGGTGCTGGTACTGGTAGGTCTCGGCGCAGCAGGTCTCGGTGTTGGTGTAGCGGTCATTTTGATCAAGAAAAAATAAGGAGGAAACATTATGGGAATGGTTGAATGGTTTAAAAAGACATTTGGTAAACAGCCTTGTGCATTTTGCGGCGCAGAGGTAGGTATGCTCAAGCGTACCAAGATCAAGGACAAGTCATTTATTTGCAATGAGTGTAGCTGTGGCTGTTCCCGGTACATTCAGCGGTATCGCTATACCAAAGATGAACTGTTGGGACATATGGAATATATGAAGCGCCAGGGCAGCCTCTATGCACAGCTGGAAGGAAAGTTCACCTTGGTTGTCCCCAGTGCCACTATCAAGCAATCCGTGGAATTCTACGACGACCATGGCCTTTTCCGCATTCGTCACAGAGATGGTGATAGCCGATATGCCAAGGAGTTTATTCGTTATGACCAAGTGGCAAGTTATGAGCCCTATTTGGAAGAAAGCGAACCAGAAGAGCAAGGCAAGCCAAAGGAATTTGGCGAATGCGGTGTGGATATTACTTTGGTAGGCGGGCAAACAGATCTGACCCAGCTGCCTAAGGGATTGCGAGCACATCCCTATATTACCGAGACCATTCGAGTCTGCGTCAACGATCGGGATCGTCATACCGGTGAGCTGGAGGTCAACCAGATCATCCATCATTTTGATATGATCTTCGGCGTACGGGACAATACCAAGGGCCTGTTCAACTTTGGTCCTACCAAACAGCAGCGCCGTGAGGGTGCTGCAGCAGTAGCGATGGCAGGTATGTTTGGCGCAGCGATCCAGGCAGCTAAGGATGGAGAGGTCTCCGAGGAAACAAAGGAGAAAGTCCAGGAGGCTATGAATAAAGTAGAGGACGCAGCTACATCCGGTCTGGCAGAGTATAGCCGCCGTGCAGATGCTGCAGAATCATTGATAAATTGCTAAATGATTGATAGGAGGATATGATCATGAAAAAATTATTGGCTTTATTGTTGGCGATGGTTATGGTACTGTCTATGGCTGCCTGCGGTGACAAGGTTGGCGATGACTCCGGAAATAAAACGCCGGCCAAGAACCTGCAGGTCGTTGAAATGGAAATTGAGGCCAGCGGTCTTGAAGAACTGACCAAGGTTACCATCGGCGCTCCCAAAAACATGAGCATCGAAGAGAACGACTGGAACATCGTCTTTACCGACGAAAAGCAGGATGTATCTGTTGAAGCATATCTGCTCTGCGACTACAACTGCTATGACATCAATCAGGAGTATGCCAAGGACACCTACGAAGGCTATGGCGAGCAGAAGTTTGGTGACTTTGACGGCTACTACTACATCTCCGAAAGCGGCTACTATGTGGAAGTGTTTGTGTACCTGGGCTGTGTGGCAGAGATCGATGATGTGTACCTGAGTTTCACCATTGGTGCGCCGGAAGGAAGCTCCGACAATCCTATGGAACTGTTTAAGCTGAAGGATGTGCAGACGCTGCTATCCTCTGCAGAGTTCTTCCCCGCCCAGGAAGCAGAAGCAACCAATTGACGTTCTACGTACCACTGAAAGAAAACTCTTGAGCCAACCGATATTACGAAAGGGACACCCCACGGGGTGTCCCTTCACGCTCAATATAAATGTTTTTTCTCGTTATTTGATGAGCTTTTGATGCATTTTTTGCAATGCCTTGCGATCTGTCCTATCTGCTGTATCTGGGGAAGCCAGGCCATGTTCCACAGCCAGTTCGATGAAGGGTCCTTTTCTTCTGGGTTTGCGTTTAGGCTTACCCTCCGAATCAAGATCGTTTTCATCGTAATAGTGGGTAGTGTAGCAATCCCGGCAGAAGCCAAGATGGTCCGCAACGATTGCCCTTTCCCGATAATTTAGCGACT
>JAZSAD010000036.1:0-2258 GCA_045601715.1 Faecousia sp.
CACTTCCGTATGTCCCCTGGCGCGGATTATCCGCAAGGAGTGCAAAAAACGGGGCATTGAAAGATTAAAAGTCGTCTACTCCACGGAAGACCCTATCAAAAATCCCCTGCCCCCCGACGATCCTGCCTGGGCAGAGCTGCCCGAGGGCAGAAACGCCCTCCCCGGCTCGGTCTGTTTCGTACCGGCGGTGGCAGGTATGATCATCGCAGGCGAAGTGATTAAAGATTTGACAAAATAAAATCGGGTGCTGGTGCACCCGATTTTTTAGTCTGTAATTGTTTTCATGGCTTCTTCCGCAGACATACCGTCGGCGATTGCCGCCCGCCGGGCGGCATTGACCTTGCTGATTCGCTGCATTTTTTCGCCCGTGAGCGAATAACCCCTCATCGCAATCAGGGTTACGACCCAGGATGCCATGGGAATCAGGCAGAACAGGACAATAACCACCCAATGCATACCCTCTGCATAGGCGGTCGTCTTGGTAGGAAGGTTGGAAAAACCAATAAAGCCTACCGCCAAACCTACAACAGTGCCGGACAGGCTGGATACCAGCTTATCCACCAGACTGAACATAGTGCCCATAATACCGGGGATAAATTTACCGGATTTGTAGGTTTCATAGTCGGCGCAGTCAGCCACCATAGGAATGGGCATATCGGCGGTGGAAAAATAGGCGCCGTAGCCGATGCTGTAAAAGATTACAAACAGAATTGTGTATAGGTTCGTGGTAATGCGGAACTTGCCATTGACAATTTCGTACAGCCTGAGCGTTCTTGCCGGGTCGCCCTGCTTCCACAAAAGGAGCAGTGCCAGCACCACTGTATAAGCGGCAAGGGCAACCGCCACATACCGCATCAGCGATGCTTTTTGACCCCGTTTTTGGGAGGTCTTCACCGTCAGCAGGAAGAAAGGCGCAGAGAAGGCAAATCCCGCCACCATTAAAGGCAGATACAGACCGTCGTAGTTGCCCATCATACAGGCGTACAGCATAATCAGCACGGTCATATTGTTGGCGATGGACTGGGCCAATTTACAGCCGCCACCGGCAATCATCAATCTCTGCAAGGGCTTATTGCCACGGACAATGGCCACATATTCGGTAAACTTCAGTTTCTGGGGTTCTGCGCCGCCCAAGCCAAAATATTTGGCGTTGTCCTTTTCCCAAATACCGATAATTGCCAAAACTGTGAGCAAGGCGGAAATGATAATACCCACAGGAGTCATAACAGCGTACCATTTGCTGTTGTAGTCACCTAAAAAACCGTCCCCGGCAAGAATAGGGCCAATACCCTGAATCAAGCCCATACCCAGCAGAGAACCGACGGTGTTAAATACCGTAAACAGTGGTCTTTGCTTTGGGTCGTCGGTAAGCACCGGCTGGGCGCCACGGGTGACGGAGGTCTGGAAGGTGTATCCGATGACCCAAACGCCGTACAGCGCCACAAACAGGGTATATTTCGCCCAGGTTGCCTGCACCATGGGGGTAAACACATAAAGTAGCAGTACCGACACCGCCATAGTCCCGTTGCCGATAACCATAAAAGGACGGAATTTACCGAATTTGCCATTGGTTTTATCCATCAGCGCGCCGATAATGGGGTCTGTCACCGCATCGAATACGCGCATCGCTGTAACCATCAGGGTGGCAAAGGTCATCGCAAGACCCAGTACATTGGAGCCAAAATTGGCGATGTAGCTGAGAATCAGTACAAAATACACATTGGTCGCGCCGTTATTTAGCGGAAACAGCGCCAGCTGATAGAGCTTGGCTCTGTTGGTGTTTTGGGTCATTTCCGCTCCTCCTTGGTCCAGTTTTCGCCGCCGGCGGATTTTCCCAGCCGGTAGGCAGGATTGGGTTTCGACACCTGCCGGAAAACTGCAGTATCCTCACAGTTTCCGGCGACTGCCCTGATTACGGTAGTATCGCATAATTTTACTTTGAACACAAAGACACGTTCCCCCGTCTTTTCGGCAATTTTCTCGCCGTTTGCATAGAGACTCACGCGTTTTGCGTTGGAGTAGACCTTCATTTTGGTGGTCCGTCCGGTACGCTGGGCATACCGCTTGCCGCAAATATGGACAAAGGGCGTGTCCGTCCACCAGGCCTTATACAAATAGAAGCTGTCTTTTCTTGTCTGCCGGTCAAAGGTCACAAGGCCCTTGTGGTTCATACCCGGCTCGCCCCCCTGATTGCGGGCATCGGCGGCAAAGTCGAACAGATTCCACAGGTGCGTTGCCCACATAAAGGGTCGTTTTTC
>JAZSAD010000037.1:0-28811 GCA_045601715.1 Faecousia sp.
CCCTCCGGCTCTTCGAGCCACCTCCCTCATCAGAGGGAGGCTTTGGTGCGGTGCGAACCTGTTAGTCAAATTCAAGTTTGCCTGTGAGAATATTGTAGCACATCATACCAGGAATAACAACCAAAAAGTAGGGGAGGGGCATTGCCCCTCCCGTGTTTTGTAATTAAGGTCTTAACCCCAAACCGCCTTCCAGGGTCAGGGTTTCGCCACTCATATATTTCAGGTCAGGCCCGGCCAGTGCCACGCAGGCTCTGCCGATTTCCGTCTCCGCATCGCCGAAATGCCCCATAGGCGGCATATGCACATTTGCCTTGAAGGCATCGGGGTAGGCATTGGCCCAGTTTTCCAGCTGTGCGGTCCAGGCCAGGGGACAGATCACATTCACATTGATACCGTCCTTGCCCCATTCCGTTGCAGCCACACGGCTCATACCACGGACACCCTCCTTGGCAGCGGCATAGGCGCTCTGTCCGAAATTACCGGAAAGTCCTGCGCCGGAGGCAAAGTTAATCACGCTGCCCTTGGTTTTGGCAAGATAGGGGTAGCAGGCCTTCATATAGTAGAAGGTCGCATACAGTCCGGAGTATATGGCTAAGTCAAACTGTTCCGTGCTGTGGTCAGCCAGGGTCACACCGGAGGCAGATGCCTGGGCATTGTTAATCAGCACATGAATATCCCCAAAGGTATCCACAGCCTTCTGCACAACACTCTGCACAACCGCCTCGTTGTCAGCACTTGCGGACACATCCGCCTGCACCGGCAGTACCTGAACACCGTAGAGTCGTTCCAGTTCCTCCTTGGCATCGTTTAGTTTTTGCATATTTCGGCCGGTAAGCACCAGATTTGCGCCTTCCTTTGCAAAGGCGGTGGCGATACCGTAGCCGATAGAACCGCAGCGACCGTCACTGAGGACAGCTCGACCGCCGCCGGTAACAATTACAGTTTTTCCGTTGAAGTAACTCATATAGAAACCTCCTTTATACTACAATTTGCCCATCCGGGCTGATGGTTATGATATTCACAGGAATGTTTTTGCCGCTGGCCTCCATAGCGGTCTTCACCGCATAGCTGATACCGCCGCAGCAGGGGACAGTCATACGCGCCACGGTAACAGAGCGAATTTCATTGTTTGCAAAAAGCTGTTCCAATTTCTGGGAGTAGTCTACCATATCCAGTTTGGGACAACCAATCAAAGTGACCCGATTTCGGATAAAGTCATTATGGAAATTCCCGTAGGCAAAGGCGGTACAGTCCGCGGCAATCAGCAGGTCCGCGCCGTGGAAGTAGGGGGCAGTAGGGGGGACCAGCTTTAACTGCACCGGGAAATTGGATAACTGTCCGGGAACAGGGGGTGTGTCAGCCGCTGCATGCTTTGCCTTTAATACCGCTGCGTGGTCATAGGCAGGCGCCTCTCTTTCTTCAAAGGAAATCGCATTTGTAGGGCAGGCGGGCAGACAATCGCCCAAACCGTCGCAGTAGTCCTCCCGGAGAAGCTGGGCTTTGCCGTCTACCATACCAATTGCGCCCTCGTGACAGGCGCTGGCGCACAGACCGCAGCCGTTGCACTTATTTTGATCAATGGTGATGATTTTACGAATCATGCGCTCCTCTCCTTATCCTCTTTCTGCTGGGCAGCCACTTTCATTAAGTGTTCGTACATCTCTTCGCCCACGCATTTCTTTGCGTACTGGCACCACTGCACACAGCTTAAGTTATCGTTATATGCTACAAAGCCGCAGTGTTCGCAGGGCATCTGGGTATCGATTGAGAATAGTTCTATTTCGTGTCCGCACTGGGGGCAGATTTTTTCAATAATGGTTGGTGTACGGGGTTTTCCCTGGCATCCATCTAACATATGAATCCCTCCTTTTTCCTTAATTATAATAGTAGAAAATAGATAATGATGTGATATTTGCAACATAATGAAAAAGTTCTTACAAAATATAGAAAAACCATGAAAATACACCTTGACTTTAGCGTGCTAAAGTGATAACATAGCAACGTGATTTTGCCAAAGGAGGATTTTCTGATGCCTAACTACCGTTCAGAGTCCATCGACCGTCTGTTCCGTGGAATATTGACGCTGAAGAATATAGAGGATTGCTACACCTTTTTTGATGATATCTGTACCATCAATGAGCTGCAGGATATGGCACAGCGGTTGGATACCGCCTTTTTGCTCAGCGAGGGCAAAAGCTATCAGACCATTTCTCAGCAGGTAGGTGTGAGTACGGCCACCATCGGCCGCGTAAGCCGCTGCCTGAACTACGGCAAGGGCGGTTATAGAACTGTAATTGAAAAGCTGAAAGAGGAGGAGCAGAAATGAAAATAGCAGATTCTGTTTTTAAGAATAATGAGCGGATTAGCTTTTCTCTCCGCACTCTTTATGCCCGTTACGGCTACTCCCATTTTAAGATGAATCAGTTTGAGGAGTACGACCTGTATGTGCGGAATAAGGATTTTCTGATTTCCGACAGCATTATCACCTTTACCGATACCAACGGCAAGCTGATGGCGCTAAAGCCGGACGTGACCCTGTCCATTATCAAGAACAATAAATATAATCCCGGCAGTGTCCAGCGGTATTACTATAATGAGAATGTCTACCGTGTTTCTAAGGATACCCAGGCATTTAAGGAAATCCTCCAGACAGGCTTGGAGTGTATTGGCGACATTGACGATTACAGCATTTTCGAGGTGCTGACCTTGGCGGCGCAAAGCTTAAAGACCATTTCCGAAACCAGTGTGCTGACCGTATCTTATTTGGATTTTGTCTTTGAGATTTTGGACAGTTTCTCCGTTTCCCAAGAGGATAAGGGCCAGATGCTCAAGTTCATCGGTGAGAGGAATATCCACGAATTGGCGAAGAAGTGCTTAGATTGCGGTGTGGACGAAAGTCGCGCCAAGGCGCTTTGCGACCTGGCAGGTGTTTACGGTACTGCGGGCAAGGTGCTTCCCAAGCTGCGGAATATTCTGACCGGCATCGTTAGTGAGGATGCATTGAGCCGATTCCAAAATCTGATGACCGTGCTGGCAGCAGGGCAGTGGGGGGATATTCTCCGGATCGATTTCTCCGTTGTCAGCGATATGAAATACTACAACGGCATTATGTTCAAGGGCTTTGTAGAGGGTGTGCCGGTGAGCGTTCTCTCCGGCGGTCAGTACGACCGGCTGATGGAGAAGATGGGTCATAAGGCAAGGGCCATCGGCTTTGCGGTGTACTTAGATGCGCTCCGCAGACAGAACACACCCAAAAATTATGATGCAGATGTAGCGCTTTTGTATGAGGAAAACGCAGATATCGCCACTCTGCACAAGGTAGTGGAGACCCTCTGTCAGGAGGGATTTACGGTGCAGCTCCAGCGGACACTGCCGGAAAAGGCAAAATACAAGAAGGTTATGCGCTTTGCAAACGGGGAGGTGACGACAGTTGAAGACAATGCTTAATATCGCCTTGCCCAAGGGCAGACTGGGCGAAAAGGTGTACGCTATGTTCGAGCAGGCAGGCTTTGACTGCCCCGCCATTAAGGAAACCAACCGGAAGCTGATTTTTGAAAATCCCGAGAACGGTGTCCGGTACTTTTGGGTAAAGCCCTCGGATGTTGCCATTTACGTGGAACACGGCGTGGCGGACATCGGCGTTGCCGGTAAGGACATTCTGTTGGAATACGAGCCGGATGTATATGAATTATTAGACCTGAACATCGGCAAATGCCGTATGGTAGTGGCCGCCAAGGAGGATTTCTACGATGATCCCCAGCATACCCTCCGGGTGGCAACCAAGTTCTCCAATATTGCCCGGAATTACTACCGGTCACAGGGTCGGGATATTGACATTATCCACCTGAACGGTTCTATTGAGATTGCGCCCATATTGGGTCTGTCCGATGTGATCGTGGATATCGTGGAAACCGGCACGACCCTGAAAGAGAACAAGCTGGAGGTAGTGGAGACCATCGTGCCTATCAGCGCCCGTCTGATTGCCAACAAGTCCGGCTTCCGCTTCAAAAATGCGGCAATCAATCTGCTGACGGAAAGAATGGCAGCCCTGCTGGAGGAGAAAAAATGATTCAAATTTTGAAATACGGTCAAGTGCAGAAGGACGATATCTTTGCCCGCACCGATCCGACTGTTAATGTAGAAGCCGTTGTAACGGATATCATTGCCCAGGTTCGTGCTAAGGGCGATGAGGCTCTCTATGCCTACTGTGAAAAATTTGACGGTGTAAAGCTGAACACCTTGCAGGTCACCCAGGAGGAGATGGACGAGGCATTTTCCTTGGTAGAGCCCCGTTTCATTGAAGTTTTGGAAAAAGCGGCGGAGAATATCCGCTCCTTCCACGCCTGCCAAAAGCGGGAAGGATTTACTTTGAAAAAAGAAAACGGTGTGATGGTAGGGCAGAAGATTATCCCTGTGGACCGGGCAGGCCTTTATGTCCCCGGCGGCACAGCCAGCTACCCCTCCACCGTGCTAATGGATGCCATTCCCGCAAAATTAGCAGGTGTCCGGGATGTGGTAATGGTGACACCTCCCGGCAAAGATGGAAAAATCAAGCCTGTGATCCTGGCAGCAGCCAAGATTGCCGGTGTGGATAGGATTTTCAAGGTGGGCGGCGCCCAGGCAATTGCTGCATTGGCATACGGAACAGAATCTATCCCAAAGGTGGATAAGATTGTAGGCCCGGGCAATGCTTTTGTGGCAGAGGCCAAAAAGCAGGTGTTCGGTACCGTGTCCATCGATATGATTGCCGGTCCCAGCGAAATTCTGGTGGTGGCGGACGCAACCGCCCAGCCTGCCTATGTAGCTGCTGACCTGCTGAGTCAGGCAGAACACGATAAGATGGCAAGCGCTGTACTGGTTACCGATTCCGCTGCTTTGGCAGAAGCGGTGCGGGCAGAGCTGGAAAAGCAGATTCCTCTGCTGGAACGGTCTGAAATTGCCCGGGTGTCTATTGACACCAATGGTAAAATCATTGTGGCGGACACTCTGTCTGCCGCTATTGAAATTGCCAACGAGATTGCGCCGGAGCACCTGGAACTGTGCGTGGATAATCCCTTTGATTATTTGGATTCCATTCGCCACGCAGGCTCTGTATTTATGGGCAAATACTGCCCCGAGGCGCTGGGCGACTACTTTGCAGGTCCCAACCACACTTTGCCCACCAGCGGCACTGCGAAGTTCTCCAGTCCTCTGTCCGTGGACGATTTTATAAAAAAGACCCAGTTTATCTATTACAGCGAAGAAGCTTTGGCAGAGGTAGCCGAAGATGTGGCATACTTTGCCCGGCAGGAAGGATTGACCGCCCACGCAAAGAGCGCGGTAATTCGTTTGGAGATGAAGAAATGAGCAAGTTTTTTAGCAAAAAATATGAAAAACTGATACCCTATACCCCTGGCGAACAGCCTCAGGATATGCAGTACATCAAGCTGAACACCAACGAATCCCCCTTTCCGCCTCACCCGGCAGTGGCCCAGGCGGTGGCAGGGGAAGTCGACAAGCTGCGACTGTACTCCGACCCGGATTCCAGGGTGCTGACTGCCCTTCTGGCCCAGCAGATGGGCGTAGATCCGGATCAGGTGATGCTTACCAACGGCTCGGACGATGTACTGAACTTCGCCTTTATGGCATTTTGCGATCAGGACCATCCGGCAATCTTCCCGGATATTACCTACGGTTTTTATAAGGTGTTTGCGGAGGTAAACGGCGTTCCCTATACCCAGATTCCCTTGAAAGGGGACTTCGCTGTGGATATTGCCGACTACTGCAATGCCGGAAAGACCATCTTTATCGCCAACCCCAATGCCCCCACTGGTATCGCCCTGACCCGCAATCAGGTGGAGGAGATTGTGAAAAGCAATCCGGATAATGTGGTGGTCATCGACGAGGCTTATGTGGATTTCGGCGGCGAAAGCGCCGTGCCGTTACTTAGCAAGTACGATAACCTTTTGGTGGTGCAGACCTTCTCCAAATCCCGGTCTATGGCAGGCGCCCGTTTGGGTATGGCCATCGGCTCAAAAGCCATCATCGGGGACTTGAATACCCTGCGGTACTCCACCAATCCCTATAATATCAACCGTATGACCGCAGCAGCCGGCGTAGCCACCCTGAAAAACAGCGATTATACTGCAAAGAACTGCAAAACCATTATGGAAAACCGGACTTGGACAGTCAATGCGCTGAAAAAACTTGGCTTTACCTTGACTGATTCCAAGGCGAACTTCCTGTTTGCCAAGCACCCGTCCATTGACGGCAAGAGCCTCTATCAAAAACTGAAGCAGCGGGGTATCCTGGTGCGACACTTTGATAAGGCAAGAATTTCCGATTATGTCCGTATCACCGTGGGTACGGCGGAGGAAATGCAAGCGCTCATCACCACCATTGGTGAGATTTTGGAGGAAACAAAATGAGAACTGCTGAAATCAACAGAAAAACCGCAGAAACCGATATTTCCCTAAAATTAAACCTGGACGGAACAGGTGCGTCTGATTGCCGTACAGGCTGCGGTTTTCTGGATCATATGCTGACGTTGTTTTCCAAGCACGGTCGGTTTGACCTGAATGTTACCTGCGTAGGTGATACCCATGTGGATTACCACCACACCGTAGAGGATGTGGGTATTTGCCTGGGCAAAGCCTTTGCTCAGGGTCTGGGGGACAGGAAGGGTATTATCCGTTACGGCGATACCACTCTGGCCATGGACGAGAGTCTGATTTTGACGGCAGTTGATATTTCAGGACGTGGCGGTTGCTACTATGCCCTGGAAATTCCCACAGAAAAAGTGGGTGATTTTGATACCGAACTGTGCCAGGAGTTTTTGATCGCCTTTGCGCGGGATGCAGGTCTGACCCTGCACGTCCGCCAGTTGGCTGGCAGCAACTCTCACCATATCATTGAAGGCACTTTCAAATCTCTGGCCCGGAGCATGAAAAAGGCTGTGGCAATTGACAAGGCCTTTGCCAACGAAATTCCGTCCACAAAGGGAGTGCTTTAATGGTTGCAATTATTGATTACGGCGTGGGAAACCTGTTTTCCCTGCAAAGCTCTTTTGCTGCCATTGGCGCAGAAGCGGTGGTGACTGCTGACCCGGAGGTAATCCATAGGGCGGACAGGATCTTGCTGCCCGGTGTAGGCGCATTTGGCGATGCCGCCAAAAAGCTGCGGGATTCCGGTATGGCAGAGGTGGTCTGTAACGAGGCCAAAGCCGGCAAGCCGGTAATGGGTATCTGCCTGGGCATGCAGCTTTTATTTGAAGATGCCTATGAATACGGTCACCACAAGGGTCTGGGTCTCATCAAGGGCTCTGTCCGTCCCATTGCCGATGTAATCCCCAAAGATTTTAAAATCCCCCATATCGGCTGGAATGGATTGCGATTCCCCAAGGAAAATCCCTTGTTCCGCTATATTCAGGAGGGCGACTTCGTCTACTTTGTCCACTCCTACTACGCAGCCGACTGCGACGATGCGGTGATTGCCGTCACCGACTATGGCGCGCCCTTGACCGCCGCAGTAGCAGATGGCAATGTGTGCGGCTGCCAGTTCCATCCGGAAAAGAGCGGCAAGGTAGGGTTAAACATCCTGCGGGCATTTTGTGAAATGGAGGGAAAACAATGAATATCTTTCCTGCCATAGACTTGTACGGCGGCAAGGCCGTCCGCCTGTATAAGGGCGATTACGCCCAAATGACTGTCTATAACGATAACCCTGTGGCGGTTGCCAAGGACTTTGCCGCTGCCGGCGCAAAGTACATACATGTTGTGGACTTGGAGGGCGCAAAATCCGGTGACACCCCCAACTTGTCTGTTGTTTGCAATATCAAGAAAGAAAGCGGTCTGTTCTGTGAGATCGGCGGCGGTGTGCGTAGCATGCAGGTAGTTGACCGGTATATGCAGGCCGGTATCGACCGGGTGATTTTAGGCACTGCGGCGCTGGCCGACCCTGATTTCTTGCAGGAAGCAGTTGCCAAGTACGGCGAGAAAATTGCCGTAGGTGTAGACTTGAAGGACGGCTTTGTAGCCGTGAAAGGTTGGACGGAAAAAACCGATATGCCTGCCTTTGCCTTCTGCGAAAAAATGCAGGAAATCGGTGTAAAAACCATCATCTGCACCGATATTTCCAAGGATGGCGCTATGCAGGGCTGTAACCACGATCTGTATCGGGAAATGAGCGAAAAGTTCACTATGCAGATTATCGCCTCCGGCGGTGTGTCTTCCATAGAGGACGTAAAACGCTTAGCTGCTATGGACCTGTACGGCGCGATCATCGGCAAGGCTTACTACACCGGCGATATCAATTTAAAGGAAGCCATAGAGGTGGCAAAATGATAACAAAACGGATTATTCCCTGTCTGGATGTAAAAAACGGACGGGTAGTCAAAGGTGTGAATTTCCAGGGTCTCAGCGATGTGTCCTCTCCCATAGATCTGGCGCGGTTTTATACCGAGCAGGGGGCAGACGAGCTGGTGTTCTATGATATCACCGCCTCTGCCGAGGGACGGGAACTGTTCACAGACATTCTGTGCGAAACTGCCCGACAGGTGTTCATCCCCCTGACGGTAGGCGGCGGTATCAATACGGTGCAGGACTTTGACCGGGTGCTGAAATGTGGTGCTGATAAGGTCAGTGTCAACTCCGGTGCAATCCGCAACCCTGCTCTCATTGGGGAAGCAGCAAAGCTCTACGGCGACCAATGCGTGGTTCTGTCCGTGGATGTAAAACGGGTGGACGGTGTGTTCCGTGTCTTTGCTAAGGGTGGCAGAGAGAATACCGGAATGGAAGCCATCGAATGGATCAAAAAGTGCGTGGATGCCGGCGCAGGTGAGGTGGTGGTCAACTCCATCGATACCGACGGTGTGAAAAAAGGCTTTGATCTGGAAATGCTGAGTGCGGTGTGTGATGCGGTGTCCGTACCGGTGATTGCATCCGGCGGCGCAGGTTGCAAAGAGGATTTCATTACCCTGTTTAATACCCTTCCCAAGGTAGATGCAGGCCTGGCAGCCTCCATTTTCCACTTTGGCGAGGTGGCAATTCCCAATTTGAAAAAGCAAATGGCGCAGGCAGGTATTCCTGCAAGACTATAAGGAGAATAATTATGAAAATTGAAGAACTGAAATTTGACGAAAACGGCCTGATTCCTGCCATTGTGGTGGATGCGATCACCAAGCAGGTGATGACCCTGGTTTATATGAATAAAGAGAGCCTGCAGATTTCCATGGAAAAGGGTTTGACCTGCTTCTGGAGCCGTTCCCGTCAGGAGCTGTGGCTGAAGGGGGAGACCAGCGGCAATTATCAGCACATCGTGTCCATCGAAGCGGACTGCGACAACGATGCCCTGGTAGTCAAGGTAGAGCCGGAGGGTCCTGCCTGCCACTTGGGCACCAAGTCCTGCTTCAACAAGCCTGTTTGGGAGAGTGAGGAACTCCACGAATTCTCTCTGGAAGGCCTGATGGAGCTGCTCCGGGGCAGAAAGGAAGAGAAAAAGGAAGGCTCTTACACCACCTACCTCTTTGAAAAGGGTCTGGATAAGATCCTCAAGAAGGTTGGCGAGGAGTGTACCGAGGTGATTATCGCCGCCAAGGCTGAGGACAAAAAGGAAACCATCTATGAAATTGCAGATCTTGCCTACCATGTAATGGTACTGATGCTCCAAGCCGGCATTTCTCTGGAGGATATCCACAAGGAACTATCTTCCCGCCACGTCATCGACCACAAGGTCAAGCAGGAAAAAATGACCAAGTAAATATGAAAAGGACACAGGCAATGCCTGTGTCCTTTTGCTTGCTATTACAGATTATAATACTTATCAAACTCAGCAGGGTGGGGGATCTTGGACATTTCGCTGCACTCAGCGCGCTTAGTCTTGATAAAGTTCTTCAGCAGCTCCTCGGGGAATACACCGCCTGCGGTCAGGTACTCGTGGTCAGCTTCCAGAGCGTCCAGCGCATCTTCCAGACGAGTGGGCAGCTGGCTGAGCTTTGCCTTCTCCTCGTCGCTGAGGTGGAACAGGTTGAAGTCGTAGGGGCCCCAGCCGTTTTCGTGGGGATCGATCTTGTTCTTCACGCCGTCCAAACCTGCCATCAGGATGGCTGCATAGCAGAAGTAGGGGTTGCAGGTAGCGTCGGGGTTACGCAGCTCAAAGCGGCGCTTGTCGGGACTCTTTGCGTAGGCAGGAATACGAATGACTGCGCTTCTGTTAGAGGTAGCATAGCCCACAGTCACAGGAGCCTCAAAACCGGGTACAAGGCGCTTGAAGGAGTTGGTGCTGGGGTTGGTGATGGCGCACAGGGAGGCAATATGCTTCAGGATACCGCCCATAAAGTAGTGGGCAGTTTCACTTAAGTGGGCATAGCCGTTGTCGTCGGCAAATACAGGCTTGCCGTCCTTAAACAGAATCATATGCACGTGCATACCGCTGCCTGCCTCGCCGTAAATGGGCTTGGGCATAAAGGTGGCGCTCTTGCCGTACTTCAGGGCAGTGTTGTGGATGATGTACTTAATCATCATGGTAGCATCCGCCATATGCACCACTTCACCCAGCTGGGGCTCGATCTCATACTGACCGCTGGCGGCAACCTCAGGGTGGTGGTAGTTGATCTCAATGCCGGCATCCAGCATATGCATACACATTTCGCTGCGGCACTCATAGGAGGTGTCGAAAGGCTTGGCAATGTGGTAATTCTTCTGCTTGGGAACGATCACACCCTTGCCATCGGTGGCGGAGTTCCAGTAGGACTGGCTGGCATCCACGGATGCGCCGATGTAGTTACCCTGAACATCCCAGGTCACATCGTCAAACAGATAGAACTCAAATTCCGGCAGAATCTTCATCTCGTCAGCAACACCGCTGTCCTGCATATACTGTACAGCAGCCTTGATGATGTTCCGGGGGTACTGTGCCAAAGGCCGGTTCTGGGGATAGTCAATGATCATGGCATTACCGGTCATGGTCAGAGTGGGAATATCGCAGAAGGGGTCGATCATTGCGGTGTCCGGATCGGGGATAAACACCATATCGCTCTTTTCCACCACGGCATAGCCGTAGTTGGAGGCATCAAAACCGATACCGCTCTTCATAGTGTCTTCGGAGAAGTTCTGGGCAGGGATGGTTACATGGCGGTACTGGCCGTTGATGTCTACCATCTTAAAGTCCACCATTTTGATGTCGTGTTCCTTGATCATTGCAAGGACGTCCTGAATTGTTTTTGCCATTGTCAATACTCCTTTATGTATGAATTTATACCAAAGCTTTTTCTTTTTTCTTACTTACCATATGGTGAATACCGTAGAAGCCGCCAATATAAAGGAAAAACAGGGCAACTACGCTTAAGGGATACAGCACCGGGTGACCGTCAAACAGGTTATAGAAAATATCATAGGGTGTGCCGTCGCCGGCCATCAGGAACATATAATTGTAGTCCAGCAACACATTGGCAACATAAGCCATCACACAGAAACCGGTGAGAATAGACAGGGTAACAGGAATATTCTCTTTTTTCAGCCGACCCATACCGGAAATCATAATATACAATGATGCAAAACCGGAAATGGAGTGGGTGATGCCGGAAACCACATTGTCAAAGCCCAGAACGGGATAGGCATTGTAATTCTGGCCTGCACCGTATACGCCCAACACCGCGCCCACGATACCGAAGATACATACAAAATCCACAGCAGCTTCCTTGACCCGTCCCTTGCAGAAGGCTGCCATAGGAATGGCAATCAGCTGAATACTGCACAGAAACAGGGGCAGGTTGTGAAGAATGGGTTCAAAGCTTTGCTGTCCATAGCAGAGAATGAAAATTTTGAACAGCTCAAAGCTGTCAATGAGAATGGCCGTCCAAATCAAAACCTTATTCTTAATCTTGTCATCTGCCAGCTTGTTCTTCTTGCCGAAGAACACAGCGCACCCGACCATAATTACCATTAAAGATGTAACAAACAGTAAATGCTGCCATGACAAAAAACCTTCCGGCTCTCGGGTGTAGCCGCCGATGCCGAAAAATTCTCTAAAGATTTCTTTCATAACAGGACCTCCTGCATTTTGCTCAATAAGCCTAACAAAGGCATTATAGCACAGTTTTCGGCTTTTGGAAATATTTTGTCGAAATTTGTTCAAATATTTAAATTATTAAAACAACCCACAGCAGGTGTTAGCTTGCCGTGGGTTTGAGATATAGTCCTGATGATTTATCTAGAAATGTTTTCATTCTTTTTCATGTAGGCTTTGATTGCTACCAAAGTTTGTTCGCTGATGACGTGCTCAATTTTGCAAGCATCCTCCGCGGCGGTCTTTTCGTCCACACCCAAAGCCATCAGGGCGGCGGAGAGGGTGGTGTGCCGCTCGTAAATATCCTCGGCAGTGGTCTTGCCCAACTGGGTGAGCTTTAAAAAGCCGTCATCATCTGTTTCCAGATACCCGTCCTGTTTCAATAGACCGACAGCGCGGCTGACACTGGGTCTGGAATAATTCAGCGCCTCCGCAACATCAATACTGCGGACGCCCTCTCGCTGGAGGGAAAGCTGATATATGGTTTCGAGATACATCTCGGCAGATTCGTGAAGGGCCATAGAATACCTCCGTTGATTAATACGGCTTCATTGTACCACGGGATAGCTTCAATTGCAAGCAAAGAAAAACTGGAGAAAATTTACAAAAAATGATTGACAAATGCTTCCCCTTAGGCTATTATATATTAGGTGTTAGCTGTGGCTAACAACACAGAATGACCGAATATGGCTGTTCCGTAAGAATTTTGACCCAAATCAGGTGATGATATGAATTTGTCTATGGCAGAGGAAGGCAAGGAATATATCGTTCAGCGAATCGAAACCGATGACGAAGAGCTGGATGCGTTTCTGTTTTCTCTGGGCTGCTACAGCGGCGAACCTATAACCGTTGTTTCCCGCCGTCGGGGCGGTTGCACGGTTTCCATTAAAGACGGCAGATATAACATTGACAATCAGCTGGCAGAAGCAATCATTGTTTAATGCTTGATTTGCAGGAATTTCGTCAGCTGATTTTCCGTTGGTTACTTGTTAGCAGAGGCTAACAACAGTTTTACAATCTTGCGATTTGTGTTTGATAGAAGAGGAGGAAATCCCATATGAGAATTGCTTTTGCGGGCAATCCCAATTCCGGTAAAACCACTATGTATAACGCCCTCACCGGCCGAAACGAAAAGGTGGGCAACTGGGCGGGTGTTACAGTGGATAAGAAAGAGGCTCCCATCAAGAAGACCTACACCGATGGCTTAGAAATGATTGCCGTCGACCTTCCTGGCGCTTACTCTATGTCTCCGTTCACTTCCGAGGAGAGCGTTACCAGCGCCTATGTAAAAAATGAGCATCCCGATGTGATTATCAATATTGTGGATGCTACAAATCTGAGCCGCTCCCTGTTTTTTACCACACAGTTGCTGGAGCTGGGCATCCCGGTGGTCATTGCTTTGAATAAGGCTGATATCAACGAGAAAAAGAAGACCCTGATCGACGAAGCGCTGCTGTCCCAAAAGTTGGGCTGCCCGGTGGTGGAGACGGTTTCTACCTCCTCCGAAGGCTTGAAGGAGTTGGTGCAGGCAGCCAAATTCCTGATTGGCAAAACCCAGGTCGCTCCCTATCAGCAGGGCAATGTGGATCTGACCAGCAAGCAGGCTGTTGTGGAGGCAGACCGCAAGCGTTTTGCCTTTGTAAACGGCATTGTGAAGCAGGTGGAGAGCCGCACAGTCCGTACCCGGGACAGAAATTTCCAGGATACAATCGACAGTATCCTGACCCACCCGCTGGTGGGCTTACCCATTTTTGCCGTGGTAATGTTCCTGGTGTTCCAGATCTCTCAGGCTTGGCTGGGTGTGTGGATTGCTGAAGGGTATGAATTTGCTAACGGCACAGTGGTTCCGGGTCTGGTAACGTTAATTGATATGTTCAAAGAGTGGGTCGCCGGTCTGTTAGAGGGCAGCAACGACTTTTTGGCAGCGCTGCTGACTGAGGGTATCATCGGCGGTGTCAGCGCTGTGGTTGGCTTCCTGCCCCTGGTAATGGTAATGTACTTCCTGATCGCACTGCTGGAGGACTGCGGCTATATGGCCCGGGCAACCGTGGTATTGGATCCTATTTTCAAGAAAGTGGGTCTGTCCGGCAAGTCTGTCATTCCCTTTGTGGTGGGTACCGGCTGCGCAATTCCCGGTGTGATGGCTGCCCGTACTATTCGCAATGAGCGGGAGCGGAACGCTACCGCTATGCTGACACCCTTTATGCCCTGCGGCGCAAAGCTGCCTGTGATCGCCCTGTTTGCCGGCGCATTCTTTGATGAAGCCGGTTGGGTAGGCACCCTGATGTACTTTGCCGGTATTGTGTTCATTCTCTTGGGCGCACTGCTGATCAATAAGATCGCCGGCCACAAGAACCGGAAATCCTTCTTCATTATGGAACTGCCGGAATACAAAGCGCCCTCTGTTAAACGGGCGTTCTTCTCCATGTGCAGCCGTGGCTGGTCTTATATTGTTAAGGCAGGTACTGTGATTCTGGTATGTAATGCCGTTGTGTTTGTTATGCAGTCCTTTGACTGGGATCTGCAGCTGGTGGAAGAGGGTATGGCCCATACCTCTATTCTGGCTACTATTGCCAATCCCATAGCGGTCTGCCTTGTACCTGTGGTTGGTATTGCAGCCTGGCAGCTGGCAGCCGGCGCAGTTACCGGCTTTATTGCCAAGGAGAATGTGGTTGGCACACTGGCTGTTTGTTACGGTTTTATGGTCAACGATGATCTGGAGATGGTTGGCTCCGGTAACGAAGTTGCCGCAGCTATGGTGGGTATGACCAAGGTTGCTGCCCTGGCATATCTGATGTTCAACCTGTTTTCTCCCCCTTGCTTTGCGGCTATGGGCGCAATGAATGCGGAAATCACAGATAAGAAATGGTTCTGGGGCGGAATTGCGCTGCAGGTAGGCACCGGCTATACCGTCGGTTTCCTGGTCTACCAGATTGGTACGCTGATTACTACAGGCAGCCTGGGCGCAGGTTTTGTTGGCGGTTTGATCTTTGTGCTTGCTTTTGCCAGCGTGCTTACCTACCTGTGTGTAACCGCCGATAAGAAGGTAGAAAAGAAATACGTATTAAGCAGGTAAAAAGCCTATGAAACCGATTGATTTTATTATAATTGCTGTTGTTGTACTGGTTCTCGGCGCTGCGGTATTTTATATCCGCAAGGCAAGGAAAAAGGGCATCAAATGTATCGGCTGCCCTGACGCCTCCGGCTGCGCTGAAAGATGCGCCGGGTGCTCCGGTAACTGCTGCGGCTCCTCGAAATAAGCTAAGAAACTCCCATTTGATTATAAACTGCACCCCATTTGTTAGATAAGTATGATATCAATACTTGTCAAACAAATGGGGTGCAGGTATTATTTTTGCAGGCTGTTGTAAATCCTGCGATAGAGAACTGTGGAGAGGATAAAGGTGATGGCATCGGAGATCAGCTGCGCGGCAACCACACCGTACAGTCCTACAAAATGGTTTAAAATCAAAAGGATAGGAATCGCAAATAAGCCTTGCCTGCATATGCCGAGAATCAGGGACTCTTTACCTTTGCCCATCGCCTGCAGGCAGTAGATTTTTTGAAAATTGGAAATCATAAAGGGTGTTGCAAGACAGGCAATTCGCAGGAAGTGGGTTCCGTAGGCGATGGTCGCCTCGTCCCGAATAAACATCCAAACAATCTGGGATGCAAAGATTTCGAATATGGCAATAAATACACAAGCCGTCGCCATACCGGAAAGCTGAGCAGCTCTGGTAAAGCTTTTCATTCTGGGGTAGTTTTTTGCTGCGTAGTTGTAGGCAACCAGAGGCATCATACCCTGACATAGACCCATACCGATGTTTAGGGGCAGCATATCCGCCTTCATAACAATTCCGTAGGCTGCAAGCTCAATATCTCCGTAATTGGCAGTCAGATTATTTTTGACAATGCTGGTGATATTTGCAAGCAGGGCGGTGAGGGCAGAGGGCAGGCCAATGGAAAGAATGCCGATAATCAAATGCTTTTCCAGACGGGCATATTGGGGGGATAGGGACAGTACGGTTTTGCCCCGAAGCTTGTAATAAACAAACAGAAAATACACCAGCGTAATGATGTTGGATACCAGTGTTGCGATGGCAGCGCCGGTTACCTCGTTTCCATCCGGCAGCAATACAAACATAAACAGTGGATCCAGGATAATATTGGAAATACCGCCGATTGCAAGACCCGCTCCCGATTCCTTGGAGTATCCTGCACTTCTGAGCAGATGGGACATTGTCATACCCAGGGTAGATGGAATGCCGCCGATCACCACTACCCAGGACAGGTAGCTGGAGGCATACGCTACAGTGTTGTCAGATGCGCCCAACAGCCTTGCAAGAGGCTCTGTAAAAAAGAAACATACCAGGGAATATATGCCGGCGATCACCAGAGAACCGTAAATGCTGAACGCGCCTACCCGCTGGGCATCTTCCTCCCGCTTCTCACCCAGAAGCCGGGACAGTAAACTGCCGCCGCCTACACCAAACAGATTGGAAAGGGCGGTAAGCATAAAAAACAGTACACTTACCACACTGGCAGCTGCGACCTTGTATGGGTCGTTGCTCATACCGATGAAGAAGGTATCAGCCAGGTTATAGATCATCGTGATGAGTTGGCTGATAATGGTGGGAATCGCCATTGTCAATAGCGCCTTGCCTACCGGCATCGTTTCGAAAAGCGCTCGTTTGTCGTTCTTCACGGTGCGGACTCCTTTCTCTGGGCGATGGAATATCAGCAGAAATTATACCACCCCCTGTAGCAAAAATCAACTAATTACGCCAGTTTACCCAGTCAAAAAGCCAAGCAGTTCAAGTTTAGCTGCTTGGCTTTAGCTGTGTTAAGAACAGGTCTGCCTCTCTTCGATTTGTGAAAATGTGAATATGCTTGTTGGGGTATTGGCTTAATAGTTCTATTACCTGAGGCCTGCTTTGGGTGTTGTAGTTTTTGATAAAATCAATAAATTCCTCATCCTCCTCGGTATCAAGCCAAGGTATATCACTTCTGGGTTTTCCCTGCCGTTCCCGGATGCCCGCAAGACAGAGCTCCAGGGGATAATCCAGAAAAATAACCGTATCACAGACCTCCAGCCGCAATGCCATTGTGGAGCTGTAATTGCCGTCAATGATCCATTGATTCTTTTGGAGAACAGAGGCTAATCTTTCGTGAAAGATGTCTTTTCTCACGGTGGTCTTGTCTGCATTCCAATACAGCATATCCAGGTGAAATAAGGGAATGCCCGTAATGCCGTGTAACGCCCTGGCAAATGTACTTTTACCGCTCCCGGGACAACCGATTACGATGATTTTCTCCATAGCTTATCTTACCACGGAAGAGTGACTGTAAATATAGAATTCCTCCTGACTGGGCATCCAGGCCTTCTCCTTTGCCGGGAAGGTGGCATCAAAAGCCTCTACTGCAGCGGTATCCTCGCAGCAATCGGCAGCGGTACTGGGAATGTACATCCACTTTTTGCCATCCAGCGCCCCGGGAACAAGCTCACAGACCAGCAGCGCAGTAGGGAAGTTACCGTCTCTTACAAAGCTGACATTTTTCTTCTTACAGCTGACAAACCCGCGGCTGACATAATTGCCGGGGTTGCCGAAATTTATATTCACATCGTAGCCCATCTTCCGGGCAACCTCAAAGGAATGCGCAATCAAAAGCTTTCCCAATTTTTGCCGCTGATACTTAGGCGCAACGCAGAGTGGTCCAAAAGAGAGAATCTCTTTCCGCTCACCCCGTTCATCTTCCAGCCAAGCTTTGGTATACATGATGTTGCCGATAATTTCTCCATCCTTTTCCAGCACGAAGGCCAATTCAGGAACAAAATCAGGGTGGGAACGCATCGAATGCACATAGTAATGCTCATCTGCGCCGGGTTTGTAAACATTCCAAAAACTCTCCCGGGTTAGGATTTCCACCGCCCGATAATCGGAAGGGGTTTCGTTACGAATAATGATATCCATTTTATAAGCTCCTTTGTCACAACTCAGTAAATTCATAGATATAGGTCACACCGCAGGTGTATGTGTAAACGATCTGACCGTTGGGACGGACTTCCTTTTGAAATTTGTCAAAATCCTTACCGTGCTTGCTGCGAATGTAGTCATCCGTGCTTTTTAGTTCCAATTCCTCAAAAGTGGTTTGGGGATGGGCCTCTCCCGCGCAGCCGTTTAAAAATGTGGCAACAATCTCATATGCAGTCATAAAAATCTCTCCTGTTCTATAAATTCTTTATCTTCCCCGGTATTCCTGTTTCAGTACTTCCGCCATCTCCTCCGGAGATTCCTGACAGCCGCCTGCAAGCCACAGCTTGATAATCGCGTTCAAACCGTTCCGGAAAAACTCAATGTGGTATTTCATATTCCCAAAAATATGCTCTTGCTCGGCCCGCTTGGGGTCATATACGGAGATCAGGTGCTTGTCGTCGTAGCATAGCTTAAAATAAGTCTTGTAGAAAAGCTGATTTTCCTTAATGTGTTGGAACATTTTCAGCGCGCCGCTGCGCTCATTAAAATAATCATAATCCGAAAACAGATTGCTGAAATCCCGTTCCAGCTCCTCTCTGACCTTGTCAGCTAAATCAAAGATATCCAAATAATTGGCATAAAAAGTGCTGCGGTTCAAGCCGGTTAGTTTAATAAGATCCGACACGGTAATATCCTTGACCTCACGGGTCTGCAAAAGCTCCACAAAGGCCTTTCCAATCTTTTCCTGGGACTCTTTTCTTCGCTTATTGTTCTTTGTGTTCATAAAGATTCTCCATTATTCCAACAACTGTTGAAAAATTGATGATTGTTTTGATAACCATAAAATATTATACTTAGGTTGTAATAAAAATACAAGTGTTGGATTAATGAAAGGAGAACAAATCATGAAAAAAAGTAGTTTTATTGCGCTGGTTATGGGAACGGTCAGTGGCGTGCTGTTTGCGCTGGGTATGTGTATGGCCCTTCTTCCGGAGTGGAATGCCTTTTGGGAGGGAGTCATCTTTGGTGGCGTAGGTTTGGCGCTGGGTGTGATCACCCTGCTTGTCTGGTGCAAGATGGAAAACAAGAAGATGCCGAAAATGAACGGAAAAAATGTATTTCGTGTCATTTACGCTGTTGTTGCGGTACTGGTTCTGGGCGCAGGTATGTGTTTGTGCCTTGTGTGGGAGCAGTTCATTTGGGGTACACTGGTAGGTTTGCTGGGCATCGTGATGCTCATTGCCCTAATTCCTATGATCAAGGGCATCAAATGAAAACCCTTAGAATCGTAAAGAGTCCCTACACAAGCCTTGCAGTTAACTTCGTGTATGCATTGGGCAACTGCGCGGTTGGTTTTTTATCGCATTCCTGGTGGTTTGTTACGGTAGGGGCTTATTATGTCGTTCTTACTGTGGCGCGTTTTTCTGTGCTGCAGGTAAAGCGAAAGGCAAGGGGAGATCATGACATCGAGCTATTCGCAAGGCGTATTACGGGAATTTTGCTGGTAATATTGTCCGTATGTATCGTGGGTGTCAACATTTTATCTGCCCTGAAAGAACGGGGAACAGCCTTCCATGAAATCATTATGATCGCGATCGCAACCTACACTTTTGCAAAAATTACCATTGCGATCATCGGCATGGTGCAGGCAAAGCATACTGCCTCACCGGTGTCAAAGACGCTGCGCAATATTGCCCTGGCAGATGCCTGTGTTTCCATTTACACTATGCAGCGGTCTATGTTGCAATCCTTTCCGGGAATGACACTGGGGGAAATTAAAATATTCAATATTTTAACAGGAACGGCAGTTTGGATTGTCGTGCTGCTCCTGGGAATAAATTTAATGGGAGGAAAAAGAATCAATATGGCAAAGTCTAAAATTGTAAAAGCTAATGAAAAAATTGCCGAGGCAGTGACCGACGGCTACAAGAAGCTTGAAAAAGGTGTGGTCGAAGGCTACAAGAAGATCGAACAGGGTGTGGTCGGCGGCTACACCAAGATCGAGGATAAGTTCGTAGATGCTTACCTGACTAAGGAAAGCGAAACCGTGGAAGAGGCTAAGGCCAGACTGAAAAAGGAAAATAAGTAATCAAAAGCGGCAGGAAATCCCTGCCGCTTTTGTTATTTGGAAAGCACTTTTTTCTGCCAGGACTTCTTGCCGCACGCAGGGCAACGCATAAATCGTGTTCTGTTTACGTGCATGGCAAAAAATACACTGCCGTATTTCGGAACATATCTGTGACCACATTCGCTGCACTTATAATATCCTGCTTTTTGCTCGATTTTCAGTGCAAAGGGGGTTGCGATCAATAAAGGGATCATACTGAGAAAAACGATCAAGCCGCCCTTCCATTCCTCCATAGGCACAATAGATGCAACGATTACTGCGGCGATCAGCGGCAAAACAGCGACTATGCCCATAACGATTTCCGCTTTGAGCAATCTCCTGTCAGCTGCTTCCTTCTGCTTTACCATTTCCAGCAAATTGTTTTCTAAGTTTTTGTTGTAGTTGTCCATAGTTACGACCTCCCCGGATAATAAATCATTTACGGTGATACCCAATGTGCCGCATAGCTCCAGCATAATGGAAGAATCCGGCAGCGCGATGCCCCGTTCCCATTTGGATACGGCTTTGTCAGTGATTCCGAATTTGTCTGCCAACTGTTGTTGGGTCAGACCTGCCTTTTTTCTGCATTCAGCAATGAATTTTCCAATTTTGATTTGATCCATTGGTATCCTCCTTTCGGGATCATCATAGGCCTTTTGGGATGAAAATAACACCTACCGGTGGTTTAGTGGGGAGAAAAAGAATGTTTTTCCTGATTATATAACATAAAACACGCCTGTTGCAAGGGTCGTTGTTGCGTGATATAATCATAGCAAAGAGGTGAGTGCGATGATAATTCTGATTGGTGGGACAACCCACACCGGAAAAACAAAGTATGCCCAGCGCCTGCTGGAGAAATATCATTATCCCTATCTTTCCATCGACCATCTGAAAATGGGTCTGATCCGCAGCGGTCAGACAAAACTAACCCCTATGGACGATGACAAGCTGACAGATTACCTTTGGCCCATTGTTCGGGAGATGGTAAAGACCGCCATTGAGAACAACCAAAACCTGATTGTAGAGGGGTGCTACATCCCCTTTGATTGGCAAAAGGATTTTGACGAAACCTACCTTGCCAATATCCAATATACCTGTCTGATTATGTCCCGAAACTACATCGAAACCCATTTTGCGGATATTCAAGCTTACGCAAATGTGATCGAACATCGCCTGGACGATTCAGGCTTGGATAGGGAAGAGCTGATTGGCGAAAACGAGTACAATCTCACGCAATGTATTGCCCATAATTTGCCCTACATTCTGATCGACAAAGAATACAAGGTGGAATAACATGAAACTTGTAATGGAAGCATTAACGAAATTTACCTGCGGACTTTTATTAGTGTGCCTGCTGATCTTTTTGCCTGCCGGCACCTTTTGCTATACATACGGATGGCTGTTTGTTGGCTTGTTGTTTATTCCGATGCTGATTGCCGGCTTTGTGATGCTGGCGAAGTCCCCGGAGTTTCTGAAAAAACGACTGGACGCCAAGGAAAAACAGGGAACGCAGAAAGGCGTTGTTGCCTTCTCGGGACTGATGTTTATCGCCGGTTTTGTAGTGGCGGGGCTGGACTTCCGCTTTGGCTGGTCTGTGATGCCCACCTGGGTGGTTATTACCGCATCGACGCTGTTTTTGGTTGCCTATGCCCTGTACGCTGAGGTGATGCGGGAAAACGCATACCTAAGCCGTACCATTAAGGTGGAGGAGGGACAAACAGTAGTGGATACCGGCCTGTACGGCGTTGTACGCCATCCTATGTATGCGGTGACCATCCTTCTGTTTCTGATGATCCCCCTTATCCTTGGTTCTTGGTACGGGCTGATCGTCTTTGCCTTTTACCCGGCAATCATTATCGTGCGATTGAAAGACGAAGAAGCCTTACTGACCAAAGAACTGTCCAGCTATGCAGAATATAAGCAAAAAGTCAAATACAGAATCATTCCCTTTGTTTGGTGAGGTGCAATTATGCTGATTAACGGATGTCAGGAAGGCAAGGGAACACCCCGGCTGACGGAAGTAAAATGCCCCAAATGCGGCGAATATGTGGAAGTGTTTGTGCTGATGGGCGGCCCCATTGGCAAGACCGGCACATTGGCCGCTGATGAAACCTGCGCCTGCGGTCATATTCTCCCAGCCGGAAGCTACGAAACCGACTACGAACAGTAAAAAAGAGCGTTGCAAGATTTGCAACGCGCTTTTTGTTAGCCTTTCAGCAGTTTGTTTAACTTCTCAGCCTTGGCCCTTTCAACACAGTAGACAATAAACCAGATGAGGGCATAGCCTGCTACAAAAATACCGGTAAACACCGAAATAGGAACAAGGCTATTTTGCAGCCATCCGTTGATCAGATAGGTGAGGATATAGGTGATGTATAGCACACCGCCGTGGAGCAGAATCATAGTAGGAAGGGGGAGCTGCTCCATCTGATAAATAGCGGTCATACCTGCCGCAATAAAGGCAAGGAACGTAATGGTCAGAATACCGAAACATACTTCGCTGGGGGGTAAGGAGTCCGCAGCGCCGGTAGCGCCTAAAATGCCGTAAATAACCGCCAGAACCACCGGTCCACCGGCAGCACAGGTGAGGCCCCGGAGGAAAAATTCTTTCCAAAACTTCTTCATTTTGATTCAAACCTCCTTTTGATTTGGGAAAAGCACCGCCGGGACACATATTCTGTATAGCCACATTTGAAGACAGCATCCACTGCACCGGTGTATGTTACAGCAAATCGATCCAGTGCCTTTTCGTTTGCCAGGGTGCTTTTGTTAATGCGAATAAAAGACGGGGGGAGTTCAGCCTCCAATTCATAAAGCCGTTGCTTCAGCCGATACTGCCGATTCCTGGAATCAATGGCATAGGTCTTTCCGTCCAGAACGGTAACACACTCAATTTCGGAAACAGACAGCATTTTGATTTCATCCTCAATGTAGCCGGGAATGCGGTCTGTGTGTTTGGAAATCAGCGCTTCGATCTCGTCGATCAGGGCAGTACGATTGTGAACTGTTGCCACTACCTCCTCGTCTTTTTCCTTGTCGATGATTAGCGTAAATTTCATCCCATCACCTCCTATGCCTACAGTATAGCATACCCGAAATCAAAAATGTTGCAAATGTTCCCAAACGGCATTTTGCAAGCGCTCAACGGCAAAAAGTGCGTTGCAATTTCTGCAACGCACTGATTATAAGACGGTAGCGGATACCTTATGCTTGGGGTGATACGGAGGGGAGATTGCCCAGATTGTTATTTTCACTGCCGTCGGGGATGGATTTCAAATACTCTGTATCACCCCGGTGGGCAATGCCCACGCCGGCAATCTGTCCCTGCTTCGCCATATCCACCGCTTGCTGTTTCGCTACAATTGTGTTGTCAGACAGCTGATAACCGGTGATTCTGCCACCCTCTTTGACCAAACCCACGATTCGTTTTGCGTTGGTATTAGTCTGGGGAATTTGGTCCAAAGTCTGTTTTACAAGCTCTTGTCCGTCCGTAAAAATCACTCCTTTGGTATTAGTGTTTACCTATGGCAAGAGAATATACAAAAACCGGGAGCAGTATGAAACTACCCCCGGTTTTGGTCCGAGTTGTTTTATAGGATTTAAGCAAAACAGGGAGTAATATGAATGGTTATTGCAATCGGCAAACAGTACATATCTGTAAGAAATTAGTTAAAAAAGCACCCTGAAGGGTGCTTTTTTATGAGTCGTATTGTTTTCTTGTATCTAAGCGCATAGCAATCCGCGTAAACATGCGGTGAAATATGATTATTGGAACAAACCATCGATTTGCTCTTGCATATTTCTCTCACGGGACATTAGAACTGCTCCGCGACTATTCATTCTGCCTGTTTCGGCTATAAGATCCCAATTAAACCTGGAAATATTTCCGCATTTTCTACAGGTGCAATCAAATTGGTATGTATGCACCACTGTAAAATCTCTTTCACCATTATCTTTTGTTGCTCCGGAACTCTTGCGCTCCTTCAAAAAAGTACTTTGAACATTCTCCGGGGAGAACTTTTCGCCGCATTTGGGGCATAGGACGCGCTGAAGTCTGCGTCTTTCTTCATTTGCTTTTGCGTAGGTTATAAATCCTAATACCAGCAGAATAACAGGAATAACCATTATGGTGTCCGCAACACCAGATAGGAAAGGTATCATACAGCAAATCAAATAGAGCACGACAAAAGCCGCTCCGATTAGCAATATCTTCTTCCTGTCCTTTTCCTGTTTGATTGCCGCTTCAAGCGAATCACATTTCTGAACCAAAATGTACTCTTTGAAAAAAGACTTCACCTTCTCCATAAACGCTTTCATAACCATCCTCCAAAATAAAATCTATTTGCCTTTGCAGTGTGCACCAGCTGACAAATGACATAAATGCATTATAACTCAATAAGACTAATATGTCAACTCTATGCGACTAACTTCGCGCCTTATTTTATGCTAACATAATCTTATAAGACTATGTTGGGAGTGAAATTATGGATATCAGCAATCGATTGATTAGTTTAAGGCAAAAATGTGGTTATACGCAAAATGGTTTAGCGGAAAGAGCCGGTGTATCCCAATCTCATTTGCGTCGGGTTGAACTGGGGCAGGCCGATATCACGGTTGGTCATCTAGAGCTTTTGTGTGACGCTATGAGTATTTCACTTGCGGATTTTTTTAATGAAGCAGCAAACGAAGATGAGATTGCAGTTGCATTTTCTAAACTCTCTCCCAAACAAAGGAATTTGTTAATAGCATTTTTAGAAAGCCTTTAAACATAAAGCAACCGCAGGTGATACGATTAGTATCACCTGCGGTATTTGCTATGGTCCGGATGACAGGATTCGATATGCATTTTCCCTATGCGAAAATTATGGTAGTCACCAGTGTTTGCACTGGTGACAGGCACTGTCCACCGGACAGTGCCATTGAGATGGGTTCGAATCCTGCCAATAAAACAGATTTAGCCAAAGATTACCGCAAGGGTAATCCTTGGCTAAATGGTCCGGATGACAGGATTCGAACCTGCGGCATCTTGCTCCCAAAGCAAGCGCTCTACCAAACTGAGCCACATCCGGATGCTTCTCCAGTATTATATATGATTGCTTTCGAAAAAGCAACCCAAAAATATCCCCGTTTTCCAACATCTTTTGCTTGCCCGTAGCTGCAGTTTCAGTTGACTATTTCCTCAAAAATGTTATAATGTTAATATTATACGAAAAAGATACCAAATCAGGTGAGGGGAGAGGCACTATGCGTGGAATTCCGTCTTTGATAACAGATATTCGCAAAAGGGTATTTACTGAGGTGGCCAAGATGGCTTACGCAGGAAAAGGCTATGAGGGAGTAGATGAGCTTCCGTATATTATCGTTCCCGGTGATCAGCCATTGCACCGGGATTCTATATTCCTGGAGCGAGCGATCGCCAGTGAACGTGTACGTTTGGCAATGGGATTGAATATCCGTCCCATTCAAACCCGTCACCTGATGACCGAAGGTATGGATGAGGCGGCCGTGGCGGAGCAGTACTACAAACCGCCTCTGATTAACATCATTCCTTACGCCTGTCACGCCTGTCCTACAAATCAGTATAAGGTTAGCAACTACTGCCAGAACTGCATTGCAGCATCCTGTCAGAAGGTGTGTCCCAAGGATGCCATTAGCTTCCGAAACAACCGTTCCTATATTGATTTAGACAAGTGCATTCGTTGTGGCAAATGCGCCGATGCCTGCCCTTACAATGCGATTGTTCACCTGGAACGCCCCTGTCAGGTCGCTTGCGGTATGGATGCCATTACCTCCGACGAGCAGGGCAGAGCGGTCATTGACCAGGATAAGTGCGTGGCCTGTGGCCAGTGCCTTGTAAGCTGTCCTTTCGGCGCCGTAGTGGATAAGG
Source organism: Faecousia sp. (assembly GCA_045601715.1). Classification (GTDB taxonomy): domain Bacteria; phylum Bacillota; class Clostridia; order Oscillospirales; family Oscillospiraceae; genus Faecousia. Next base: position 26,012 of record JAZSAD010000037.1, read on the forward strand.
GACAGATTTTTCAGGTAATCCAGTCTATTTTGCAGGGCAACAGGGTGATTGCTGTGGTTGCCCCTGCGTTTATCGGTCAGTTTGGCAAGCACTCCACACCGGGTAAATTCATAGCAGCGATGAAGCAGCTGGGCTTTGCCAGAATTGTGGAGGTGGCGGTGGGCGCAGATATCTGTACCATTGAGGAGGCCCGGGACTTTATGGAACGGGTGCCCGGTGAGCAGAAATATATGGCAACCTCCTGCTGCCCGGCCTGGCATTCTATGATTTATAAGCTGTTCCCCGATGAGGCGAAGAACATCTCCATGACCTTGACGCCTATGGTGTTTACCGCCCGTTTGATGAAGAAAAAATACCCCGATTGTAAGGTGGTCTTTGTAGGTCCTTGCGCGGCGAAGAAATTGGAGGCAATCCGAGAGGATATCCGTTCCGATGTGGATTTCGTGCTGACATTTGAAGAATTGCAGGGTATGTTCGAGGCAAAGGAAATTGATTTTGAGACCATTGAGCCTATGCACGACCTGAATGAGGGCTCGGCTGCCGGCCGTGGTTTTGCAGTAGCCGGCGGCGTAGCCAAGGCGGTGGAAAATATGGTCCACGAAATGGATCCGGACAGGGAAATCAAAACTGCTCGGGCAGAGGGTCTGCGGGATTGCCGGAAACTGATGGCGATGGCAAAGGCGGGTAAATACGACGGCTGCCTGCTGGAGGGTATGGCTTGCCCTGGTGGCTGCGTAGCAGGCGCAGGAACCCTGCTTCCTGTAAATCTGGCAACCAAGGTGGTTGGTAATTACCAGTCCGAAACAGACCGCACCAGCCCCACAGACAGCGCCTACCGCGACATCGGCAGAGTCCTAGATTAAACCGAAAACGCTGCTTTGGCGGTATGTCCCTAACCGACCATTGTTGCAATTATATCAAAGGGGGCGGTCTTGCTCCCACTGATAGCCTCAATAATAAACCGCAGCACCATTTTTGGTGCTGCGGTTAACTATTATACAAATTGGAATTTGTAAAATTCAAGTTAGATTGTAGCTCTCTTGAATCATCACGCCAAATTCGTGAAGTACATTCTCATCGGGTGTAAATAACAATTTGATTGTACGTGTTACATTGGACACTCTGCCACTCTCGCGTGTGAATGTATAATTCTCCGTAAAAATCAACTCGTAAGGAGCCTCCATTATAATCGGTTCTTTCGAGAGATTGGAGTTCTTGAAAATTAGTGTATAACGCTCATCCTTGTAGAGTGTCATCGTATCATCAGTACCGCCATCGGGGGTGAAGTTGGAGGGAAGCTTTATGGCAATTCTCAGCTTTGCTGTCGCATCACAGAGGGCATCATCAAATTCGATTCCGAAAGGAAGTGTGAGACCATCGAGTGGTACTTTGGTGTGGAAAGAATTGGTATAAACAGCGGTCGTTCTATCTTGGGATGCTGTATAGTCGTTAGCGAAACCGAAATTGACACCGTTTGCATCGTAACCGCCGCCATATTGACCGTCATAGAAACAACCTACAGCGGAATTGGCGACAGACCGACCGTTATAGGTATAACTATCCATCTTATCAAACATTTCCGACTGCGACATCCCAGGAACAAAGCCTTCGTCATCAAACCATACTGTCAAAACCGCAACATCCTGTTGCGCTACGATGTTTTTATTTGATTTTTCAACATCAGTGCAACCTACAAGTCCCAAAAGCATAAGCATGGGAAGAAATACACAAAGCCCTTTCATACAAATAACCTCCTTTGTCAAATTCAAGTTTGTCAAATTAATTATACCACAGAGGCGATATGCTTTCAACCTCCAAAGGATCCAACAACGCCAAGGGTGTTGTTTACCTAAATGAAACCCGGACATATAGCAAAAAGGACCTGCCGAATGACAGGTCCTTTTATGTTTAAGGAAATTACATATCGAAGGGTTCCATACCCAGCACGGGGTGACCCACAGTGCCCAGGTATTCCAGCAGCTGCTCGGGATCCTCTTCGCAGATGGTCTCATCAGCGATCATGTCGGTGAAGTTCTCAACACCGTACATCTCCAGAACAGTAGCATCCAGACGCTCACGCATCTGATCCTTCAGCATCTTGGGCATCCAGACGATACGGCCGGGGCCGCCTTCAGCTGCGATGAACTTCTTGGAGGAGATGAAGTGCTTGCCGTGACCCATAAAGCCGGGTGTCTGCACACCGCCGCCGGTCATAGAAGCCATTTCGGAGAAGCTCATACCCAGAGGTGTGATGCCTGCGTGCTCACGGCAGGTGATAACCACGCCCATAGAGCAGGGCTCAACGCCGCAGATACACTCGAAGCAGCCACAGGAGGTCATAGGATCCTGGAACAGGGAGTACAGAGTGATCTTCTCAACAGCACCCTGAGAGTACTTGCAAACAGCCTCGTCCATGGAATCGTAACGACCCAGCTTTTCGTCCTGACAGCCGGTCTTGAGGATGGGCTGGCAGGGACCTGCGGGATCCAGCTCCTGAGTAGCCTTCGCATCCAGCCAGGAAACAGCGCCGCACAAACCCAGACGCTCGGGAGTAACGATACATACGTGGCTGGGGGAGAAGGCCTGACACATAATACAGGTGTAGAAGGTGTCAACGGATTCGTCAGTCATAGAAGCCAGACGTGCGTCACGCTTATTGAAGATGTCGTTAGCCTGAGCGCGCAGCTCCTTGTTCTTGTCAGCATCCACAACGATGGTGACCTGGCACTTGTCAACAACTGCCTCGAACTCGCTCTTGACTTTTGCGTACAGAACTTCGCCCAGGTGAGCGAACTTGAAG
>JAZSAD010000038.1:0-5812 GCA_045601715.1 Faecousia sp.
CAATTCCAAACATTTGACTACCACTTTTAACTGCCATTAACCATCGTTTACCATCCCCGTAAGGGAAAAATAAGGGAAAAACGCAGCATAGCAGGTACACAAAATACAATCATTCAACTAAGCCGTATTTGACTTTGATCCGGTCAAGCTTTTCCAGCATAGGTTCGGCGGCGATGAGAATGAAGATCACCGTTGCGGCAGCATGGATCAGATCCATAGGCAGGCCCGACACATAGTAAGCTTTCAGCATTTCCCAGTTGATGCTTTGAGAATTGTACATCAATGCTGCGGCGGGGTTCATAATGCCGCCGTAGATGATCACTGCCGCAAATGCACCGAAGGTAGCAAGGCTACCTCGGCTACGGCGGAGCAGGCCCTTGCGGAACAGCACACCTGCTAAGAATCCGATAATGCCCATGCTGAACATCTGCCAAGGCATCCAGGGGCCTTGGGAGAACAAGACATTTGACACCATCATGGTCACAGCACCCACCAAAAAACCGGTCTCACCGCCAAAGGCAACACCTGAGATAATGACCAAAGCCAGCAACGGCTTGAACTGTGGCAGCATAAAGAACGCAGACCGTCCAGCCACTCCGATGGCACAAAGGACTGCTATGGTCACCAGTTCTCTCGCCTTGGGCTTGCGGCTTTCAAACACTAAGAAAAAAGGAACCATACACTCGACCAGTACCAGCATAGCGGTCACGTTATAATGCTGATTGCCCAAATACATGACACCAGCAAATATGGTTAGTGGAATACAGAGCACGATCAGTATTGCGGCAACAATTGTGCGCTTACTAAGTTTTCTCTGCTTTGCAGGAATCTGCAGCATCGTAGAAGGGACACTCCTGCGTCCGATGGCGGCAATAAACACACCAAGTGCAGCAATCAAAACCAAGTATAGTAGAAGCTGCTGTTCGCCACTTGCGCTGATGCCGCTTTGGTCAATGAGTGCGGAAAGGTCTGTGATGCTTGTAGCATAGAAGAATACTAACATAGCGACTGCCAAAGAGATACCGGCAAGTAGTTTCCTCCATAAGGGCAAAGGCTTGGGTTTGAAAGTTACCGCAGTTTCTTTCACCGCAGGCAAAGGCGTTGCCTTTGGAATCTCCGGTTCGGTGGGCAGTTCTCCACCGCAGCAACCGATGATGTCCGCGACTGTAACAGCTTTGGGGATTAAGTGCCGAGCCATACGGTTGGCAGGTGTGGTATAGAAGCTGTTGCCGGAGAAGAATTCCCGGGGTGTACCCTCTGCCACGATGCTGCCATCAAAGAACAGTCCGCACTTGTGGGCATATTCCGCGCAGAAAGGTACATCATGGCTAACCATCAGAACGGTCACGCCTCGGGCAACCAGCCTGCGGAGAATTAGAGCAAAAGTCACCTTAAACTCTGCGTCAAAACCCTTGGTAGGCTCATCAAGCAGGAGGATGTCCGGTGCGGTCAGAAGAACCTTTGCCAAAGCAGAACGCTGCTGCTCACCGCCGGAAATGTCGTAGGGATGGCGGTCAAGAAATTCTCTCAAACCACATAGCTCCACGATCCGGGCAACTTCAGTATCCTGCTGCTCTTTGGGAATCTTATTCCCCCGGAACACCTCGTATAAGTCCTCACGGACAGTGCGTTTTACAAATAATGTTTGGGGATTTTGCGGCAGATGCCCCAATTTTCCGTGCAGGCGCACATCCCCACGGTAGGCAGAGCGCAGACCGGAGATTACCTTTAGCATAGTAGATTTACCGGCACCGTTGCCACCAAGAACTGCATAGAACTCGCCCTTCCGAAGCTTTAAAGAAAAGCCTTTCACCACATCGGGGCTGTCCTTTTCATAACGGAACCAAAGGTCATCACATTCCAAAGTCACATCCGACCGATATGCCGGGGAATCTTTTTCAGCCAATGGCAGAAGTGCTTGTTCCTCTACTCTCCGAGAAAGAAAACTACTGCCGTCACGGACGGTCATAGGGCAATTAAGTTTCGTTTCCACCGCTGCCCAAACACGCATAGCGGTGGGCATGGCAAGGAACATTCCGCTGCCTTTATCCTTTAGCTGCAAGCCTACATTTTCCGGTTTATCATCACAAAGGATTGCACCTTCGTTCATCACAATAACCCGTGTGGCAAAAGGAAATGCCTCTTCTAAGCGATGCTCTGTGAGAATGATCGTTGTACCAAGTTCCCGGTTGATCTTGCCCAGCAGTGCGAGGAAGTCAGCAGCGGTAATGGGATCAAGCTGTGCGGTGGGCTCGTCCAGTACCAGCACACCCGGCTGCATTGCCATCACGGATGCAAGGCTCAGAAGCTGCTTCTGACCACCGGACAGCTCGGTAACATTCTTATAAAACCAGTTCTCGATACCGAAGAAAGCGGCGATCTCAGCCACACGGCGGCGAATGGTGGGGGTGTCATATCCCAAACTCTCCAAGCCGAAAGCCAACTCATGCCACACTTTATCTGTTACCACCTGGTTTTCTGGGGATTGGAGAACATAACCGATTTGCTGTGCCTGCTCTCTCTGGCTCATTTCCGATAAGAGTTTCCCTTGATAGCGGATCTCACCGGAGAACAGACCGTGGGGCGTTAAGCAGGATTTTAAGTGCCTGAGCAGTGTGGATTTACCGCAGCCGGATGGGCCGCAGAGAATCACAAACTCGCCTTGCTGAATGGTAAAGGAAATATTGCGAAGAGCCTTCTTCTCGCCCTCCGGGTATGTAAAATCTACATTTTTGAATGAATAGCTTTCCATTTTCTCTCCTCTAATGCATTCAGCACCACGGGCATGATGCACAAACCAAAATAAACGAATTCAAAGGCCATAGTCACCGTATTGATACCCACATAGCGAAGCCGTGGGAAATACAGAAAACCGAAGGCATCGATCATATTTCCTGTTAGTAAACAGAAACCGCAAAAACCCAAATACAGCATTGCCATCTTATCCCGGTCATCAAAGCGGTAGATGGAAAAAGCGGTACGGCCTTTTAGCCCGTAACCCCGGCTTTTCATACTGTCGGCAGTTTCAATGGCATTTTCCAACGACCAAGTCACCATAATGGACAGAACCGTAATAGCAATCTTTGTCCGGTGCCAAAGGCTGCCTTCCGAAATATCTCTGCCAATACTTTTCTGAGCATCAATCACCGCATTCATCTGTGCCTTAAACTTGGGAATAAACCGCAGAGTCATACTCAAAACCAATGACATTGCCGGAATGAGTTTGCCAAAAAGGTAGATGAACTTGTCGGAGGTGATGACCCGGCTGAAATTCGTAAACCATAGCATCACAGTGGCGATCATCACACCGGAAGACAGTCCGTAGAGAATGCTTTCCAAAGTCAAGGGGTTGCCCGTTGGGAAGTACAACAAAATCGTCATACCTTCGTGGCTGAAGGCTGGGTTCATAAATGCTGTCAGCAGCATAATGGGCAGACACCAGCGCAGCGTAAACAGCACAGCCTTTTTGCCTTCCGTTTGCACTGCATAAATAATCGCGCAAACAAGAGCAATACCCTGTGCCAACGGATGGGTCAGCACCATAGAAAAACCAATCACCAAGGTAAAGTACAGGAAATTCACCAAGGGGTGATATTTTTGAAATCTGTCAATCATCATACTTACCACGATCCGGTGCGGCCTACATCGTTTCCAAGGTCGCAGGTATATCTCCACTCTACCACATCGCCGTCTTTCAGTTGATAGCGGGAACAGCCGTAGTTTGGATACCAGCCGTTGACCCGGTACATCCAACCGGACAGCTCACCGCAGTCAAACTCATACAGATTGTGGATTCCCTCGATGTAGGCACTGTTATAGATAGGTGTCCAGGAGGATTCCATATGGATACCCTTTTCCTTGCACACCCGCTGAAGAACATCAAATACGGATTCTCCCTCGTAGAAGGTCACGGTGGTCTTTTTCAAAATTACACCGCCGGAAGGAACCATTTCCAGCTTGTCAGGTTCCAGCATGCTTAGGTTATTGAGAATAGTGGAGCACTCAATAGAGAAGGTGCAGGTGTAGGTTTTACCCTTGTTGACATCCTGATTTTCCGGCTCTACCGGCTGAGGCTTGCCTTCCGGGACGGGATCGGTATTGTACTTGTCTTTGCCTCCATTTTGCTCCGGCTTAGAAAGGTAGTCATCTTGTCCGCCTGTGGGGGTGGAAGGTGTTTGATCGGGTGCGGTTGTTTCGGTTGACGGAGTTTGATTTTCGTCCTCAGGATTCGCATCGGGACGAATGATGAAATTATTTGCAGAGCCGTCTAATGTAATATTCAAAATGGTGGTTTTACTGCCTGTAACGGATACAGAGGCAATTGCTTTATCGTTTGCATAGGCAGTAGCACTTTGGGCATCCCATTTCTCGTTTAGATAAATGGAAAGAAGTGCAGAAAAGCCAAAGGCATCTGCTTGGGTAAGTACAACGTTGATGTTTCCATCATCGGCCTTGCTGATCTGCACGTCGAGATTGATTTCTTTCGGCTCAGCAATGTCGCTGCCAAAGATGGTCCATTCGTATTTGTAATCTCCGGATTTTCCGGTAAAGACACCGATGGCATTCTCACTCTTGACCTGTTTGATAATACTTTCTTTAATAGTTCCGTCTTCGCCAATTCCAATAGGATCTTTCAGATTGACGCTTTCCCAGTTGCCCTCACAGGCGCATAGAGAAAGCATTATAATAAAAGCCAATAATAGACTCAGTATTTTCTTCATCATTATTCTCCAATCACCAGTTTGCCGTTTTTGACCTTCAAGGTGTCCGTAGTCATAGCAAGACTTTGGGTTTCGTCGGATGCGGCAAATACTGCATCCTCTACTATCAAATCAAGGACATCTCCCGGTCTTGCGCTTCCCCGGAGACGGAATTTCAGCCGCAGTACTACATTGTAATCGTCAGCCAAAAGTTCTTTGGAAAATGCATTTTTACCACCGGTCATATCCAAATACATAATGTTGATTGAACCGGTATCGTTACTGTTTTGCACGTTGCAGCTCCAATCAGGAAGCTTTTGCCCGGAGCTGTTTTCGTCACTCAAAATAAAAATGTTGCCTTCCTCCACACCCAGAAATTCCAGTCTGGAAGAATCAAAAGCAATACTCATACTCATTGCGGGGTAACGGGCATCTCCCAGTTGGGAAATGGTTACATCCAATGTGAATTCCTCTGTCTGGGATACAGAAAGCTTTTGGGGCGTTTCCACAATCAAAGTAGGCTCGCCGGGAATTGGGAGTTCACTCCTTTTGTTACACTGTGTCAAAAGTACGATAACTGCTGCTATCAGGACACAGATACCCACGATCCAAGGCCATCTTTTTTTAAGAAACTTTTTCATAGAAACACTCCTTAAAGTGGGCGGGGATAAACCCCGCCCATCAGTTTTTTAGGGATTGGTGGTCAATGTAGCAGCTTTGGTAACAACAAGGTATTCGCTCTTGTTCACGAAGGCTTCTACAATACCCAGAGCATCAAAGGTATTGATGCGGCTATCACCATTGACGTTCATTGTAAGGATCTGATCGTCGGTAGGTGCATCACCCTTGCGCAGCCAGGCATCCACAGCGTTGAGGGCGTCCTGTGCGTTGTTCACACCGTCACCGTTGGTATCACCAAAGGTGATTTGGGCAGCAGCATCTTCTGCCAAGGTGAAGTTCGCTTTGGTTGTAAACTGCGCCATATCGATGGACGCATCCACCAATGCTACATAGGTGGCAACACCGGTTTTTGCAGAGATCTCTTCGCTGTACTTAAAGGTGTACTGATTGGTGCCATCGCTGTAGGTCAGCTTGGTTGCATTTGCAATGCC
>JAZSAD010000039.1:0-4629 GCA_045601715.1 Faecousia sp.
GCAGCGCCCGCATCGGTGGCCGCTTTTACTGCGCCCACATCACCACGGACCATCACGGTTACCAGGCCGCCGCCCACCTGCTCCTTGCCTACCAGCTGCACATTGGCGGATTTCACCATTGCGTCAGCGGCCTCGATTGCGCCGATCAGACCCTTTGTTTCGATCATACCCAGAGAATTTGTGTTCATAATGTTTACTCCTTTACTTCAGTCGTTCCAAAATTTTTGCTGTGAGAATTTCCACTAAGTCGGTATCTACCGTCTGTTTTTTCACGTCCTCTGTGCCCCAAGCCACCCGACGGATATTGATCAGGTCCATAGGGGAGATATTATTGGACGAAGAGCTGCCGCCCACTGCGCCGCAGCCCAATGTGAGCGCCGGGAACAGGCCTGTACTTGCGCCGATGCCGCCCAGGGCCGCCGGGGTATTCACCAGGAATCGGGATACGGGAATTTGCAGGGCGAATTTCCGGATCACTGCTTGGTCCTCCGCGTGCATGGCGAAGGTGTGGCCGCTGCCCTCGTGGATCAGCACCTCGATGGCTTTTGATAAAACCGCGTCCTCATTCTCCATGACGAAAAATGCCAGCACCGGGCAGAGCTTTTCCATAGAATAGGGGCGGGTAGGCCCTGCCTCCTGCTCCCTTGCCACCAACACCTTGGTGGTATTGGGGACGGAAAAGCCCGCCTTTTCCGCCAGCACCAAAGCGGATTTTCCCACGATTTCCGGGTTTAACGTGCCATTTGGTTTGAACAGGAGCTTGGCAAGACAGCTGGCCTCGTCCTTGTTCATAAAATAGAAGCCCATTTGGGAAGCGATTTCCTTCACTTTTTGTTCCATTGGCGCTTCCACGATGATGCTCTGCTCCGAGGCGCAGACAGTGCCGTAGTCAAAGGTCTTGGACTGCAGTACGCAGGACAGGGCCTTTTGAATATCCGCCGAGCGGTGGATATACACCGGGCCGTTGCCCGCCCCCACGCCGATGGCCGGCTTGCCGGAAGAATAGGCGGCTTTCACCATAGCCGGTCCGCCGGTTGCCAGAATCAGATTCACATCAGGAGATTCCATTAACTCCTTGCACCCTGCCATGGTGGGGATGGACAGGCAGCCAACAGACCCTGCCGGCGCGCCGGCAGACTCTGCCGCCTTTGCCACAATCTCTGCCGCCTTTAGGGTGCAGGCGATTGCCTTGGGATGGGGAGAAAAGACGATGGTGTTGCCGGACTTTAATGCAATCATCGCCTTATAGCACACGGTGGAGGTGGGATTTGTGCTGGGTACGATGCCGCAGATCACACCCACAGGAACACCGATTTCCCATAGTTTTTCCCTTGCATTTTCATTTAATACGCCCACGCAGGTCATATCCTCAATAGCAGACAGTACCCGCTTGGATGCAAATTCATTTTTGGTGATCTTGTCGTTTACATTGCCAAAGCCGGTTTCCCGCACCGCCATTTCCGCCAGTTCGGGAGCGGCTGCGGAAAATGCCTTGGCAATTGCCTGCACGATGGTATCCAACTTCTGTTGGGGCATTTGGGACAGGGCGTTTTGAGCTTTTTTCGCCGCCCTTGCCAAGTCCCGGGCCTGCTGGCGGGCCTGTAAGTCCTTATCCAGTTCCAAAGAATCAACTCCTTTTTCCTTTAACGCGTCATTCCGAGGCTTGTGAAACAAGCCGTGGGAATCCGTTATCTTAAAGAATATTACGGATTGCCACGTTGCTTTGCTCCTCGCAATGACCCGGTTATTTCGGTTTTTGCGACACTTCCGCAACGGCTTCGGCAAATGCCGAGCAGGCGGCAGCGCAGGCGGAACGGGTGCCGGTGAGCAGTCCGCCGCCGAAATTGGTGGGACTGGGAGGGGCGTATAGTTTACATAACTTTACATCTGCCGCCTTTAAGGCAAAGTCCAGCGCGTACATACTCTCCAAAGGCGGGGCAATGAGATAGGCAAGACTGCTTCCCTCGGGGACACCTGCTTCTTTTGCCAAAAAGCTGCCGCAGCTACTGACCGTATGGGCAAGGTATGGCACTTCCCCCGCCTGCTCAAAACCGAGTCTTTCCAATGCTCCCAAACAGGCTTCCATACCGCTGCGCACCGCCCCGGGGGTGGTGGCGCAGAGGACGCCCAGCACCTCCCCGGCATAAGGGGTGGATGCATTTGCCGCGCCGGCATAAAAGCTAGACCCAAAGCACACCTGAACCTCTGCCGACTTGGTGGCCTCGTCCAGGGCGATATAGGTGGCATCGTCGCAGTCCGTGGTAATCAGTCCCAAGCAAGGATAGCCCTCCGGCGTCCCCAGAGACTTACACAAATCGGGCGTGGCGGCGGACAGGTACTGCACCGCCAATACATTCACCGGAATCATACCTTATCCTCCGTGTGCAGACCCACGCCGGATACCTTTTTCTTCAAAATCATGTCAATCAGTTCTGCAACGTATGCCCCTGCTTCCACCGCCGGTGTGCCCTGGGCGTGGATATTGCTGACCACCGTACGGGAAGATTCCGACACACCGATGTGGGGCTTGTAGGTGATATAGGCGGACATACTCTTGTCGGTGACAAGGCCGGGCCGCTCGCCTACCAGTACGCACACCAGCTCGCACCCGGTAATATCGCCTACCGCATCTCCGGCGCCCACCCGGCAGAATTTCACAAAAATCCCCTGGCCCAGTTCAATACCCCGGACCTTCAGGCCGTCCCGGATGGCTTTGGCGCAGTCCATAGCGTTGGCTCTAATGGCCGCAGAGGACAACCCGTCTCCAATTACCAGCTGGACACGGGGTGTACCGGGAATCGCGGCGCGGATTTTGGCTGCATTTTCTTCATCAAACCGCCGCCCCTTGTCCGGGCGGGTCAGGTATTCGTCCTTGTCTTTGCACTGGGTTTTTACGGAAATAAGACCGTTTTTCTCACCGAAATCCTCCGGCAGCTCCGAGAACACCGCATCCTGGGCCGCCGCATGGTCGGCACGGAAACGGAGCATGGTTAAGGTCTTATACCGGGGGCCGGCTCTGCCGCTGCCCAGTCTGGCGGGGGTACGTTCTTTCAGTCGACGGAAGGCTTTTTCGTCGGCTGCGTCCTCTACCATATAGAGCTTTCGCAAATCCAAGGCAGACACATCCTCCACCGAGCCGGTATCCGCCGGGCGGTCGTCGTTGTAGACCACGGTTTTATATTCGCTCCCCTTTACCTGGGGTTGAACGCCGTTCATCTGGCTTAGGATCTCCGATACCAGATTGGTTAGTTCCTGTTTGTTCATATTGCGCCTCCCTTAAAACAACAAAGCTGAGCCATCGCCGGCTTTTTTTGTCAGCTTGCCGTTCTCCATAAAACCCATTTTGTGCAGCCACCGGTCAAATTCCGGAATCGCGGTCTTGCCGGTGAGCTCCCGCAGGGTCACCGTATCCCGGAAGCCGGTGGTTTGATAGTTCAGCATAATGTCGTCCCCGTGGGGGATGCCCATAAAGTAGTTACAGCCGGCAACGGTGAGAAGGGTAGCAAGATTTTCGATGGCGTTCTGGTCGGCTTTCATATGGTTGGTGTAGCAGCAGTCGCAGCCCATGGAAATACCCGTCAGCTTACCCATAAAATGGTCCTCCAGGCCGGCTCTTGTCACCTGCCGGGCATCGTAGAGATACTCCGGTCCAATGAAGCCAACCACCGTATTGACTAAGAACGGCTGGAACCGCTTAGCAAAGCCGTAGCACCGGGCCTCCATAGTCACCTGGTCGGTGCCGTGGTGGGCATCGGAACTTAGCTCAGAGCCCTGGCCGGTTTCAAAATACATCACGTTAGGCCCTTCCGCCGTGCCGTCGGTCAGGAGCAAATCCCTTGCGTCCTGGATCGTTTGGGCGTTAAAGCCAGAGGCCTCGTTACCCTTTTGGCTACCTGCGATGGACTGGAAGATTAAATCACAGGGAGCGCCTGCCCGCACGGCTTTCATTTGGGCGGTGACATGGGCCAACACGCAAATCTGGGTAGGAATCTCCCAATGCTCTTTGATTTCGTGGAATCTCCGCAAAACTTTTCCCACCTGCTCGGGGGAGTCGGTAACGGGATTCAGGCCAATCACCGCATCCCCTGCGCCGAAGGAAAGGCCCTCCAGGGTGGAGGCGGTAATGCCCTCCGGGTCGTCGGTGGTGTGATTCGGCTGCAAGCGGCAGGACAAAGTGCCGGGCAGGCCGATGGTAGTGTTGCAATGGGCGGTGACGGGAATTTTTGCCGCCGCGTAGATGAGGTCTAAGTTACTCATCAGCTTGCAAACTGCCGCCACCATTTCCGAGGTCAAGCCTCGGCTTACCTTGCGAATCATATCAGCGGTGGTGTTTTCATCCAGAATCCACTCCCGGAATTCCGCCACGGTCCAATTGCGGATTTTTTCATAGGTGGGGGTGTTTACATCGTCCTGAATGATTCGGGTGACTTCGTCCTGTTCATAGGGAACAGCAGGATTTTCCCGTAAATCCGCCAACGTCAGTTCTGACAAAACCACCTTTGCCGCCACCCGCTCCTGGGCGGTTTCAGCAGCCAGACCTGCCAGCTTGTCGCCGGTCTTTTCCTCGTTGGCCTTGGCAAGGACGTCCTTTACGTCCTTGAATGTGTAGGTTTTTCCCAAAAGGGTCGT
>JAZSAD010000040.1:0-5770 GCA_045601715.1 Faecousia sp.
TAGCCGGAGGACTTGATGACATCATCGGCGCGGCCAACGTACCAGTAGTAGCCGTCCTCATCCCGCCAGGCCAGGTCGCCGGTGTGGTACATGCCGTCATGCCAGACGGAATCGGTGGCCTCCTTGTTCCGGTAGTAGCCCAGGAACACGCCACAGGAGGGGGTGGGGTCGGTGCGGATAACAATTTCACCGTTGACACCGTCTTCCACGGGATTGCCGTCACTGTCCACAATGTCGATGCCGTAGCCGGGAATGGGCTTACCCATAGCGCCGGGTTTGATTTCCGTTCCAAAGAGGTTGGCGATACCTAAGGTCATTTCGGTCTGGCCGAAGCCTTCGTGGATCCGCAGGCCGGTGGACTTTTCAAACTGGAGGAATACCTCCGGATTCAAAGCTTCGCCGGCAGTAGTGGCGTGGTGAATGGAACTTAAGTCAAACCGGCTCAAATCCTGCTTGATGAGCATACGGTACATAGTGGGGGGCGCACAGAAGGTGGTGATGCCGTACTTGGCGAACATGGGCAAAATCTTCTCTGCGTCAAAGCGGTCAAAGTCATAAACAAACACAGCGCCTTCGCACAGCCACTGACCGTAGAGCTTGCCCCATAGAGCCTTGCCCCAGCCGGTCTCGGAAATGGTGAAGTGCAGACCGTCCCGTTCGCACAGGTGCCAGTATTTGTCGGTGACATAGTGTCCCAGCGCGTACTTGTAGGAGTGCATTGCCATCTTGGGGTAGCCGGTAGTGCCGGAGGTGAAGAGCATCAGCATGGGGTCTTCGCCGCAGGGGGCATCCTCGGTACGCAGATAACGGCGGCTAAACAGGGGATACTCCTCATTGTAGTTATGCCAGCCATCTCGGCTGCCACCCACTAAGATCTTGGTCAGCTGCATACCGGTGGTCTTCTCTGCCAGCTCCACCTGATGGGCGGTATCGCCGTCGGCGGTGCAGAGGATTGCGGAAACACCGCCTGCTTCAAAGCGGTAGGTAAAATCGTGTTCCATCAGTTGGTTGGTGGCGGGGATGGCAATCGCGCCCAGCTTGTGCAGACCCAAGATGGCAAACCAGAACTGGTAGTGACGCTTCAGCACCAGCATCACCCGGTCGCCCCGCTTGATACCCAAAGACTTAAAGTAGTTGGCACTCTGGGAGGGGGCGTCCTTCATATCCTTAAAGGTGAAGCGGCGCTCGGTCATATCATTTGCGATATGGACCATTGCCAGCTTGTCCGGGTCTTTCCGGGCGATGGCGTCCACTGTGTCGAATGCGAAGTTGTAGCGGTCGGCGTTGGCAAAGTTGATGCCGGTCATCACACCGTGGTCATCCTCGCTGCCCCATACAAATTCATTGCACAGCAGCGGTTCGTCCTGTACACGGGTTTTCTGGGCGGTGGGGTGATGCATTGCGGTGTCGGTCTTATCACCGGCCATGATCATAGAAAGGAATATGCACTTTTCGCCGTCAATAGCGATCATACCGTGGGGAGTGGAGGATTTGTAGAAAATGCTGTCGCCCTCCCGGAGAACTTCCTCGTGGTCGCCTACCTTGATACGCATAGCGCCCTTAAGCACCAGGTCAAATTCCTGACCGTCGTGGGTAACCGTGTGGATAGGCTTATCCTGCAGCTCCTGGGAATACTCGTATGTAACATAGTAAGGGGTAGCCAGTTTCTTGCGGAACATAGCGGCCATATCCTGAATGGTGATGCCGTCCTCGCTGGCAGTGACCATACCCTTGCCCTTACGGGTGACGGCGTAGCCGGACAGTCTGGCATTGTTGCCTTCCAACAGCTCTGTCAGTTCCAGACCAAAAATCTTGGCGCATTTGTGCATAAAGGTAAAAGGAAGATCCATCGCACCGGCTTCATATTGCGTATAAATATCAATGGGCAGTTCAGTTTTTTCGGCCATCTGCTCAACAGTATAGCCAACGATTTGACGCATTTCCCGAATTCGCTACGCCACATCCAATAACTGATTGCTTGCATTGCTTTGGTTGTTCATGGTCATTACCTCCTAAAAAACAAAAACGTCTCAAGAAAAATCTTGAGACGAGTAAAAACCACCCGTGGTACCACTCAAATTGCGGCCAAAGCCGCCACTTCAGACTCCAATAAGTCCTATCCCTTAACGCGGGCAGACGGGAAAACCTACTCATGCTTCAGCTTTCCGGCTCGGAAGGGATGGGTACTTAGACCGGCAGCTGTTGGCTTGCACCTACCGCCAACTCTCTGAAAACCGCTTTGGTCTGACCGTCTTCGTCAAAGCCTTTTTCCGTTATTGACGATACTATAACATGTCCGCGAGGAAAAGTCAAATGTTTTTCTATCTAAAACACTTGGCTTTTTTATTTTGCATTTTGTGCAATCCTACATATTGACATTTGTCCGGGATTGTGGTTTAATAACGGCAAATATGGAAAAGACTTTGAAGGAAAACTTGTTCTTTCTCAGAGATTTCAGAGAGCCGGCGGTTGGTGCGAGCCGGTGTCAAGGGACTGAACAATCTGGTTCCCGAGTCGGTCTTGTGAACGCGAATGTCAGTAATGAGACCCGATGGCCCGCGTTAAGGGATAGGACTTTGTTGGAAGTCCGATAAGTGATTCTCCCCGGAAGGAGAGTAATCAGGGTGGTACCGCGAATTGCTATTCGTCCCTGAGGTCAGAAATGACCTCAGGGTTTTTTATTTACAATAAGGAGTTGGACACTATGGCAAACATCAGAATTTCCGATATGACGATGAAGCAGGCAGCAGAGGGCTTCAGCCTATCCTTTAAGGAGAAGATTGAGCTGGCCAAGCTGCTGGACAAGCTGGGTGTATCGGTAATTGAACTGGAAGGTATGGAAAATCCCCGGGTGGACAGCTTGCGGATCAAATCCATCGCCACTGCGGTGAAAACCAGCGTCGTTGCCGTGCCTGTATCTTTGCATAAGGAAAGCGTACAGGAGGTCTGGAATGCTCTGCAGGTGGCAAAGAATCCCAGACTGCAGGTGGTTGCCTCTGTCAGCGCGGTGCAGATGGAGTATTTGTACCATAAGAAGCCCGATGGGATGATTGCGGCCATTGCCCAGACAGTTGCTGATTGCGTTGCTGTGTGCTCTGATGTGGAATTTGTTGCCGAGGACGCAACCAGAAGCGATTTTGCATTCCTGTGCAAGGCGGTGGAAACCGCTATTTCCGCCGGCGCAACCACAGTAACCCTGTGCGATACCGCCGCCAGCCTGCTGCCTCAGGAGATTGCGGAATTTGTAGGTAAGGTTAAAGAGACTGTGCCTGCTATGGAGAAAATTTGCTTGGGCATTCGCTGCGCAGACGGCCTGAGTATGGCAGTTTCCGGCTCTGTTGCCGCCCTCACCAGCGGCGCAGGGGAAGTCAAGACCGCTGCTTATCCCATCGGTACGGCTGACCTTGCCCAGGTGGCAAAGATCATTGCCGCCCGTGGCGATGGCTTTGGTTGGACCACTTCTGTACAGACCACCCAGCTGAGCCGGATCGTAGGACAGATTCAGTGGATGTGCCAGACCGGTAAGGTGGCGGCAGATACCACCGAAACCCAGGACACCGGCATCTACCTGACCGCTCACGACGATATCGCCGCCGTTTCCAAGGTGGTGGAGAGTCTGGGCTACGATCTGTCTGAAGAGGATACCGCCAAGGTCTTCGATGCATTTAAGGGCATTGCTGCCAAGAAAGAACAGGTCAGCGCCAAGGAGCTGGATGCCATTGTGGCCTCCGCAGCTATGCAGGTGCCGGCTACCTATACATTAGATACTTATGTGATTACCTCCGGTAATACCATTTCCGCCACCGCTCATATTAAGCTGCTGAAAAACGGTCAGCCGGTGGAGGGCGTCTACATCGGCGATGGCTCTATCGATGCTGCATTTAAGGCAATTGAATCCATCACCGGCTGCCACTATGAGTTGGACGACTTCCAGCTGCAGGCGGTCACAGAGGGTCGTGAGGCTATGGGTCAGACCGTGGTGAAGCTTCGTGCCGGTGGGAAGGTGTATTCCGGCAGAGGTATTTCTACCGATATCGTGGGCGCCGGTATTCACGCATACCTGAGCGCACTGAACAAGATTGTCTATGAGGAGGAAGAAGTATGAAGCTCTCCTTTTCCACCCGTGGCTGGCCTGACTTGAGCTGGGAGGAAATGCTGGAAACCGCTTTGGATATGGGCTTTTCCGGTGTAGAAGTATATAATCTTCCCAAGTTTGATCCCTTGCTTGAAAAGGGCGGTCCGTTCCATAAATACCAGTCTGCCGCTACCGTGCGGCAGCTGCGGGAGAAAAAGCTGAAAATTCCCTGCTTCGATACCTCCTGTGACTTGTCCGCTGACCCCAATGCGGTGGAGACCCTCTCTAATTTGATGGAGGTTGCCCATAATACACAGGTTGCCTACGTGGTCTGCTGCGCATTGCAGGATAACGAGGCGGTTGTGATCGAGAAGCTGGAACAGCTGCTGCCAAAGGCAGAAAAGCTGGGCGTGTCCATATTGCTCAAAACCAGCGGCATTTATGCCGACACCGCCAGACTTCGCAGACTTTTAGACCGGTTTGCCAGCGATTATTTGGCTGCGCTCTGGGATGTGCATCACCCCTACCGGGATTTTGGTGAGAGCAGCGATGCTACCATTAAGAATTTGGGCGCTTATGTTGCCCACGTCCACTTGCGGGACTCTGACGATAACGGCATCTATCAGCTTATCGGCGAGGGTACAATGCCTATCGGTGACGTGATGCTTGCCCTGTCCTCTGTGAACTATGACGGCTTTATCTCCTTGGAGTGGAAGCCGGAGTGGCTGGAGGATCTGCAGGACCCGGAGATTATTTTCCCCTATTTTGTTAACTTCATGAGCCGCTTTGCAAGTCCCCGCGGCAAGAAAAAGACCCTGTATTTTAACCACGACGGCAGCGGTCAGTACATTTGGAAGAAGGACGAGCTGATTAATCTCACCTTCCCTCAGGTTTTGGACCGGGTGGCGGAGGAGTTCCCCGACCAGTACTGCTTTAAGTACACCACCTTGGATTATACCCGTACCTATGCCCAGTTCCGGGAGGATGTGGACCGGTTTGCAAGAGCCTTGGTGTCTATGGGCGTGAAAGCCGGCTCCAAGGTGGCCATTTGGGCAACCAATGTGCCTGCCTGGTACATCACTTTCTGGGCAACCACCAAAATCGGCGCGGTGCTGGTGACGGTGAATACTGCCTATAAGGTCCACGAAGCGGAGTATCTGCTCCGCCAGTCCGATACCCATACTTTGGTAATGATCGACTCTTGCCTGGACTCTAATTATGCCCAAATTATCAACGAGCTGTGTCCGGAGATCGCCAAGACCAAAGCAGGTGAGCCCTTGCACTGTAAGCGGCTGCCCTTCCTGCGGAACGTGATTACCGTTGGCTTCAAGCAGCCGGGATGTCTGACCTTTGACGAGGCAATGGCAAGATATGAGCTGGTGAGCCGGGAGCAGGTGGCCCAGATGGCCGCCGCCGTAAGGCCCGATGACGTTTGCAATATGCAGTACACCTCCGGTACTACCGGATTCCCTAAAGGTGTTATGTTAACCCACTACAATGTGGTGAATAATGGCAAGTGTATTGGTGACCGGATGGGCCTGAGTTCCGCCTACGGGATGATGATTCAGGTGCCTATGTTCCACTGCTTCGGCATGACCCTGTCTATGACATCTTCCATGACCCACGGCGCAACTATGTGTCCTATGCCTTATTTCTCTGCAACCTCGTCTTTGGCTTGTATCAACCAGGAGAAGA
>JAZSAD010000041.1:0-5866 GCA_045601715.1 Faecousia sp.
CTGGACGAGGTTGAGACCGCTGCCGGCATTGTGCAGGAAGCTGCCAACCCTGATGCCAACATTATCTTTGGCGCAACTTCCTCCGAGGAGTTCGAGGACGAGATGCGTGTTACCGTTATTGCTACCGGTTTTGAGCAGAAGGAAGCTGAGGTTGAGACAAAGACCTCCGGCACCAGCGCTAAGGTCAGCGACGATATTGACGCAATCTTCGACATCTTCAATCGCTAATTGAAACTTATGCGGCATCCCGGACGGCCCGTTCGGGATGCCTTTTTTCTAGGGTGAGAGGAGTGTACTATGGACGCATACCGTGAACTGGCAGCCAGCTACGACCGGCTGACCAACGATGTGGATTATGAAGCCACCGTGTCGTTTTATTGGCAGCTTTTGGACAGAGAGGGTCTGTCGCCTCGTACCGCAGTGGACTTAGCTTGCGGCACAGGCTCTGTAACCTTGCTCCTTGCAAAAAAAGGCTTGCGGACAACCGGTGTGGATATGTCCCAGGAAATGCTCTGTATGGCGACCCAGAAGGCGGAGGACCTAACGAACCGCCCTGTGTTCGTCTGTCAAAAGCTGCAGGAATTACGTTTACCCCGTGGCGTTGATTTGGCGGTCTGCGCCTTGGACAGTATGGACTATATCACAGACCCAAAAGACTGTGAGGAAGCCATCCGACGGATTTATAAAGCCCTGAATCCCGGCGGTTTCTTTATCTTTGATGTGAACACACCGGAAAAGCTGAGGGCGATGGACGGTCAAGTATTTCTGGACGAGGATGATGACGTATACTGCGTCTGGCGGGGCGAATTTGACGACGAAACAAATATTTGCACCTATTGGATGGACCTGTTCCAAAGACAGGGAAATATGTGGAATCGCAGCTATGAGGAGCATCGGGAATATGCTTATAGCGCCCATCAGCTTGTGTCCTACCTGAAGGACGCAGGTTTTACCGGTGTTGAGGTCTTTGGTGACCGGAAGCTAACACCGCCCCAGGCAGGGGAACAGAGAATTTACTTAAAGGCAAGAAAGGGTAAAATCAAATGAACGATTATTTAGTGCGTGGAATGAGTATGGATGGCTTTGTAAAGGTGGTGGCTATCCGTTCCACGGAACTGGTCCGTCGGGGCGCAGCGATTCATAAAACCGCCCCCAATGCTACCGCGGCCTTTGGGCGGGCGCTGACGGCAGCATCTATGATGGGCAATATGCAAAAAGTGGAAAACGGTTCTATGACCCTGCAGATCAAGGGCGATGGCCCCATCGGCACCATCGTCTGTGTGTCCGACCCCGTGGGCAATGTCCGTGGCTATGTATACGAGCCCAATGTCCCCCTGGCAGAGAAATACCCCGGCAAACTGGACGTGGGTGCAACAGTTGGAACTGACGGTATGCTGACGGTTATTCGTGACTTACAGATGAAAGAGCCCTACGTTGGCTCTGTGCCGCTGGTTTCCGGTGAAATTGGTGATGATGTCACCGCATACTTTGCCCAGTCCGAGCAGACCCCCACCGCCTGCGCCCTTGGTGTGTTGGTGGATACGGATTGCAGTGTCAAGGTGGCAGGCGGCTACCTGATTCAGCTCCTCCCCGGCGCGCCGGACGAAACCATCGATAAGGTGGAAGGCGGTATCAAGCGGGCAGGCGCAGTCACTGCGATGCTGGAAGCCGGATTGACCCCCGAGGATATCCTGGGTCAGGTTTGCGGCGACTTGGGCGTGGTATTTATGGAGACCACCCCCGTGGAATATAAGTGCTACTGCACCCGCCAGCGGGTGGAGGGCGCGCTCATCAGCCTGGGCGAAAAAGAACTGACTGAGATTATGAACGAGGGAAAGGATTTTTCTGTGGAGTGCCAGTTCTGTGACGAAAAATACCTGTTTACACCGGCTGATATCCAGCAGTTGCTTGCTAAAATGAAGGAGGCGTAATATGGGACTGATCAGCTTTGCCTTGCAGGGCAATTATAAGCGCTATTACGATGATTTAAAGGTTCTGTCCAAACAAACCCATAAGCCTGCCTGGTTTATGTTCTTGGATACAGCCATCTGCATGCTGCGCTACGGCTCCGGTATGCAGGACTACCTGAATTACCGTTTCTATGAGAAAAAGCACGCTCAGCGGAAAACCTATGTAAGCATCGGCTATGTGGACAAGGTGATCACCAAGCTTTCCAATATCAAGTGGTCGCCCTATATCTCCAACAAGGCGAATTTCCACAAGAATTACAGCAAATATACCCGCCGGGATTACTACGATCCTGAGGCAGGTTATGAGGCTTTTGAGGCGTTTCTGGACCGCCATGATGTGTTTATCTACAAGCCACAGATCGGTTTGGGCGGTAAGGATGTTGCCAAATATGTCACCGGGGAAATTGCTGACAGAAAAGCCTTCTATCAGGAAGTGGTAGATACCAAAGCCTGCCTGGAGGAATTGGTAAAGCAGCACCCGGCCTGGGAGGCGCTGTGTCCCGGCTGCGTAAACACTCTGCGTGTGATGACCGGCGCGGCAAAGGGTCAGTCATGGCTGCTGTATGCGGCAACCCGTATCGGCTCCGGCAAGGGCGTTGTGGACAATTTCCATATGGGTGGCAGCGCAGTGCTCATCGATATGGAAACCGGCAAGCTTACCGGCCACGGCGTGGATAAGAAGCTGAACTGGGTGGAATGCAGTTCCACCGGTGTCCGGTATGATGGTTATGCAGTTCCTTATTGGGAAGAAATCAAGGCGCTTTGCCTGGAGGCAGCGCTGGTAAACGACCAGATTCACTTTGTTGGCTGGGATGTGGCAATCACCCCTGACGGACCTCTGCTGATTGAAGGAAATCGCGGCTCCGGCTTCGATTTGCCCCAGGTTTTGGCTAAGCGGGGCATGAAGGATCTGCTGGAACAGCTGATGGCAAAGGTAGAGGAATTAGAAAAGGAATAATCCTATTTATCAGCCGTTCGGACACTCCCGAACGGCTGATAAAAAATCAATGAAAAAAACAAAAAAACCTCTTGACAAATATATGGTCTATGTGTATAATAAACCACGTCGCTGAGATGCGGCGATGTTTGGGAGCATAGCTCAGCTGGGAGAGCATCTGCCTTACAAGCAGGAGGTCACAGGTTCGAGCCCTGTTGTTCCCACCATATTTGGCCCGGTGGTGCAGTCGGTTAGCACGCCAGCCTGTCACGCTGGAGGTCGACGGTTCGAGTCCGTTCCGGGTCGCCAAATAACGCATCAGAGCAGAGCGAATGCTCTGCTCTATATGCCTCTGTAGCTCAGTTGGTAGAGCAGTGGACTGAAAATCCACGTGTCGTTGGTTCGATTCCGACCGGAGGCACCAAGTACTGACTGCATCGGAATCGAAGAAATTGGATTCCGACGGTCGGCACCAAGATGCGGGTGTAGCTCATCTGGTAGAGCGCCACCTTGCCAAGGTGGAGGTAGCGAGATCGAGCCTCATCACCCGCTCCAAAAAAAGATAAGGAACGCTCAGCGTTCCTTATTTCATATGGTACCTTGGCCAAGTGGT
Source organism: Faecousia sp. (assembly GCA_045601715.1). Lineage (GTDB taxonomy): Bacteria > Bacillota > Clostridia > Oscillospirales > Oscillospiraceae > Faecousia. Next base: position 3,521 of record JAZSAD010000041.1, read on the forward strand.
AAGGCAAGAGTCTGCAAAACTCTTATTCCCCGGTTCAAATCCGGGAGGTACCTCCAGAAAAAACTCCTGTTCGAAAGAACAGGAGTTTTTTCAGTTATATTCGCCTTTAGTAAGTGGTATTGTCGCTCTGCCGCTTTTCACATGTTTTCATCGTCTATGAATTGCATAACGTCTTCAACATTACACTTTAGAATTTTGCAGAATATTTCGATCGTATGGGTGCTTACACTTTCGTTTCGCTTTAATCTCGTGATTTGCCCGGGGCTGATGTGATACTTTTTAATTAGTGTATACTGGGTGACACCTTTTTCTTTCATTGTGTTCCAAAGCTTGTCATAGGAAATCATAAATTTCAATCCTCCCTATTGACATAATAACCGAAGATGGTGTACAATCATATTAACCAATAACGGTCTATAGCTTTGCATAGTGTGTGTTTATTTAAATGATACAATACACCAATAAGTAGTTGATTTTGCTCTCTTTTTGCGGTATAATCACAGTGAGAGAAGAATGACGCGGTATAAAACAAAAGGAGTGAGGAAATTGAAAAAAGCGATTATCATTGCCTGGTGTTTGTTGTACATTTTTTTGGCATCTGCATGCAAAAAGGTTGAAACGTCTTTGCAGTCGAACTCCCCTTCCGGAACGGCGGACACTGTGGCATCTTCCGCAACCTCAGATGCTGCCGCATCGTCCAAAAACACAGAATCGGCATCTACTCCTGAGCAGGAAGATTCTTATAAAAACATTTCCTGCGAGAAGATCACAAATCTTCAGGAGGTTACCTTTTGTGTATCCAACAGTCGAACCCAAATCCATGTTATGTTCCCGAAAAACTGGACGCTGAAGAAAAGCGATCAGGGCTATAACATTCTCCAGTCGTCAAAGGTCATTGGCAGCGTTGCGGTTTCCGCGTCCGCGGATGTAGACGCATCGAAGAGTGTCCACAAAGACAGTGTGGAAATGTCCGGTGTTACAATGACAAGCCATATCAACCGTGTTGCCTCTGATGGCGAGACGACATATATTCGCACCATAAGCTACCAATATAAGGAAGCTGAAGGCAACAGCAGAACCATTATCATCACTGTACCCTATCAGCAGATCGATGATGACGCTGCGTGGAAGATGATGGTAAAGACCAAGAAAACTTCTGCGCCTGATCCCAAAATGGGAGTCCTTCCACTTGCAGACGATCGGGATTGTATTTTAATTTTGGGCAACAGCTTTGTGGGAAGCTCCAAGATAGGCTCTATTTTGCAGAAAATGTGCGGCACAAGCCTGTCGGTAGAAGCGCAATCCAGAGGGTACGCCCGTATTACCACCTATGTTCAGGATGATGGTGTGATGAGTCGTATCCGCTCCGGTGATTACGCGGCAGTTATTTTGTGCGGATTATATGATTTGGAAAGCGTTACCAATTTGGAGCATATGATAAATGCCTGCGCATCCTCCAATACCAAACTGGCGATTTTCCCGGCACATAACGAAAGCTCTTCTCTGATCGGAACTGCCGGTATGTTGCATCCCTCTGCTCTGTTTCTGGATTGGAAAGGGGAGATAGATAGCTTTATCAGCAGCGGAATAGACCAGTCGCATTTTTGTATCGCGGACAGTCATAAACACAGCACACCCCTTGCCGGCTATGTGGGTGCGCATATGATATACCGGGCGATTTTTGGCAAGATCCCCGCGGAAAAATCGTATAGTGAAGTGTCCAAAGCAGAAATATCCCTTTTAGGTGACTATGCATCCACCGGTTTGGTGTCTTTTTCCAAGCCGGACGCCACCTATCCCTTGAAAGCAGGTTAATTCTGCTATGAAATAAAAAATCCCGTTCACGTAGGTGGGCGGGATTTTTTGAGGTAATAAGTAATAGGTAATAAGTATTTTGTGCAAGGTTTTGCCTTGATGGATTATCGCTTTTGTGCTATAATGATAGAAAAAGGAAAGGAATGGTAACAGCTTTGATTCAGGTAGATGTGGAAAAGTTTCTTCAGGAATTGGAAGTTTTGGTAAATATGGACAGCGGTCAGGGAAATCCCGACGGCATCACTGCTGTGGGTAAATGGCTGGCAGACCGTCTGGTTGCAAAGGGCTGGATTGCAGAATACGTAGATGTAGGCGAGCAAACCGGCAGATGCACCGTTGTAAAAAATAGAGAAGCAGACCACTATGATGTAATGCTGGTGGGTCATGTGGATACGGTTTTTCCCACCGGTGAGACCGCAAAGCGCCCCTTCCGTCGGGATGAAACCCGAGCTTACGGTTTGGGTGTCATTGATATGAAACAAGGCGATTTGGCAATTGTTCATGTGCTGGAACAGCTGCCTGCAGAGGTAA
>JAZSAD010000042.1:0-25418 GCA_045601715.1 Faecousia sp.
AAATGACGCGGTCAATCCCCTGATTGTGCTTGCGCTCATTTATTTGATCGTGGTGGTCGGGATGACACGCCTGCTGGCAATCTTGGAGAGGAGGCTTGGCAAGAGCGATGGAAAATAATGTTATGATCAGTGTAAGAGGCCTGAAGTAGGACTTTGAAAATGTCCAGGTTCTACAGGGGATCGATATCGATATTAACAAGGGTGACGTACTGTGCGTTATCGGTGCTTCTGGCTCCGGCAAATCCACTTTCCTGCGCTGCCTGAATATGTTGGAAATTCCCACCGACGGCAGCATTTTCTTTGAGGGTGCTGACTTAACCAACGACAAGGTTGATCTGAACCTGCACCGTCAGAAGATGGGTATGGTGTTCCAGCAGTTTAATCTGTTCCCCCATCTGACCATTTTGGACAATCTGACCCTTGCTCCTATTATGCTGAAAAAGCTGCCCAAGGCGGAGGCTGAGGAGAAGGCGCTGGCGCTGCTTGACCGAGTGGGTCTGGCTGACCGGGCAAAGGACTACCCCAATCAGCTCTCCGGTGGACAGAAGCAGCGTGTTGCCATTGTTCGCGCGCTGTGTATGGAGCCGGAAGTGATGCTCTTTGACGAGCCCACCTCTGCCCTTGACCCGGAAATGGTGGGTGAGGTGCTGGAGGTTATGAAGGATTTGGCCCGGGGCGGAATGACAATGGTGGTTGTTACCCACGAGATGGGCTTTGCAAAGGAAGTATCCAACCGTGTGGTATTTTTGGATGACGGCGTGATTGCGGAAGAAGGCGCTCCTGCGGAGATTTTCGATGCTCCCAAGTGTGAACGTCTGCAGAATTTCTTATCTAAGGTGTTGTGATGATGAAGGGTAGAGACTTTTTGAAGCTGCTGGACTACACCCCCGAGGAAATCTTGGGTTTGATCGACCTGGCAGCGGATTTGAAAGCAAAGAAAAAGGCAGGCATCCCCCACAAACTGTGCGAGGGAAAGAACATCGTCCTGCTGTTTGAAAAGGACTCCACACGTACCCGGTGTGCCTTTGAGGTAGCCGGCGCAGATTTGGGTATGTCCGTCACCTATTTGGGACCCAGTGGTTCTCAGATGGGCAAAAAGGAATCCATCGCCGACACCGCCCGTGTTTTAAGCCGTATGTACGATGGTATTGAATACCGTGGTTACGGTCAGGAAATTGTGGAGGAGCTGGCAAGATATTCCGATGTTCCCGTGTGGAATGGCCTTACCAACGAGTTCCATCCCACCCAGATTCTGGCAGACTTCTTGACCATCAAGGAGCATTTTGGCCAGCTGAAGGGCAAGAAGCTTGTATTTATGGGTGATGCCGGCTACAATATGGGCAACTCTCTCATGGTGGGCTGCGCCAAGCTGGGTATGCACTTTGTGGCCTGCGCCCCCGAGGATTACTTCCCCAACAAGGGCCTGCGGGAGACCTGTCAGGAGATCGCAGAACAGACCGGCGCCAAGCTGGAATTCATCACCGATCCTGCCACCGCTGTCAAGGGCGCTGATGTGATCTACACCGATGTGTGGGTATCTATGGGCGAACCTGCGGAGGTTTGGGGATACCGCATTCGGGAGCTGAGCCACTACCGGGTGACCAAGGAGCTGATGGAGATTGCCGGACCGCAGTGCAAATTTATGCACTGCCTGCCTGCGTTCCACGATCTGAATACCAAGATCGGCAAGGTGATGGGCGACAAGTTCGGCACTGACTGCATGGAAGTCACCGACGAGGTGTTCGAAGGTCCTCAGTCCATCGTCTTTGACGAGGCGGAGAACCGGATGCACACCATCAAGGCGGTTATGGCTGCCACTCTGTAAAGACTATAAAAAGAGGGACTTGGAAATTCCAAGTCGCTCTTTTTTTAACCTTCAAACTGCTTCTTCTGCTTAGTGTAGAAAAGCAGGCCCAAAACAATCCAGACCACTAACAGCATATAGGATTCCTTGCCGAAGTGAACGCCGGACAGACCGGGAATGGGAATCAGCTGTAAAATCACAAAGGCAATAGAGAATGCCAGACCGACTACAGCCATAGTCTTCAGGAAAGGAGTGCCGTCACCGTCCCGCTTCATAGTCACCATGGTGGAAGCACAGGTGAAGAAATAACCAACGGAAGCGCCGATTGCGCACATATCCACAAACCAACCCAAAGCCTCACGACCCAGGATAGGGCCGGACAGAGAGATGATAATGCAGAAAATCATTGCATTCTTGGGAGTGCCGTGTTTCTTATCCACCACGCTGAACCACTTGGGCAGGTAACCCTCACGGCTCATAGAGAACATCAGACGGGAGGAAGCCAGGTAGAAGCCCATAATGCCGGAAAGCACAGCGCAGGAAACGCCAGTGCCGATGAGCACCTTACCAAAAGTACCCAGCATTTCTTCTGCAGCAACTAGCAGTACCCACTCACCAGCCATCACACGATCAGGCCAATTTTCCAATGCCAGGGCGGAAACGGTGTTATTGGAGGTGTAAACGAAGCAGCCGAATACGATGGCAACCACCATAATACCGCTGACCTTCTTGAAGGAGAAATTAAACTCCTCAGCAGCCTGGGGGATGGCGTCAAAGCCAACATATGCCCAGGGAGCAATAGCAAAGGTAGCCAGGATAGCGGAAATGATACCCCGTGTACCCACGTGGGCAAACTCACCGATATTTGCGGTGGTGGCATTTGCGGCTATAGCGGCAGCCTTGTCGAAGCCCCAAAGAGGAGCAAGATTCAAGCCGCTGGATTTGGCGCTGACGAAGCCGGAAATGCACAGCGTTACAACGCAGATAATCAGCAAGCTGGAGAGAATGGTCTGGATAAATCCAGCCTTCTGCACGCCCAAAATGTTCAAATAACCAAATAGCAATAGAATACCCATAGCCAGGAGCATTTCACCCATATATATCTCAAAGCCTGCTATGGAGTAGTGGAAACCAAACTTCAAAACATCTGCTTTTCCGTCAATGCCGTCCACGATCAGACCGATAGCGGTGCTGTTCATAGGCACGTTGGTCAGGTAAGCGGCAACCAGGAACCAGCCGCACAGGTAAGCGGCCCCCTTGCCGAAGCAAGCCTTTGCAAAGGTGAATTCGCCGCCTGCCTTGGGGTATTTAGGCACCATATAGGCGTAGCTGGCAGCGATGATAATCATAACCAGAGCGCCCAGCACCATAGCAATGGCAGTGCCTGCCACACCGGAGTTAGGCAAGAATTTCTTACCTGGGTTGATAAAGGAACCCCAACCGATGACGCAACCAAAAGCAATGGCCCAAACATTCATGGGCGAGAGCTGTCGTTTCAGGGTGTTGTTTTCATTATTACTCATTGTAAGCACCTCTTATGGTTGTTACACATCGTAGGTCTTGTCAATAGCCTTCAGCTCGCGGAAGGTATCGATTTCCACAATATCCTCATCAAAACATTCCTGGACTTCAACTGCATAGTTCTGCTTGCGGTAATTCAGAGGCACCTGCTCCCAATATCTTTCCTTGCCGCCAGGAGTGGTATATACCTCTGCGATGTCCTGGGAAAGCTTGTGACCGTCCTCCTCATTCCAGTAGGAAACGCCCACCATCTGCCAGCAGTCCAGACCGCCCACCTTCTGTTCTACGATGATGCCGTTCTTCACCTCGAAGCACCAGTCGTCGGTGCGGTCCTTCTTGATAGCCAGGAAATCGGAGGTGTAGTGATACTTCTTGATGATCTTGGGGTTGCTGATCAGCAGGTCTGCCTCAAATACATAGGCGTTGGAGAGCAGGTATCTGGCAACCAGGGCACTGGAAATGTTGTTGGCTTCGTTATAAACGGGATTTTCCAGAAACTTAATCATAGGGTACTTGTAAAGTAGCTGGTCGAATTGCTCAGACAGATAACCGCGAACGATATAAATTTCGTTGATACCGGCTTCCAGACAGGCATCCAGCAGGCTGTCGATGATGCGCTGGCCGTGAACACGAACCAGGGGTTTGGGGGTATTGAAGGTAATGGGTACCAGACGGGAGCCAAAACCGGCGGCAATAAAGATTGCCCGCTTTACCCGGTAGGGCTCCAAAGCAGCAAAGCCTGCCTCTGTCAATTTGTTGCCCTTCACATAGCCGGCCTCAGTGAGAAAGGCCATAGCCCGGCTTACAGAGCCGAGGGACATACCGCTTCCGTTGGCGATATCCCGCTGATTGACTTTTTCTTCGGTTTTCTCTAAAAAGGTAAGCACTTCAAACTGCTTACGGGAAAGCGCGTGGTTCATAGTAAACATCCTTTCTCTGGGGCCGTGAGGCCGTTGTATACAGGTTGGTTTTTAAAGGTTCATTTTTTGTCATTGTAACACTGATTTGGAACAAAGTCAATGATAATATTTTGCAATAAACGCATTTATATTTCAAAAACCCCGTATAATATACATGCTTTGAACAAAATTGAAAAAACCCCTGACAATTCCTTCGTGAAAAGGATTGTCAGGGGATACGTTTTAAATCCAAAACTTCTGTTTCGGTGTGTTCAATTGTACTTCCGGAAGCTTCCTATCTGCAGAAATCATAGAGTAAATCTTGCTGGCGAAATATACATCATGCACAGAAATGCCAATGTTGTAGGCCAGAATTCGCTCATCGTCAGACTCTCTACCCGGCACCTTGCCGGTGACAACATCCGTCATTTCCGCAAATTTCTTAAATTTGTTAAAGTAACGGAAATTGCAGACATGGCCATAGTCGTCTGCAAAAACCTTGTCGAAGAACAAATCACAGTTGGTAAAGCCCAGAGTGTGAATAGGAACCACCAGCACACCCTTTTGGAAACATTCGTCACTGCAGAAATTGGTAGGCGCATAAGTCACGCCGGAAATTACCACATCGGAACCGGTCACCAGCTCCTCAGGAGTATCTACCGTTTGGAAGGTGAGGTTTTCGTGTTGAGAGAACCGTTGGGCAAAGTCTTTTTCCTGACCCTTGTATTTCAGCAGATTTACCGTCAGCTTCCGGTTCTTCAGTACCTCTGCCAGTACCAGCATAGTAGAGCGGGAGGTATTACCCAAGCCTACGATTCCAATGGTGGAGAAATTGGATTTGGCAAGGTGGATAATAGCGTGAGCTGCAACTGCGCCGGTGCGCATAGCGGTAATCCAGGTGGCATCCATCAGAGCCAGCACCTCACCTGTCTGCACATCAAATAAGGATAAAAAGCTTTCTAAAGCCGGCACCCGTTCAGGATACCGGGTTACTACCTTAATGCCACCGGCCTCTCCCACGATGGAGGGCATCACGTTGCAGAACACACCGTCAAAGGGCTTCAGGCTAATTTTGGGAGGGAGAAGGGCATCGCCTTTTTTTTCAATCATTTCGCTGGCCCATTGATAGCAATCCACGGGGGAAATGTGCATATTGGAAATCACATCAAAATCGATAATTTTCATTTTTTACCTACCTTTTTTGGATCAGACCTTTTCATCCTCCAGAAGATATGCGGTGTAATAGTGGTGGGCAATCTGCTGCTCAGCGGGAGGCAGCTTCATATAATCCCCGTAGCATTGTTTCAGAATTTCATCGTATCTGGTGGGAACGCACAGCATAGCATCCTCAAATTGCATACGCTCTACCTGCGCAAACAGCTCTCTTTTAAAGGGTTTCACACCGGTAGACCAGGCGGTGAGATTCACATATTCACTCTCGTAGGGGCGCTTTCTACTCCTAGCATCCAGCTTTGCAGAGAAATACCGGGCGCCCAACAGCTTGGCGTAGCAATACCCCATAAACTTTGCCGCATTGCGGATAGCGCCGCCGGAAACACTGGAGTAGAACTTATCCTTGCCCGCAAGGTCAATCATGGTAATGGCCTTTTTGCTGCTGTCCATAATGCTTTGGGCTTCCTCCGGAGAATTTCCGCAGCCGTCCAGGGGATAGATATCCACAAACAGCCCCAGACCGTAGTCGGCAGCGCCTTGATAGTCAATCCGGTAGCGGGTGTCGCACAAACGGGAAATGGGGTAAATATATTTCTTATTTGTCTTATAATGCATCAGCTTTAGAGGGGCGATATCCTCCGGGTGCTCCATAATATAAGCAATCAGCTTCTCATAATCGGGACGGGGCATCATCACATCGATGTCGTCGTCCCAAGGGATAAAGCCCTGGTGCCGCACAGCGCCCAGCAGGGTACCGTAGGTGAGGAAATAACGTAGATTCAGCTTTTCACAAAGCTGATCCAGCGCCTTCATTACCTCCAGCTCACCCAGCTGTACTTCACGGGGGGTCAATGCTTTCATAAGAAGATCTTCCTTTTCTGTTATTTTTTGCGGAGAAGTTGCTTGATATCCCCGCCGGCAAAATTCCGCATAAGCACCAATGCCACGGGAATTACTACCGCTGCGCAGATAGCCCACCGCAGGAGCAGATTGTCAATCAGCCACAGGTCAAGCGCTGCCAAGCCTGCCAATGCCAGGCCCATAACGGCAATCCAGCGCAAGGGCAATACAAAAAATTTTACCAACTTCCGTGAGATAACGATGTGCATCCCCAGGTAGCAAATGTATGCAAACAGGGTGGTGTAACCGACTGCCAGGTAGCCAAAACGCTGAATGAACACATAGTTCAGGGCGATGTTGATGACAGTTGCAAGCATCGTGCCGATCATAATAAAGGTGGTTTTTTTGGAATAATACTCAGCAGGAACAATCAGGTTATACAGGAACAGGACAAAGGCATCCAAAATCATAGGAATGGCTACGAATTTTGCCATATCATATTCCTTGCCACCCAGAATAAATACCAGCTCCGGGGACAGGGCCATCAATCCTACAGTCAAAATAAAGAACAGCCCCATCAGTTGCAGGGAACGCTGCCGTATGCCCTTTTTGTCATCGGTATCCATACGGGAATAAAACCAGGTGGTCCAGGCGGTGGCGATGGATTCGGTAATGATGGTGAGGATCAGCCGGATATTTGCCGCCAGGGAGTAGATACCTGCAGGACCGTCTCCCTCCATATTTCGAATCATAATCCGCCCAAACTGAGCCAGCAACACCTGGGAGATGCCGTGGGGGATAATGGGCAGACTGTATTTTATGCCAAAGCGCCAGTATGACTTATTGAGACGAGGTTTTTCCTTCCGGAAGAAGGAGAACAGAATAATAACAGCAATGATAAAGAGGGGCGCAATAGAACCCACAATACGACCCAGCGCCTTTTCTCCCTGGAACACAGTGAGAATCAGAAACAGGGAGAAGCCTACATTGGAAAGGGAAGTGCAGGCAGAAACAAACAGGTATTTCTTGTAGGCGTAGTCCAGGCTGACCCGGGTATTGTACAGAGTAATCAGGGAAGAAGAGAAGCTGCCCAACACCAGCAGCAATACAGCCGTCGGCGGAATATCCAGCAACCGGGAAAGCTGCCGATGGAACAGCGCCGTAATGGCTAAGAACAGAACAAGATTTCCCACATATATCAGGGAAATGGAGGAGGTGTACCGGTTAATTTGTCCACGGAATTCCAAATTTGCGCTTTGGATACTGGCGTGGAGCGCCATACCCATAATTACAATCAAAATGGTATCGTAGGATACAAATACATTGTACACACCGAATTCCTCCTGGGAGAGAATCCGGCTGAAGATGGGCAGCGTCAGAAAATTGATGCCCTTAATGAGGATGTTGCCAATGGTATAGCCGATACCGGAACGTAAAGCCTTACTCTCTGACATATCCGCGCCTCAGAATTTAAAGGTTTCTTCCAGACCCAGCCACTTCTGGTCTTTTTCACTGAGGTTCAGGGGAGTGCCGTCGGAGAGGGTATAGCCTTCTTTAGAGGCGCTGCCCTTGTACGCGCCTACAAGTTCAGGCCACTGAATGCCGATGGCAGGATCATTCCAAGCCAGACCGCCCTCGTCATTGGCGTGATAGAAATCATCGCACTTGTAGCAGAATTCGGCGGTGTCTGTCAGCACCAAAAATCCGTGGGCAAAGCCCTTGGGGATCAAAAATTGCTTCTTATTTTCCTCGGTGAGCAGTACGCCGTACCACTTGCCGTAGGTATCAGAGCCGGCGCGCAGGTCAACGGCTACATCGAACACGCTGCCCTTGATGGCGCGAACCAGCTTGGTCTGAGGGTACTGCTTTTGGAAATGCAGACCACGTAATACGCCCTTTACGGACATACTCTGATTGTCCTGAACAAAGGGAATGTCCAGACCTGCTTCCGCCATATCTCTTTGGCTATAGGTTTCCATAAAATAGCCACGGTTGTCCCCGTGAACGGCGGGCTGAATGACACACAGGCCCTCGATGCCGCCAACATTTTTCTCAACAGTAATCTGTCCCATTATTCAGCAATCTCCTTCAAATAACGCGTTAAGGCATCCTGCCAGGTGGGCAGGGGGGTAAAACCGTTTTTTGCCAATTTGGATTTGTCCAAACGGCTGTTAAAGGGTCGGGCGGCCTTGCTTAGACCGTATTCCTCTGTGGTAACAGGATTTACCTTGGTTTCATAGCCTGCCTGACGGAAAATTTCACAGGCAAAATCGTACCAGCTAATGTAGCCGCCCTCGTTGGTGGCGTGGTAGTAGCCGTATTTGTCGGTCTCAATCATATCCGTCAGCAGACGGGAAAGGTCATAGGTGTAGGTGGGGGTGCCGATTTGGTCATTTACTACCCGTAATTCCGGATATTTTTTGCCGATATTCAACATGGTCTTAATGAAATTATTGCCGTTCAGACCAAACACCCAGGCAATACGTACGATAAAGTATTTGTCCAAAGTATTGGCAACCGCCAATTCGCCCTCCAGCTTGGTCTGACCGTAGACATTCAGAGGCTTGTAGTCCTTGCAGTCGGGGTCCCAAGGGGTCTGACCCTGACCGTCAAAGACATAGTCGGTGGAGATGTAGACCATCTTGCAGTTCAATGCCTTGCAGGCATCGGCAATATTCTGGGTGCCGCCTGCATTGATGGCGCGGGCCTTCTCTACCTTGTCGTCGTCCTCGGCCATATCCACAGCGGTCCACGCAGCGCAGTGTACCACCACATCGGGAGCAATTTCTGTCAAAACTGCGGAAACAGCCTCTTTATTGGTGATATCAAGGGCCACATACTGGCATTTGGTTACGGCAGAGCCGTCCTGTACGCCGCTGTATTCGGGCGCAATATCGCTGCCTACGGCGGTATAGCCGCGGCTGCAGACCTCGTTGACCACATCGTGGCCCAGCTGACCGGCAACGCCGGTGACAAATACTTTCATAATAACTCCTTAGCGGTTAGAGTACATTTTTTCGTAGTAGTTCTGATACTCACCGCAGATGATGGTCTGCCACCACTCCTTGTTGTCCAGATATCACTGAATGGTCTTCTTGATACCGTCCTCAAACTTGGTTTCCGGCAGCCAGCCCAGCTCGTTGTGGATCTTGGTGGGGTCGATAGCGTAACGCATATCGTGGCCCTTCCGGTCGCCCACATGGGTGATGAGACTCTCGGGCTTGCCCAGCTCATTGCAGATGATCTTGACAATCTCGATGTTCTGCTTTTCGTTGTGACCACCTACATTATACACTTCGCCAACCTTACCCTTGTGGATAATCAGGTCGATGGCCTTGCAGTGGTCCTCCACATACAGCCAGTCACGGACATTCAGACCCTCGCCGTAGACAGGCAGAGCCTTGTCAGCCAGAGCGTTGGCGATCATCAGGGGAATCAGCTTCTCGGGGAAGTGATAGGGGCCGTAGTTGTTGGAGCAGCGGGAGATGGTGACGGGCAGACCGTAGGTGCGGTGATAAGCCATAACCAGCAGGTCAGCGCCGGCCTTGGAGGAGGAGTAGGGGGAGGATGTGTGAATGGGAGTCTCCTCGGTGAAGAACAGGTCGGGACGATCCAGGGGCAGGTCACCGTACACCTCGTCGGTGGAAACCTGATGGTAACGGGTGATGCCGTACTTCCGGCAAGCATCCATCAGCACCTGGGTGCCCAGGATGTTGGTCTGCAGGAAGATTTCGGGGTTCTCAATGGAACGGTCCACGTGGCTCTCTGCAGCAAAGTTTACGACGATATCGGGCTTTTCCTCTTCGAACAGCTTGTAAACACCCTCCCGGTCGCAGATGTCCAGCTTCACAAAGCGGAAGTTGGGGTTATCCATCACGGGAGCCAGGGTGGACAGGTTGCCTGCGTAGGTCAGCTTGTCCAGGCAAATGATGCGGTAGTCAGGGTACTTACCCAGCATGTGGAATACGAAGTTGGAGCCGATAAAGCCAGCGCCGCCGGTAACAATAATGGTCATAGCCAATATCCTCTTTTCTTATTTCTTGTCGATATACTTGCCGTCCAACACATCTTTTAGATACTGGCCGTACTGATTCTTCTTCATAACCTCATAGGTTTCCATGACATCCTCTTTGGTGATCCAGCCGTTCATGTAGGCAATGTCCTCCAGACAGGCCAGCTTCCGGTGCTGATGCTTTTCCATGGTCATTACAAAGTTGGTAGCCTCTACCAGAGACTCGTGTGTGCCGGTGTCCAGCCAGGTAAAGCCTTGACCCAGCAGTTCTACATTCAACTCACCCTGCTCCAGATAAATGCGGTTCAGATCGGTGATTTCCAACTCGCCGCGAGCGGAGGGCTTCAGATTCTTAGCGTACTCCACTACCCGGTTGTCATAGAAGTACAGACCGGTAACACAGTAGTTGCTCTTGGGTTTTGCAGGTTTTTCCTCGATGGAGATGGCTCTGCCTTCTTTATCAAATTCAACGATACCGAAACGCTCGGGGTCGTCTACGTAATAGCCGAATACAGTAGCGCCCTTGCCGGTTTCTGCGTTTTCTACGGCAGCGCGGAGGCGGTGCTTTAAGCCGTGACCGGCAAAAATGTTGTCACCCAGAACCATCGCCACAGTGTCGTTGCCGATAAACTCTGCGCCCAAAATAAAGGCCTGGGCCAGACCGTCGGGACTGGGCTGTTCCACATAGCTCAGCTGCACGCCAAACTGGTGACCGTCACCCAGCAGTTCCTTAAAACGGGGCAGATCCTGGGGGGTGGAGATAATCAGAATATCCCGGATTCCGGCGCTCATCAGCACGGACATAGGATAGTAGATCATAGGCTTGTCGTAAATGGGAAGCAGCTGCTTGGAAGTGACCTTTGTCAGAGGATACAGACGAGTGCCGGAACCGCCGGCCAAAATGATACCTTTCATTGGAACGCTCCTTACTGAACTATCTGTTCGTCTTAATTTGTTTTTCTGTTATTGCACACAGCGATTGCGCAGGCATACGCAAAAATGCCCAATGCAGAATTGATATACGGATTAAAAATGGAATATCCCATAATGCCCAAAAGGAATGCCAGCCAAAGGATTTTCTCGTGTCTGTCGCAAAGGGTATCGTTCTTTTTGCGGAAGATATTCACAACGATCATGGCAAAGGGCACAAAATACAGAAGCAATCCGATAATACCCGTTTTTAGCCATAGATCCAAATAGGAGTATTCGTTTCCGTCGGGCCGGGATGCAACGGTATAACCCAATCCATATCCAATCAGAGGGGAGGCTTTGATATCGGCAAGGGATTCCTTAATGGTCAACTGGCGCAGCTCATCAGACCGAGATGTTGTCTGGTTATATATATTTTGCTGCATTTCCTCTTCAGAGAGCGATTCGTCCGGCTCGGTATCCTCCGGATCAGTGTGCTCCGGGGTATCCAAAGAAGTCGAATTGTTGAAGGATACAGATGCTCTGGAAAATGCATATGCCAAATAGTTGGTTTGTGTTATTGCAGAGAATGCAACGACTACAATTGCGAAAATTGCAATTATGGCACAGAGCTGCTTTACAAACCGCTTCTTTGCTGCCTTGTCCAAGGCAATGACGATATAAGCGACCACCACCAAAACTGCCATAAAAACGCCAAGGAAAACAGATCTGGTATAAGAGATCATTAAGGCAAAAAGGGACAAGCCGGGGGTGAGGCAGTAGAGCCAGCGGCCTTTTTTGTCGTTGTGTATGGTCAAGAAGTAGATACTGAAAGCGCAGCCGGCAATCATATATAGCGCGCTCAAGAAATAGATCCGGGGGATTTTTGCGGAGATCGAACCAATACGGGCCAGATTCAGCTTCAACTCAAGTGAAGCAAGCTTCAGTAAAAATTTCTGGTCAATCAGGTATACCACCAGATGGGATATGGTAGTAACCGCCAAAATCAGCGAGCCTACCACCATCACCTTCATGAGCAGTTGTACCCGTTCTTTGGAACGCAGGGTAACGATTGCAAGTGGAACGAAAAGCAGATATACAAAGGCATTAAAATCAACAAAAACATGCCTGTTGTTGTTCAGGATGCCACAATAAGCGCAAAAGGCCATCCATACAAAAAAGGCCACGACCGACCAGATATACTTGCTGCTGAATAATTCTTTCTTTCTCTCCCACATGGCAGGGATGCAACAAACGCCCAGCAAAAGAAGCAATATTTGCCGAAAACCCAAAGGACCAACGGAAATCAACTCGCCAGCGCCGAAAATGCAGCAGTCAAACATAACCGCGCACAGCAGAATAACAGAAAGCCTGTCCCACCATGTCAGCGTTTGGCAATGCTTGTTATTTTCTTTCAACTTCGAATCACTCCTTTGATATGTTAGCGGTAACGGCCAAATAAAACCAGCCAAAGATCGCAAACAAGAGATTTTGCACGAAGGAAATGATCGGGATCATTTCGGTAAACAGACAGAATTTGCCCCAGGCTTCTGTTTGCAAGGCCTTGTTCACGGGCTTGCAGAGAGGTCAGCCGTCGGGTCAATAATTGGCGTGTTGAGTCCTGCAGGGGAAGATCAGCAGACAGGAATTTCTGCCACAAGCACTTGGTTGCGGCGATTTCCGTAAGCTTTCGCTCCCTGTTCAGAAGCTTTCTGATGCGGTGTTCCTCCCGGGCGGTGTTGTTGTCGTGCCGCCGGTGATAAGCGCCTAAATAGCCGTATTCAAAGAAGCTCTCTGTATCGGCGGCGCACATACAGAACATAAAGTCGTGGGCCACATTGCAGCCATCGATCCGGGGCAAAAGGGCGCGGAAAAAGTCCCCTCTGACGCACAGGATCATACCCGGCCATCGGTAGGCTTGCATAATATCTTTTGTGTGAATGGGCAAGGCCTGCTCGTCCTCACGGGCAGCGCCTTCCACAAAGCTCTGCTGAATCTGGCCGTTGGCATCGATAATGCCATAGCGGCAGCTGAGCAGGTTGATCTCCGGGCGGCTTTTCATAATGTTTGTCATTTTTTCCAGTTTATCCGGCTGCCAGATGTCATCCTGGTCTGACAGGAAAATAAGGTCTGTTCCGCACAGATCCATAGCCTTGTAGAAATTGCGGATATACCCCAGATTGGTGGGGTTTTGGATAATCAGCCAGCTTTCCTGCAGGCTGTGTTGTTCAATGTAGAAACGGACAAAGTCCGGGGTGCCGTCGGTCGAACCGTCATCGCAAAGCACGACCTTATCCGCGGGGCGGCTTTGCAGGCGAAGGGTATCCAGTTGTTCCTCTAAAAAACGCATGCCGTTATACAGGGCAACTGCTATGCCTATCGTCAACGAAAATCACCTCAATCTTTAAACAGTAATCGGACAGTGTAGTAAAAAACAGTTTTGGAAAACAGTGCGATCTTGCAGGCCAGCTGCTGATTCCGCTGCTGCAGATATTGCACATTATTTTTATAACGGGGCAGATCCACCAGTTTGGCCAGGGCAATAAAATTCTTATAATCCATTTGCACTGCGCCCCGGCGGAGGGTGGCAATGTAATAACGGATGCCGCCCATTTGGGTGAAGACCCGGGCCACATCAGAATCTTCGGTCGCAAGACGGTATTCCACTTTCCGGAAGCTCTCGATGGCGGATTTGAACTTGTCCAACCGCGGACTACGGCTCAACGAGCCTTGATAGGTGTAGTAGATGTAGGTTTCCAGAGGGATGTGGGCGATGGTGTGGGCAGCGGCAATAACATTTGTTATAAAAGGCGCGTCCTCACAGTAGGTACAGGCTTCATCAAAAAACAGACTGTTTTCTTGTTGGAACCGGCGGTTCATAAAAACACAGTATGGGCCGATCCAGTTGGAACAAAAGATCCGCATACCATCTGCCGCTGAGAGCTTGTGATAGGTCAGAGGGCCTAAAGGCGCAGGGGTCTGTCCGGATCCTTCGGGAATCATTTGCAGACTGCAAATGCTAATGTCTGCGTGGGTTTGGGTTGCTGCGGTATAGAAGTATTCCAGAAATTCCGGTTGCAGGGCATCATCGCTGTCCACAAAGCTGATCCACTCTGCGGTAGCAGCGCGAAGGCCTGCGTTCCGGGCAGAACCGGCGCCGCCGTTTTCTTTCCGGATGATGGTGTATGGAAAACCTGCTTGTGGGAGCAGCTCGTCAATGACATCGCAAGAGTTGTCGGTGGAGCCATCGTCCACGAAGATAACACGAAAATCCTGAAAGGTTTGCTTTTTTAGCTCGGCAACCAGATTTGCAATACAATGCGCCCGGTTGTATACGGGGACTATAACATCAATGGCGTAAGACATATCAACAACGCTCCCAAGTGTTCGTTTCAAAATTGTATTTTTTGATAGCTTTTGCAGGCGCGCCGACAGCTACGGTATAGGGAGGGATCTCGCCCTTTACCACTGCGTGCGCGCCGATAATGCAGCCGTCGCCGATTTTGGCGCCGGGCAGAACCGCAACACCCTCGCCGATCCACACATTGTTGCCGATGGAAACAGGATTGCCGGTCAAGGGACGGTCATCCGGTGGGGTGGTGGGGTCGTCAGAGCCTGTGCCGTGATTGGTATCGCTGATAAAAATATGGCTGGCCAGCAGACAATTATCACCCACGGTTACCTGCTGGGATGCAACAAAATGTACATTGTCGCCGATCTTGCAGTTTTCTCCCAGTTGGAGGGTGATGCCATTGCCCATTAAGTCAAACCGGCAGCGATAGCCGGTGGTAAAGCCCTTGCCAAAAGCCATACCCTTTCTGCCGCGAATATACACAGGTCTGCGAATCAGACGGGCAGGCTTGTCAAATACCTTGGTCAAAACCAAAGAATATGCATTTTTTACCAGTTCGGAAAAGCTGTAAGTAGCCATAGGAATCCTCTGTTATTTTGATAAAATTTTCCGGATCTTGGTGGCGTCGCCCCATACACCGGGAGAGTCGTAAGCCCGGTCGGGGAAAGCGCCGTACTGCAGCTTGATGTTCAGATTGTTGTCCTTGATGAACTTTTCTGCCATCTCGCCCAGAGAAATAGGATTGCCGGAGCAGCAGTTGATAATACCGGTGATCTCATCCTGCACGGCAGCAGCCACGATCTGCTCAGCCAGCTGATCCACAGAAATAAAATCGTACAAATTTTTGCCGGAGGTGAAGGGGAAGGTTTCCTGGCCGTTTTGCGCAGCAAGGGTGATCTTGCCCAGCACAGAATTGCTGCGGGCATCGTCACCGTATATATAGTAGCCTCTGAGCCAGTGGAAGCTGACAGAGGTGTTCTTTGTCAACAGTTCCATTGCCTGACGCAGGGCATTTTTGGCGATTCCGTAGAGAGAAAGGGGGGTTGTGGGGGAGTTTTCGTCGATGGCGCCCTCCCAGTAGCCGACCTCATGCATACTGCCCATTACGCTGATGGCGGAAATGCCGCCGTCGATCATTCTCTTCAGGAAGTCGATATGGCGGGGCAGATCCTGCATATGGGAGTCTGCGTTGTGCTGGAAGCCATTGCGCCAAGCTAAGTGGATCAGACAATCGGGGTTACCTGCCAAAGCCATCACATCACACGCGGGATCAAAAATATCTGCGATCAATGTTTTTGCTCCGGAAGGAACATGGTCTGTGCAAATATCGCAGGCCACAGTTTCAAAGCCACGGCTGAGCAGCTGCTGCACCACATGGGTTCCGATATATCCGTTGGCGCCGGTCACTAAGACGCGTTTTGTCATTACAATTCAACTCCAAATTCAAAAATTTCCTTCAAGAAGGAATCCAAGCTGTACTTGCTCTGTGTTTCCTCTGGCAGAGGGGCATAAGGGGTATCCAGAAAGGACATATCCAAAACAGGATTTGCGCGGTCGATAATGAAAAAGTTCCGGGGATCATAAAAGTCGTACTGGGCAATCAGCGCATTGGTGGTAATGACCTTTTTGCCCATACCCAGCATTTCGATGGTGCGCATGGTAAGACCTCTTTGCTTGCCGTGCTCCACATCCAGCACACAGCGGCAAGTGTCATAAACCTCACGGACGGTCTGCGCGGGCAGAGGTTGGGTGCGCAAATCCGACCACTTTACATTTCGGTATTCCTTGTTAAGAAGCTTGTTGTAAAGGTAAACCAGATAATGAGGGGTAAACAGATAGGAATAGAATTTTCGACCCTTTTCTTCGCATTGCCGGGTCAGAGCCTTGACGATGCGCGGGCGAGAGGAGTGGGCAGTGCCGATAAAGGCAATGTCATAGTTGAATTCTGCCGGCTCTGCTTTGCCGGAGAAGCCTTTGTGATAAAACAACGGACGAAAATGCAGGTTATACTGCTTGGCATCGTCCGGATCGAAGGTCAGGACTTTGTCGTACAGGCCGATTTTGGAAAGACCGTCGGCAATGTTATCCAAAGAATCCCACAAATACAAAATTTGCTTGGCTTCGGGATAGGCGCTGCGAAGCATAGACAGACCTTTTTTGGTTAACCCTTCGCCCTTGATAATGAAAATGTAATCGTAGGTCTTGTGGGTATTTTCCGCAATAATCCGGGAAATATAGCGGTCAAGGACCGGATGAAACAGCTTTACATTATAGCGAATACAGGTTTTGGCAAGGACATTGTTGCTAACCCGTTCATCGTATAGGTCTACTTCGTGGCCCTGACTGCGCAAGGCTTCCGCAATTTTTTTGTCATATCCGAAAAAACTGGGGCAGAACATCAAAATTCGCTTCATGTTTTGCAATCTCCTCGTTTATTTTCCTGCGCCGGGCACAGCCTCTTCTTTCTCCCGTTCCTCGTGCATTTGCTGGAGCACTTCTTCTTTCATACGTTCGGCTTCCTCTACCTTGTCAAAGCCTTCGGTGCTTTCCTTGGAGAGCATAATCCGAATGGTCATCAGAATCAGCTTAATGTCCAGGATGAAGGAATAGTTTTCGATATACATCATATCCAGACGGAGTTTATCGTAAGGGGAGGTGTTGTATTTGCCGTAGATCTGGGCAAAACCGGTCAGGCCGCCCTTTACCTTGGTACGGAAATTAAATTCGGGAATTTCCTTGCCGTATTTTTCCATATGCTCCACTCGCTCGGGACGGGGACCTACGATACTCATATCTCCCCGGATAATGTTCAGCAGCTGGGGCAACTCGTCGATACGGGTGGCGCGGATAATGCGACCAACCTTGGTAATTCTGGGGTCATCGCTGGTGGCGCCGGCCTGATTGCCGATTTTGTCTGCATCTACAATCATGCTGCGGAACTTCAGAATTTCAAAACTCTTGCCGCCCAGAGTTGCCCGCTTTTGCTTAAAGAACACAGGGCCGCCGTCCTCCAGCTTGATGGCCAAGGCGGTCAGCAGCATAAAGGGCAGCGCAATCACAGCGACGGGCAGGCAAATCAGCAGATCCATAATCCGCTTTAAAAGCCGCTGAGAGGGAGTCAAACCGTTGCCCTTAACCAGCAGAAGCGGGGTGTCGAACAGGTTAATGCTGGTAGCGCCCCGAACGATAATATCGCTGAGCTTGGGAGTGACATAGGTGCGGATATGGTTCCGGTAGCAGAATTTCAAAATGTCATTGCGAATCTGCGCAGGCACGTCGTTGATAATCACCGCGTCATAATTTGCGATTTGCTGACAGATGCTCTCAAAGCCGTCCTCTATGGGAATCAGCTTGCCGATGTGGTACTTGTCGGGACGGGTTTCCATCTTGAATTTTAGTGTAACCGCATCATCCCGGCCTAAAACCATCGCCATATTCTTGGGTACATACAGCCGATGATACAGCCAGGTATAGAAGATCACGCATACCAGGGCAATGACTGCGGAAATCAACATCAGCATTAGCATAGGTACGGGGGTGATTAACACATTGGCAATCAGGCACAGCTGCCAGTAGGTAATAAAATTGGCAATAAACAGAGAAATCCATTGGCTGAGCAACGCGTCAAGCCGCCGCAGATAACCGAATTTAAAGCCGTCAAAGGCAAAAAACAATACCAGTACCAGCAAACCGTACACACCGGCAAGCACATACTTGCCGAAGCCAAAGTAGGCGGGGAACAGGTCGCCGTCGTAGCCGCGGCGCCAGGTGGCATAATAGACGAAGGCGAGAATCAAAATTTCCAAAATGCCTTCCAGGCTTCGAATCAGGCTTTTTACGCCGGAGAGTTGTCTTTTTTTGTGATGCATAGCAATTCTCTCACTCTCTATATATTTTGAATAATGACTGCTGTGTCATTCACATAATACAAGCAATTATAATATGGTGGTATTATAGCACAATAACAGATGTTTTGCAACCATTTGTCGAAAAAAGGGCGGTGGAAAAGCAAGCAATCAAAAGAATTGATTTCCTTAGAGAAACCACAATTTCCGCAGTTTCCGGAAATAAGCAATTTGCAGGGCACACACAACGGTGTAAACCCTGCAAATTGGTGAAATTATGCAATTTTCGCGTTTTCCAGCGACTTTCCCGTAGAATAGAAAAATACATTGTCCCGGGCGGGTGTCAGGTCGGATAAAAGACCGCGAATGGCGTAAACAGAGTAGCTGCGCACCAGAATAGGGCAAAAGAGCCCCCGGTCCATCACCTGCTTGTGGAGGGTGAAGTAGTTACCGTGATTTTCCAGCGCCTGCAGGCTCAGGGCATAAGCGCCCAAATCGTTCACGCCGCCCCAGCTTAAGGCCCCGTAGGTTTCAAAAAACGCGGACAGGTCCATATTGGGGGACAGCCGTGTCTGACCCAGGTACAGGTCGAAATTTCGGAACTTCAGCGCCTCGGTGTATGCGTTTCCGCTGATGGCTTTCAGTTCTACCACAAGACCGCAGTCGGTGAGCATTTTGGAGATCGCCCGTGCGACCCGCAGCCGCAGACTGTCGTCTTTGTTCACAAGAAATACGATGGTACTGCCCTCCATACCGTTGTCCTTCACGGCATCCAGGAATTTCACGCTGTCGTAGCTGTACTTATCCGCCAGATTTTGGCTGTAATAGGGGAACAGAGGGGAGGCGGGCAGGCTGGCGCTTCGGGCAAAGCCCCGGTAGTAGTCCTCTACCAGCATATCCCGGTCAATGGCGTGGGTCAGAGCAATCCGCACCGCATCGTTGGAGAAAACGGTGCTGTTGCGGCTGGTAGTCAGGTACAGAAAAATACCATTTTCGCAGTCCCATAGCTCGTAGTCGCACCGGTAATCTGCGTACCGGTCAGAGCCGGGGTCAGCGCATACAAGGCTCAAATCCTCGAACTCAAACTGATCCCGGATATGGGTGGTGGAATTGGCGGCAAACAGGGTGATGGTGTCGGCAGTAATGGCCATTTTGGGGTTGCACCACCAGTCCGTCCGTCTTTTTAGACTCTCGCCGCCGGCGGCGGAGTAGAGGATATACGGACCGGTGCCCAAGGGTCTGTCCACAGCTACCTCTGTTGCTTTTACAATGGGAATGTCCAACAGCAGGGGCAGATTCTCCATGGGAGTGTCCAGGTTGAAGGTGATGCCCCCGTCGGCTGTGGGAAGAATCTCCGTAATATGGAGAAAACGACCGGCATAGAAATTGCTTGCCCGGGCGGCATTGAGGCTGGTGATCACATCGTCTGCCGTCAGGGGTGTGCCGTCGGAGAAGGTGGCGTTTTCCAGATAGACCGTGTAGCTTTTCAGCTCGGGATTGACCGTGTAGGTTTTGCAAAGCTGGGGCTGGGTCACGTAATCCCGGTCTGTTACAAACAGGCTTTGGAACAATAGTGACAGCAGCGCCCGGTTGGTATAATCCTCACAGGCGTAGGGATTCAGAGAACGGTCGGCATAATAGGGCAGGGAGAGGGTCTGGGTATTCTCTTCGGTTTGGGGTTTGTTCTGGGGACCGGTGTAGTCGTCCTCATAGCTCAGTCCGTCACCGGTGGGAGTATATTGCCCCTTGTTGCCTGCGCAACCGGCAAGGAGCAGACACACACAAAGTGTCAGCGTAAAAAACCGTTTCATATGCTCCCTCCTTTGCATAAGATGACTGCCCCCTGAGAACCCCGTTCTCCCTTGGTCACCCGATGGGACCAGAACAGTTCCGGAGAACAGGCGGTGCAGCGCTTGGAAATTTCGATATTGCTTACGCCGCTGCGGCGCAGCCACAGGGCGTTCATTTGCTTTAAATCCACGTGAAATTTGTCTCCACGAGCTTGAATATAGGGTTTTGCGTCTTCACCCAAGGCGGAGACCATCGCCTCCGGTACATCTGCGTCAGTTTCAAAGCAGCATGGGCCGATGTTCGGACCAATGGCGGCGCAGATATTTGCGGGCTTGCAGCCAAAAGCGGAAACCATCGTGTACACTGCGTTTTTTACAATTCCCGAGGCTGTGCCCCGCCAGCCGGCATGGACAGCGCCTACGGCGCCGGTGACCGGGTCGTGGAGTAAAATCGGGGTACAGTCGGCAGCAAAGACCATCAGGGCAATACCGGGCGTGTTGGTCACGAGACCGTCACACTCCGGATAATCCCGATGGGACAGACTGCCAAGGCAGTCATCTTCCGTCACCACCCGCACCACATCCGAATGGGTCTGATTGGCAAGCACCAGTTTTTCGGTGGAAAAGCCAATGGCAGCTGCTAATCGGCGGTAATTCTCCGCCACATTTTCCGGGGAATCTCCCCGATGCATACCCAAATTGAGACTGCTCAAATATCCTTGGCTCACACCACCCAACCGGGTAGTAAACCCGTGAGGCGCGGAGATATTTTCGGCTTGAATTGTCAATTGTCCGTTGTCCATTGTCAATTCATTTTATCCTTCTGCATACAGCATTTTTTATACTTTTTGCCACTGCCGCAGGGGCAGGGATCGTTAGGACCGGCCTTACCGGTAACACGGACAGGCTGCTTTTTCACAATAGACTCTCCGGAGCCTACCGCACCGGTCTCCTTGGCGACCTTTTCCCGCTTGATTTCCACGGAGGGTCTTACCTGCACCAGGAACAAACGGCGAATGGTCTCCTCTCGGATGGAGGTAATCATCGCCTCGAACATCTGATAGCCTTCTTCTTTGTAGGCAACCACAGGGTCGTGCTGACCGTAGGCCCGCAGACCAATACCCTGCTTCAGATCGTCCATAGCGTCGATGTTATCCATCCAGTATTCGTCTACAACCCGGAGCATAACCACCCGTTCCAGTTCCCGCATACTGTCGCCCAGTTGGGCTTCCTTGGCTTCATAGGTCTGCAGCGCCAGTTCATAGATGCAATCGGCAAGCTCCTGGGGAGTGTTGCCGGTGAGGGGGGTGCCTGTGGGGATATAGATACCGCCAAAGGCCTTATCCAGCGCCACCAGGCAATCGGCATTGATTTGGCCGCCGTTTTCACCGGTGATATCTGCAACGGTGGAGTCCACCATAGAGCGGAGCATACTGAGCATATTTTCCCGCAGGCTCTCACCGTCCAGCACCTTCTGCCGCTGGGCGTAAATCACCTCGCGCTGGGTGTTCATCACATCGTCATATTCCAGAACGCTCTTACGGGAGCGGAAGTTCCGGCTTTCCACACTCCGCTGGGCATTTTCCACCGCATTGGAGAGGATTTTGGCATCAATAGGGGTGTCCTCGTCCAGGCCAAGAGAGTCCATCAGACCCATAATCCGGTCAGAGGAGAACAGACGCATCAAATCGTCCTCCAGGCTGAGATAGAACTTGCTTTCACCCGGGTCGCCCTGACGGCCGGAACGGCCGCGGAGCTGGTTGTCGATTCGACGGGATTCGTGACGTTCGGTGCCGATAATATACAGACCGCCGGCTTGGCGGACTTTTTCCGCTTCGTCAGCCATCTCTGCCTTGTATTTTGCCATCAGCTGAGTATATTTCTCCCGAATTGCCAAAATTTCGGCATCGTCGGTTTCGGAATAGGCGTTTGCCTGGGCAATCAGCTCCTCGGGATTGCCCTCTTTCCGCAATTCATTCAGGGCCATAAACTCCGGGTTGCCGCCCAGCATAATGTCCGTACCACGGCCTGCCATATTGGTGGCGATGGTGACCGCGCCGAACTTACCCGCCTGGGCAACAATCTGGGCTTCCTGCTCGTGGAACTTGGCGTTCAGCACATTGTGCTGGACACCGGTGCGTTTCAGGAGTTTGCTTAAAATCTCACTCTTTTCGATGGAAACCGTACCCACCAGAACAGGCTGACCCTTCTCGTGGCAGGCCTGCACCTGACGGATGATGGCGCGGAATTTACCCGCCTCGGTCTTGTAAACCACGTCGGAGCCGTCCATTCTGGCAACAGGACGGTTGGTGGGGATTTCTACCACGTCCAGCCGATAAATGGCGGCAAATTCCTCTTCCTCGGTGAGGGCCGTACCGGTCATACCGGACAGCTTTTCATACAGACGGAAGTAGTTCTGGAAGGTGATGGTGGCGAGGGTCTTGCTCTCGCTGGCGACCTTTACTTTTTCTTTGGCTTCAATGGCCTGATGCAGACCCTCGTTGTACCGGCGGCCGTACATCAGTCGGCCGGTGAACTCGTCAACAATGATAATCTCCCCGTCCTTAATGACGTAGTCGATATCCCGTTTCATAATGCCCCGGGCCTTCATGGCCTGGTTGATATGGTGAGAAATGGTGGCATTTTCCGGGTCGGCAAGGTTTTCAATGCCGAAAAATTTCTCCGCCTTTTCAATACCGCTGGCGGTGAGGGATACGGAACGGGACTTTTCGTCCACAATGTAGTCGCAGTCGTAGTCATCGTGAACCTCTTTGTCCTCGGTCTTGGCAAAGACCATCTTCTTCATACCGGCAACCAGGAAGTCTGCCATTTCGTACAGCTTGGAGGAATCCTCGCCCTTGCCGGAGATAATCAGCGGCGTTCTGGCCTCGTCGATCAAAATGGAGTCCACCTCGTCCACGATGGCAAAGGCGTGTCCCCGCTGAACAAGCTCCGACTTATAAATTGCCATATTGTCACGGAGGTAGTCAAAGCCCAGTTCGTTATTGGTGCAATAGGTAATATCGGCGGCATAAGCCTTCCGCCGTTCGTCGGGACTCATACCCGGCACTACCAGCCCCACAGACAGACCCATAAATTTATGGACCTTACCCATCCACTGGGAGTCACGGGTGGCAAGGTAGTCGTTGACAGTGACCACGTGGACGCCCGCCCCTGTCAGCGCGTTCAGGTAGCAGGGCAGAACGGCAACCAATGTCTTACCTTCACCGGTTTTCATTTCTGCGATTCGTCCCTGATGGAGCACGATACCGCCAATGAGCTGTACAGGGTAGGGGCGCATACCCAGCACACGCGAGGCGGCCTCCCGAATGGCGGCGAATGCCTCGGGCAGAATGTCGTCCAGGGTTTCGCCGTTATTAAGCCGCTTCTTAAATTCTGCGGTCTTTCCCTGAAGTTCCTCCTGAGAGAGGGCCTTGTATTCTTCTTCCAAGGCTAAAATTTGGTCTACAATAGGCTGTATTTTCTTAATTTCCCGCTCACTGCGGGTGCCGAATAATTTGTTCAGTAATCCCATGACGGTCTCCTTTGGGCATAATTTTACTCATTATAGCACATCTAAAAAGAAAATAATAGACAAAATTGTGAACTTACAGGAAATTCCCTTGTTCCGGCAAAAGATTTTTGCTATAATATCCGCAAATACCAAGGAGAAGGCTATGAGAACAGAAATATTATTGCATAACAGCTGGCCTTTTACGGATATAGACGGGACAGTTTCTCAAGTGGATATTCCCCATACCTGGAACGCTCTGGACGGGCAGGACGGGGGCGACGATTACCGGCGGGGCAGAGCCAGCTACCGGAAGGTGTTTGCTATGCCCGATTTTGATGGTGACACCCAGCAGGTTTACTTGCAGTTTGACGGGGTCAATGCCTCTGCCATCATCACTTTGAACGGTAAAGAAGTGATGACCCACCAGGGCGGTTATTCCACCTTCCGCTGTGATATTACGCCTTTTTTGCAGGCAGAAAATGACCTTTTCGTAGAGGTGGACAACGGTAAAAATGATAAAGTTTACCCCCAAAAGGCGGACTTCACTTTCTATGGCGGTATCTACCGGAGCGTCCGCCTGCTGGTTGTGAACAAGACCCATTTTGACTTGGATTATTATGGGGGAACAGGCGTGAAAATCACCCCAAAGGCAGAGGGAACTGTCCGGGTGGAATCCTGGCACACGGGAGAAAATGCCACCGTGGAAATCACCCTGTTGGATGCAGAAAAAAAGGTAGTCGCCAAGGGAACAGGCGACGATGTTATGTTAACTGTTGAGAATCCCCGCTTGTGGCATGGAATTGTTGACCCCTATCTGTATACCTGTGTTGCAGAACTCTATGAAGATGGCGAAAGAAAAGATTATGTAACCCACAAATTTGGCTTCCGTTCCTTCTTCGTGGACAGCAAAAAAGGCTTCTATCTCAACGGCAAGCCTTACCCTCTGCGGGGTGTCTGCCGTCATCAGGACTATAAGGGTATCGGCAATGCGCTTACCAAAGAACACCACGAAAGGGATATGGCATTTATCCGGGAAATCGGCGCCAATACCGTCCGCCTTGCCCACTACCAGCACGATCAGTATTTCTACGATTTGTGTGATCAGTACGGTCTTGTGGTGTGGGCGGAGATTCCTTATATCTCGGAGCATATGGAAAACGGGCGGGAGAACACCCTCAGCCAAATGCAGGAGCTGATTGTACAGAATTTTAACCACCCCAGCATCTGCGTGTGGGGTATCAGCAACGAAATTACCATCTCCACCAAAAACAAAAAGGATATGCTGGACAACCACCGCCAGCTTAATGATTTGGTTCACCGGTTAGACCCCACCCGGCTGACAACATTAGCCTGCTATGCGGTGTGTGGACCATTTAACAAGGTTGCCCACATCACCGATCTGGTCAGCTGGAATCTGTATTTAGGCTGGTATGTGCCGGGACTGTTTCTCAATGATCTGTGGGTGGATTTTTTTCATTTCTGCTTCCCCAACCGCCCCTTGGGCTACTCCGAGTATGGCTGTGAGGCTATGCCCAATCTCCACTCCGCTCGCCCCCGCCGTGGTGACCACAGCGAGGAATATCAGGCAAAATACCACGAATATATGATTCGATTCTTCGAAAAACGACCCTTTATGTGGGCAACGCACCTGTGGAATCTGTTCGACTTTGCCGCCGATGCCCGCAATCAGGGGGGCGAGCCGGGTATGAACCACAAGGGCCTTGTGACCTTTGACCGGCAGACAAGAAAAGACAGCTTC
>JAZSAD010000043.1:0-13746 GCA_045601715.1 Faecousia sp.
TTCGTAAACACACAAAAACTAAACACATTTAACATTTTAGGAGGATATTACAATGGCTAGTGAAAAAGTCACTGCTCTCGTAGAGGAAGTTAAGGGTTTGACCGTTCTGGAGCTGTCCGAGCTGGTTCACACTCTGGAGGAAGTTTTCGGCGTTTCCGCCGCTGCTGCTGCTGTTGCTGCTCCCGCTGCTGGCGCTGCTGCTGAGGCTGCAGAAGAGAAGACCGAGTTCGACGTTATCCTGAAGGACGCTGGCGCTTCCAAGCTGAACGTCATCAAGGTTGTTCGTGAGATCACCGGTCTGGGCCTGAAGGATGCTAAGGACCTGGTTGACAACTGCCCCAAGACCCTGAAGGAAGCTGTTTCCAAGGAAGATGCAGAGCAGATCGTTGCAAAGCTGAAGGAAGCTGGCGCCGAGGCCGAGATGAAGTAAGATTTACTTCATTTTACACACAAAGAACAGCCGTCAGTTTACTGACGGCTGTCTGCGTTTTAGGAGGTTCTTATGGAATCCATTGTGAACTATTTTGAGTCTGTGAATCTGGACATCGGTATGTTCCTGAAGTCCATCGGTATGCTGATTGCTTCGCTGCTTGTGCTGGCTGTGGTAGGTCGTTTTGTATTCGGCAAGCGGTCTGCCCTGATTTTGGCAGTTTCCTCTGCCATCGGCATTTTGTTTGTGTATGTGATTACCATTCTGTTGGGCAGCGCTGGGGAGGACCTGCAAAAATTCATTGCTCCCCTGCCCTTTGTTACCATTGAAAACGACACCATGTATCTGTTCAATTTCCAGGCAGATTACACCGTTGTTTGCACGCAGGTGCTGAGTATGATCATTCTGTCCTTCCTGATGAATTTAGCTGACGGTTGGCTGCCCACCGGCAAGAAGATCTTTGGTTGGATTTTCTTCCGTTGCCTGGGTGTTATGATCGCGCTGATCCTGCATTTGGTGGTTACCGGTCTGCTGACTAACCTTTTGCCCGAGGGTCTGGTTACATATGCGCCTGTGATTCTGCTGGGCATCCTTGTTCTGATGCTGCTGACCGGCGCGCTGAAGTTCCTGGTAGGTTTGGTGCTTACTACGGTGAACCCCCTGATTGCTGCTCTGTACACCTTCTTCTTCGCCAATGTGGTTGGCAAGCAGATTACCAAGGCAATCCTCACCACCGCAATTATCGGCGGTTTGGTGTTCGTGCTGCAAAAGATGGGTGTTGTGGCAATCTCCATTGCTTCCGCCGCCCTCGCCGCCTACATCCCGCTGATCATTCTGCTGGTTGTACTGTGGTACGTTGTTGGCAAGCTTCTGTAAATTTAAAAACCCCGACATATCAACCGATATGTCGGGGTTTCATTATGACTTTTCTACGGATTCGATGACGGGTGCGACGGAATCGGTATTCACATCCTCCATCTGACCCTTGTCGTAGCTTTCTGCAACCTTGGGATCAATGGGGAGTCTTGCCAGTACAGGCAGGCCGAACTCTGCTGCAATAGCGTCCAGCTTGCTCTCACCGAACACGTTGATGCGCTTGCCGCAATCGGGACATTCCAGATAGGAATAGTTCTCTACAAAGCCAAGCACGGGAATGTGCATCATATTGGCCATTTTCACAGCCTTGGAGACGATCATAGACACCAGATCCTGGGGGCTGGTGACAATCACGATGCCGTCCACAGGCAGGCTCTGGAACACCGTCAGGGGCACATCGCCGGTGCCGGGAGGCATATCCACAAACATATAGTCCACATCTTCCCAAATCACATCGGACCAGAACTGCTTTACGGCGCCGGCAATCACAGGGCCTCTCCATACAACAGGGCTGGATGCATCGTCCAACAACAGGTTGATGGACATCACCTGGATACCGGATTTCGTCATAGCAGGATACAGGCCATCCTCGTTGGCGCCCTGGCACTCGGTAACACCAAATGCAGTAGGGGCAGAGGGACCGGTAATATCCGCATCCAGCACAGCTACCCGCTTGCCCTTCTTGGACATGGCGGAGGCCAGCATAGCGGTCACAGTGGACTTACCTACACCGCCCTTACCGGACACAACCGCAATCACTTTTTTGACTGTGGATTTGGGATTCAACTCTGCCAGCAGGCTTTCCTTCTTGCGATCACCGCAATCGGAGCTGCTGCAAGAGGAACAATTTCCGTTACAAGAACTCATAAATCTTACTCCTTATTCATAATCTCGACCTATTATAAGTCTGATAAAAGACTGTGTCAACCCTCTTGGGCGTTTTCCCACTGCTCCATCATATCCAGCAGAACCGCTTCAGCGGTTTCCTTTTCCCCTAGCAGGCGGGTCAGTTCCTGATAATCTGCCGCTGCTGCTTCGATGTCCGCGTCCAGCTTGGCAATGACAAGCTCCTGCTTTTCAATCTCCCGTTCCAGGCGGCGAATCAGCTTGTCATTTTCCTTGGTGCCACCCTTGGGTTTTTCCTTTTTCACCTTGGGAGTGGCAATGACTTGGGGCTTGGATGCGGTTTCGTGTTCAATAATAGAACGGTATTTTTTGTAGCCACACGTAAAATCCCGAATCTGTCCGTCTTCCAAAAGCCAAATCCGCTCTGCAAACTTCTCAATAAAGTAGCGGTCGTGGGATACGAATAACAGTACACCCTCGAATTCCTCGATGGCTGCTTCCACCCATTCCCGGGAGGCAATATCCAGATGGTTGGTAGGCTCGTCCAAAATCAAGAGGTTAATCTTCTCGTCCATCAGCATACACAGCCGCAGACGGGACTGCTCGCCACCGGAGAGGTTTCCAACACTTTTGAACACATCTTCCCCTTGAAACAAAAACGCGCCCAAGCGGTCACGTGCAGTCTGAGGGGTGCAGTTCTTTTCGTAGAGCATGGTATCGTACAAGCTACGCTCCGGGTGGTCAAAATGGATAATCTGAGGTAAGTATCCCCATTTCACCGTAGGACCAAACTGGATTTTGCCCTTGCAGTCCTCGTCCCCTAACAAGCACTTGATAAAGGTGGACTTTCCCGTGCCGTTATCGCCCAAAAGGGCAATCCGTTCGCCGCCCTCTACCTTCAATTCAACATTCGAAAAAAGTGTACGATCCCCAAAGGATTTCTCCACATTCTTCATTTGGAACACTACATCACCGGCAAAATCCTTTTGGGCAAAGCCGGCTTTCATGGTTTTCTCTGTTTTGGGGCGCTCCGTCTTTTTGATCCGTTCCATACGGTGCTGAATGGACATAGCCCGACGGTAGAGGGTGCGGTTATTGATACCCCAACCCTTCATGCGCTCCACGGTATAACCAAGCTGCTTTAATTTTGCCTGTTCCTGCTCATACTGTTTCAGCTGAAGATTGAATCTAGCCTGTTTTTCCTCAATATAAAAGGAGTAGTTACCGGAATAGAATTCTCCATGCCCGTCGGTAATTTCAATTACCCGTTGGGCAACCGTATCCAGAAAATACCGGTCGTGGGAAATCATCAGGACAGTACCCTTAAAGCTGTTGATATAGCCCTCCAGCCACTCTACGCTGCGTAAATCCAAATGGTTGGTAGGCTCGTCTAACAGTAAAATATCCGTCTTTTCCAGCAGCAATCGAGCAAGGTTTACCCGGGTTTTTTCGCCGCCGGAAAGACTGGCAAATTCCTGTGTCCGCTGTTCAGCAGAGATACCTAAACCGTTGCAGATTTTATCCACTTCCACGTCCATTTCGTAGCCACCGCCGGCTTGAAAACGGTTCACAAGGGCATCATATTCCCGCAGCTGTTCATCGGTTGCGCCATTTGCCATCTGCTGTTCCAAAGCGCTCATTTTCTCTTTGGTTTTCGTAAGCAATTGATAGGCTGAACGCAGCACATCTTCCACAGTATAATGGACCGGAAAATTGGGAATCTGCGAAATGAGTCCCATCCGCTTATGGGGGTTCACAAATACCTCACCGGAGTCATAATCCATCTGTCCGGTGAGAATGTTGAAAAGCGTGGTTTTGCCGCAGCCGTTCCGGCCCAAAATAGCAACTCGCTCCCCTTCCTGGATTTCAAAGGACAAATCCTCCAGCAGGTTTTCGCCGATCACAAAAAACTTTGTTAAGTTTTTTACCTGTATATCAATCATCGTTTTCTCCAACTAATTGCTGCAAAGTTTCCAAATCTGTCAATAAATTTAACGCTTGCAGCATAGCGTTACTGCTCATATGCTCCGGTAGTTGAAACTTTTTTAATAAAGTTTTACGTTTTTGGCTACTGTCCTTACCGCCGGAAAGTCCCAATTCTACAAAATCTTGCTTGGTAATATTTCCGGTGGTGTGCGTAGCGGTCTGGCCTTCTATGGTTGCGCCAGCGCTGCGAAGAGCATCCATAATAATCTCAGGGCGCATCCCCTCTACGCCCAATTTCCCCTCCTTGCCGGGGGCGGATTTTCGCCGCTCCTTACCGTAAATATCGGGGATATAGGCGTGTTTTAGTTTATCGGCGGGGATTGCGCCTTTAAGAAAATTGCGAATCACAAATCCTGCGCCATCGGAATCGGTAAAGATGATGAGTCCCCGGGTGTCTGCCACTTTCCGCAGCAAAGAAAGCTGGGCCTTATCTTTCATAATACCGAAGCCGGAGGTTTCCAATATAGGGGCATCCACGATTTGGGACATGGTATTCTTGTCGTACCGACCCTCTACCACGATGGCTTCCCGAATTTTAATCATTCTTAGCCTCCTGTGAAAGCTGAAGAATCAGCACTTCCAGTATCCGTTCCGGCTCGTCAAAGGATGTTTTCATTTTCAAATCGCTTTCCAGTACAAGCTCTGCCGCCTTTTCATAAAAACGGGCAGAGAAACGGCTGGCAGCGGAGATGGTTTTTCTTGCAGGATAATCCTTCATGCCGGTCAGTTTCATTAAATCCTCAGCATTTTTGCCGTTATCCAGTAAGATTTTGGCGGTAGCCAGACGACGGAAATGATTGCCAATGGCACCCAAAATAGGAATCGGCTCCTGCTGCATTTTCAGCAGCTGCTGCAATTTAATCAGCGCAGCGCCGTAATTACCCTGCCCCAGCAAATCGGTCATTTGAAACACAACTGCGTCCAATACCGGCTCCACCACAGCGTCAATATCGTTCTTACAAATCTCGTCCGCGCCGGAATAGGCGCAGATTTTGGAAATCTCACCGGATAGGGCCGTCATCGTACCGCCGGTAATGTCAATGAGATAGGTGCATAAATCGAGGGCAATCCGTTTACCGGCAGAGGCAAAATGGCGGGATATCCAGCTGACCAAGTCCCGCTGGCTCTGTTTTTCAAACTCCACCAGCATACCATTCTTTTCTACCGCATCCCACAGCTTTTTCAACCGCTTATCCGGTTTAAAAGTGGTGGTTTCATAGGTAAACACCACAGTACAGTAGTCCGGAATATCAGACAGGATTCCGGCTATATACTCCCGGTCGGATTCGTTCAGTTTGAAAATATCAATTTCATCCACCACGGTCATGGTTCGTTCTGCCATCATAGGCAGATTCTCCACGCAGTCGGCAAAACTCTGTAAATCGAAGGTTTCGCCGGTGAGCTTATGGAAATTGAAGGACTCAGTTACCGGGTCAATAATGATCTTTTGCAGTTGTTTCAGGTAATGGTTCAGCAAAAATACTTCTTCGCCGTAGAAGAAATAGAGCCGACCGGGGGTATCCTGCCGGATATCCTCCTTTAATTTTTGAAGCATATTAGGCCGCTCTTCTCTCTTTGCCATACCTTCACCCCCTGAAAATAATCGTTCCTTCCCAATCTGTTCGGTAAATATTGCAGCCAAACAGTCCTAACCGCTCCAAGGTCTCCCCCGTAGGGTGACCGTAGCGATTATTCGCGCCTACGGAGATCATCACGATCTCCGGACGGGTTGCATTCAGCAAATCCCAAGACGTAGATGTTTTGGAACCGTGGTGTCCAGCCACCAGAATCTCCAAATCCGGCAGAGTCACACGATTCATAAGCTCCGCTTCCCCGTCAAAGGAGCGGTCGCCTGTTATCAGTATATCACAATCCTCCGGCTGAAACAAGACACACAGACTGCTTTCGTTGGCATCTTCTGTGTTAGCAGAGGGATAAATGGTAATATCCACCTCATCTAACAACAAATCCCGCTCCACCCATTGGATCTTATTACTATATTTGCGGGATAGTGTATCCCGAATTTCATTTTCTCCGTCCGTGACAGGAAGATAAACGGTATCTGCCGGAATCCGGCTGAGTAATTGGGCTGCGCCACCTGCGTGGTCTTCGTCATAGTGAGTGATAATCAGTCCGTCCAAACGGAAAACGCCTTGGGACAGGAGCAGCTGGGATGCTTTATCCGCTGCTTTGTCGCCGGTGTCACCGCCACAGTCCACCATATAGTATTTCCCATCGTTTTGCAGAATCAGGCACTGCCCCTGACCCACATCTACCGCGGTGAAGCGGAAATCGTCCAGACGCGGTTCAATCCAGGAACAGGCAATGGCGCCTACAAGACCTGCAACCAAACAGCAAGTCAACACAACCGGGTGCTTCTTTTTGGTTTTCAGAAACACCGTCAGAAGGATATAGGCAAAAATCAGCCACGCAACAATGTAGATACTACTGGTATAAACCGATGCAACAGGAACTCTTGAAATCATATTTGTCACCCATAAAATCCCACGAATTAGCCAGGACAGCGCCCAGCTAATTCCAATTCCCAAGGGCAGCCATATTGCCCCCAACAGGCAGGCTGCCATAATGCCATAAAACACAAAACTGACTGACCACAGAATCAGAAGATTGGTCAGGATTCCAATAATGCTGACACTGCCAAAGTACATTGCGCATAAAGGCGCAGTCACTGACATTGCGCCAAGGGTTACACTGACAGAAGCAACCGCCCAACGGGTCAGCTTTGCTTTCACGCTCTTACCCTTAGCCGGTCCAAATCGATTATCTGCCAACAGGTAATCATGAATTCGTTGTGTAAAGAGGAAGATACCCACCATGCAGCCCACGGAAAGCTGAAAACTGATAGATGTAATGGTCAAGGGGTTACTTGCCAGCAGCAAAAGTACCGCTGCCGCCAATGCGGTAGGTGGGTCATATTCCTGATTTGCAAGCAGCGCAATCATCATCAGCACCTGCATCACACAGGCCCGAACAATAGAGGGCGAAAAGCCTGCCACTGCCGCAAAAAGGCACAACACAGGAATACCAAATACAGCAGTTATAAATCGATGTTTACCGCAAAGCATATAGACCAGCGCAAACAAAATGGACACGTGCATACCGGATACTGCTACGATATGGTAAACGCCGCTGATCTTCAGCGCGGTTACCGTTTCATAGGACAGTTCGCTGGTATCTCCAATCAGCAACGCCTTGGCAAAAGCTACTGTGTCTGCCGGAAATATCCGATTCAGCAAGGACAGTATTTTTTGTCGCAACACAGGCGCTATGTATTTGGACGGTACCGTCTGCTGATGCTGCACATTGGTAAAGCCCTTGGGATAACCCAGGAGGAATATCCCTTTTCCTCGGTGATAGGTAGGCTCTTTTGCGCCACCGCCGGTGTATCTCAGGTTATAACCACCCTCTACCCGGTCACCGGGGGAAAGGGTAATCTCTTCATTCAGGTAGAACTGTATGCGATAGGTTTTGCCGTTAAGCATTGTTTTACCCTCGGCAGCAATACCTGCATCAGTGGGTCTGCTGTAATCCGTTACTTCAATATCCAGGATCACCGCCTGTCCGTCCATTTGACGAACCGGTTGTAAATACAGTTTATCAAATCCAAACAACCACAGAAGACCTACAATGCAACCAAGTAAAACACAGGCAATCTTTCTGCTAAGGGCGCTGCCAACGCACAATATACCTATTAGCGCTGCAAGTGCCACGCAACTGAGCAGTAACAGCCACGAGCCAAATACCAAATATACCCCTATTGCGCAGGCAGCGGTAAAACCGATAGTAAACCACATGAGCTTACGCACAGCATTCTCTCCCTTTTAGAAACAGGACGCTACCTATGGGCAGCGTCCTGTTGTTTTTTACAGTTTAGATGCCACAAAATCATCCACACTTGCCAGCGCATCATCCAGCTTCATTGCATCCTTGCCGCCGCCCATAGCGGAGTCAGGCTTGCCGCCGCCGGAGCCGCCGCAAATGGCGCATACCTGCTTCACCAGATCACCGGCTCTTACGCCCTTGGCAACGGCATCCTTGCCGCAGACTGCCAGGAAGGTAATTTTATCGTCGTTGACGGTAGACAAGACTGCTACTACATTGGCAGCCTTATCCCGCAGGGTGTCGCCAATCTGGCGGAGCTTGCCTGCATCGGCGCCGGGCACATTCACGGTCAGCACCTTCAGGCCGCCCACCTCGTGAGCGCCCATCAGGAAACGGTCTGTCTCTCCGGCAGTTTCCTTTGCCTTAAAGGACTCGATCGTCTTTTTCAGGTTTTTGATTTCGTCCATCTGGGCGTGGATCTTGTCCACCAGCTCACCAGGTTTAACCTTCAGCTCGCCGGCTGCTGCGTACAGCAGACTGTGGGTACGGGCCATATCCTCCAGACAAGCCTTACCGGTAATTGCCTCGATTCTGCGGACACCGGAGGCAACGCTGCCTTCGCTTTCAATCCGGAAAGGACCGACCTTTGCAGTGTTATCCAGGTGGGTACCGCCGCACAGCTCGATGGAGTATCCGCCCATATTGACCACACGGACGGTATCGCCGTACTTCTCACTGAACAGCGCCATGGCGCCCAGTTTCTTTGCTTCTTCAATGGGCATCTCGCGGACATCTACAGGGTAGCCCTCCAGCACAGCGGACTGCACCAACGCATCGATCTTTGCCAGTTCTTCGGCAGTCACAGCAGAGTAGTGGGTGAAGTCGAAACGCAGGCGGTCCGGCTCTACCAAAGAGCCTGCCTGATGGACATGGTCGCCCAGGACACTCTTCAGCGCCTTCTGCAGCAGATGGGTTGCGGAGTGGGCGCGCATAATGGCGTTTCTACGCTCCACATCGATGGATGCAAGCACCACATCATCGGTCTTCAGGGTGCCGCTGCGCATGACACCGGAGTGCAGGTATTTGCCGCCCTTATCCTTCTGAACGCCGGTGACCTTGAAACGGCTGTCGCCCATCAGAAGCACACCGAAGTCAGCAGACTGACCGCCCATTTCTGCATAGAAGGGAGTCTTGTCCAGAACAATAATACCCTGCTCACCGCCGGTGATAGAGCCGGTAACCTCTTCGCCTACGCAGACGGCAAGGATTTTGGCTTCGCAGTTATTCACCTCATAACCCACAAATTCGGTGGGAGTGGTATCCAAACCCAGGTCGATACCTGCCCAGCCCAAGTCGCCAAGCGCCTTACGAGCCTCACGGGCGCGAACCCGCTGCTCCTCACGGCATTGGACAAACTTGTCCATATCCAGGGTCATACCCTCATCTTCCAGCATCTCCACAGTCAGGTCCACCGGGAAACCGTAGGTATCTGCCAGCAGGAAGGCATCCTCGCCGGAGAATACTGTCTCACCCTTTGCCTTGTGCTGCTGCAGCTTCTCGCCGAAGATACGCATACCGGTATCAATGGTACGGGCAAAGTTCTCCTCCTCGGTCTTTACCACGCGGATGATGTGGTCAGCGCGCTCACGGAGGTAGGTGTAGTGGCTCTCGTTTTCCTTGATAACGGTTTCCACAACCTCATACAGGAAAGGACGGTTCACGCCCAACAGCTTACCGTGACGGGCAGCAC
The DNA here is from genome assembly GCA_045601715.1 of Faecousia sp. Classification (GTDB taxonomy): domain Bacteria; phylum Bacillota; class Clostridia; order Oscillospirales; family Oscillospiraceae; genus Faecousia. The sequence continues at coordinate 9,732 of JAZSAD010000043.1, forward strand.
GGCGGAGCAGTCTGCGAAGCACATAGCCACGACCCTCGTTGGTGGGCTGCACACCGTCGGCAATCATAAAGGTAGATGCGCGGATGTGGTCGGTGATCACCCGGAGGCTAACATCGGTCTTAACACTCTGACCGTAGGATGCGCCGGTGATTTTAGTCACGTGGTTGGTAATGTTCATAACGGTATCCACATCGAACAGGGAGTTCACGTCCTGACACACAACTGCCAAACGCTCCAGACCCATACCGGTGTCGATGTTCTTTTGTACCAGCTCGGTGTAGTTGCCCTGTCCGTCATTGTCGAACTGGGAGAACACGTTGTTCCACACTTCCATAAAGCGGTCGCACTCGCAGCCAACCTTACAGTCAGGACTGCCGCAGCCGTACTTTTCGCCACGATCATAGTAGATCTCACTACAAGGACCGCAGGGACCTGCGCCGTGCTCCCAGAAGTTATCCTTCTTGCCGAAACGGAAGATATTCTCTGCAGGAATGCCGATTTCCTTATTCCAAATCTCGAAGGCTTCGTCGTCGTTTTCATAAATAGAGGGATACAGCCGGTCTGCCTCCAGACCCACAACCTCTGTCAGAAATTCCCAGCTCCAGGCAATGGCTTCGTGCTTGAAGTAATCACCAAAGGAAAAGTTACCCAGCATCTCAAAATAGGTGCCGTGGCGGGCAGTCTTACCGATGTTCTCGATATCGCCGGTACGGATGCACTTCTGGCAGGTGCAAACCCGCTTTCTGGGGGGCTCAACCTCGCCCTTGAAGTAGGGCTTCATAGGCGCCATACCGGAGTTGATCAGCAGCAGGGATGCATCGTTCTGGGGAATTAGGGAAAAGCTGGGCAGACGCAGGTGTTCCTTGCTTTCAAAAAAAGACAGGAACATCTCACGCAGTTCGTTTACACCGTAGGGTTTTTTACTCATTTTATATTTCCTCCAATCAAAAAGTAAACCCCGCCCCGGTATAGGGGCGAGGTCAATCGCGGTACCACCCTAATTCACTTCCTAAGGAAGTATCTTAGTTGCTCTGTAACGGGAGCAGGCCGTCCCGGTCATCCCGGGCTGCTTGGAAGTGGCTGAAAAAAGGCGCATACAAGGGGCTCTCACCATTTCCCCTCTCGCTTGGGCGCTACCTGGATTCTAGCTTCCGCATTGCGTTTACATATCGTACTTATTCTACCATAAATACGCGGTTTGTCAATGGTTTTTACTGAGGCAATGCCATATCCTCCGCAGTCAGGGTTTCACCCTGTAAAATACGGGAGATAAGGTTTTTTGCGTGATTTACCGTAGCCTCATCAGGATGCATTACATATAGCTCCTGTCCCTTCCAGGAATAGGTTTCCGCATAGCCACCCTTGCCGGTAACGGCATAGCTTTGCACATTCCACGGGGTCATACCTTCCATCTGGTTTTTAATCAGCTTACTGATTTCATCCGGTGTGAAGTTGGTAACAAACATACCCTCCAGGCTTGACAGGATATCTGCATAATTGGCAATCAATGTGCTACTGGATGTCATTTTATTGATTACCGCGGTAATCACCTTCATCTGGTTGTTGCCACGTCCTCTGTCGCCGCCGCTGACATTATACCGCTCTCTGGCAAAAGCAAGCGCCTTTTCACCGTTAATGGTATTTTCGCCCTTTTGGAAATAATCTCCAGTAATAGCAGTAAAAGAATGGTCGGCAGTAACAGTAATGCCACCGATAGCGTCAATCAGCTTTTCAAATCCTACAAAATTGATCTGACCATAATAGTTGATCTCTGTTTCATAGAAACCTGCTAACGCTTCCACGGAACACTCCACGCCGTAGTTGCCGCAGTGGGTCAGCTTATCCAACGCCCCCTTACCGGCAGGATTTGGTACATAAAAGTCTCTGGGGGTATTTACCAGCAGAACCTGTTTTGTTTTGGGATTCACAACTGCCAAAATATTTACATCACTGCGGGACACACGCAACAGGGTGCTCCGGGTATCCGAACCGCTGATATATACCACAAAGGGTTCTGCAACCGATTCCTTCGGTTTCTCCTCCTTGGGTTGTTCGGCATCAAAGGGCAGTTCGTACAGTAGTCGCGCCCGGGTGAGGAAATCTGCATAGGACTCTTCTTCAATTAAAAGGGAAATACTTGCGCCGTTCATAATCAACGCATCCACTTCCCTATTGTAAAGCGCATCCACCAGCTGCGTTGACTGAGAATAGTTGGTAACAGCAACTGTTTCTCCGGTTTGGCTCTCAATATAGGTAAGCATTTGCTGGGTATGCTCTACATCGTAATCTTGCTGCACGCCGTAACGGTAGCCCTTGGTATCCTTCACAGTCTGGGCTGCGTTGTCATTCAGGACAACAACATAGGTATTACGGGCATCAGCGACCTGAGTCGTCACATTTTGCACCAGGTTATGGGCATCCAGCGCGAGCTTAAAAATCGCGCCGCAGCCCAGCATAATCAGCAAAGCCAATACGCTGGATATGATTTTACGCCACAAAGCAAGCTTCTTGGGAACATTAACAAAAAGGAGAATGCCTGTGCAGACAGCAAACATCACCATTGCCCCAAGAAGGAGGATCACATACTTATCCGGCAGCATATTCAGCCGCCAAACAACGGCAGTGCAAAGTGTCTGCAAGAACAACTGACCTAAAAACAAAAACGCCCGAAAAATCGGCCAAAGAGTCTTCTTTTCCATCAAATCATCTCTTTTTTTCTATTTTTTGCCTATATAGTATATCACTTCCAGTCCTCTAAGTCAACACAAAAGCAGTGCGTGTAGCTACACGCACTGCTTTTTATTAAATATGAGATTCCAGCCAGGATTTCAGTTCCAGGCGACCTTCCTCGGTCATAGGAAAGGTTGCCTGCGCTTCTATCTGACTTTTTTCGTAGCATAAAAACCCGTGCCACACCTCAGCGGTAATGGAGCTTTTCTCCATATCCACCTCTTTAGGTGTCAATTTTTCCACATTGGGCACGATCTTAAACCGAAGGTTTCCGCAGGATCCGGTGAACACATTGTTCATAGCGAAGGTGTGCAGAGTAGGAAGAAAAATTTCTGCCATATCATTCACCGATCAGGGTTTCCATCTCATCCAGCAACTGACCAAACAGGTTCAGCGCAGCTTCCACGGGAGCAGGGTCTGTCATATCCACACCGGCGCCCTTCAGCAGGTCAATGGGACTCTTGGAGCAGCCGCCGGACAAGAAGCTGATATAATCCTTCACAGCGTTCTCGCCCTCTTTGAGGATTCGCCGGGACAGCGCAATTGCGGCAGAATAACCGGTAGCATACTGGAACACATAGTAATTGTAGTAGAAGTGGGGAATTCTTGCCCATTCCACAGCAATCTGGTCGTCCACCACCATATCCGGTCCAAAGTACTCCTCGTTCAGGCGGCGGTATTCAGCGCACAGAACATCAGCAGTAAGGGTCTCGCCCTTCGCAACCAGCTTGCCGATATTCAGCTCGAACTCGGCAAACATCGTCTGACGGTACAATGTACCCTTGAACTGCTCCAGGAAGTGGTTAATGAGATAAATCCGCTCCTTCTTATCGGTGGTCTTATTCAGCAAGTACTCCATCAGCAGGGCTTCGTTACAGGTAGAAGCAACCTCTGCCACAAAAATTACATAGTGAGCGTCAATGGGGTTCTGAGTCTTATTGGACAGGTAGGAATGAAGCGCATGACCCATTTCGTGAGCCAGAGTGAACTGGCTGTCCAGTGTGCCGGAGTAGTTCAACAGCACGTAAGGATGTACCTTTGCGCCGGCAGAGTAGGCGCCGCTGCGCTTACCCTCATTGGGGTACACGTCAATCCAGCGGTTTACAAAACCCTCTTTCAGAATCTTGCGGTACTCCTCACCCATAGGCGCCAAAGCGTCATAGATCGTCTGTTTTGCTTCTGCAAAGGGAATCTTCTTATCCACCTCAGATACCAGAGGCGCATATACATCGTAGAAATGCAACTCGTCTAAACCAAGCATCTTCTTCCGCAGGCGGACATAGCG
>JAZSAD010000044.1:0-3823 GCA_045601715.1 Faecousia sp.
AACAATATTGGAGATGGCGTAACGGGCCAGCTTAAAGAAGGACCACTTGGTGGTACCAAAGACCCGGTCTGCTACATCGTAGTGAACCTGACAGCTTTTGAAACCTGCCCAGAAGGACATGGCACGGAAAAAGGTCTTCCGTTCCGGCATATCCAGCAGCACCTGAACAACCTTTTTATCCAGCAGCTTGAAGTCACTGGAATTTTCCATCTCAAAGCCGGTGAGTGCGGAGATGATGCCGTAGAATGTGTTGGCAAACATCCGGTGGAACAGGGATTCCTTGCCCCGGGTGTTTTTGATACCTTCCACTACCTCAAAGCCTTCCAGCCACTTGCGGTACATTTTTACAATGGTCTGAGGGGGGTGCTGCAAATCGCAGTCCATCACCACGGCGCAGCCGCCCTTCATGGCAGAAAGGCCTGCAAACATAGCCGGCTCCTTGCCAAAATTCCGGCTGAACTCCAGCCCCCGGATACGGCGGTCGGTCTTTGCCAACTCTGCAATCTTATCAAAGGTACTATCCGTAGAGCCGTCGCTGACAAAAATGACCTCGTAGGGAATCTGCGCATCTTCCATAATATTCTGTACCACCTGGGCGGTGTTGCAGATGTTCTCCTCCTCGTTAAAGGCGGGAATAATAATGGAAAGCAGTGGATTTTTCATTTTTCTATCTCCTTAGCAAAGCTTTTGCCCGGTGTGTCCATGGAAATGCCGAAGCATTCAGCAATGGTTGCGGCAATGTCCGCAAAGCTGCCGCGAGTGCCTAAATTTACAGGCTTGATACGGTTACCCATCACCAACAGGGGCACATACTCCCGGGTGTGGTCGGTAGTGGCGGCATAGCCGGGGTCACAGCCGTGATCAGCAGTGAGCATTACAATATCGTCGTCCCCCAACAAAGGCAGGAACGCTCCCAGCCAGGCGTCAAATTCCGACAGCGCTTTCGCGTAACCGTCCACATCCCGACGGTGACCGAACTGCATATCAAAATCCACCAAATTCACAAAGCACAGACCTTTGAAATCCTTCTTTGCGTAGGCAGCGGTGTGGTTCATACCGTCGGCGTTGCTCTTATTATAGACGTGCTCACTCACGCCTTGACCTGCAAAAATATCATAGATTTTGCCCACACCGATGGTGGCAAGGCCTGCCTTTTGCAGAGTGTCCAGGATCGTATCCGCCGGCGGCTCTAAGGAAAAGTCGTGGCGGTTGGCAGTGCGGGTAAATTTGCCCGGTTCACCGATAAACGGACGGGCGATGACCCGGCCCACACCGTGCTTGCCCTGTAGCAGGTTTCTTGCAATCCGGCAGTATTCGTACAGCTGTTCCGGCGGCACAATCTCCTCGTGAGCGGCAATCTGGAACACCGAGTCAGCGGAGGTGTAGACGATCAAATCGCCGGTGCGCATATGCTCCGCGCCGTACTTTTCGATAACCTCCGTTCCGGACCAGGGAGCATTGGCAAGCACACCTCTGCCGGTAGATGCCCGGAAGGGCGCTAAAATCTCCTCAGGGAAACCGTCGGGATAGGTGGGCAGGGGGCATTCCGATACAATACCGCCAATCTCCCAGTGACCGATGGTGGTGTCCTTGCCTTGGGAGCTTTCGGCCAAACGGCATACCGCGCCCATAGGTGTGGCGGTTTTGGGCAAACACGTTACACCGTCAATGTTACCCAAACCGGCTTTGATAAGATTGGGGATATGCAAATAGGGAGAAGCAGCGCAGGATGCCAGGGTATTCACCCCAATGTCACCGAATTTTTCCGAATCGGGCATAGCCCCGATGCCAAAAGAATCCAGCACAATCAAAAAAACCCGTTTCATAGAACACTCCTTAATAAGTGCCGTCGTTTTTCAATCCCTTAGCAATTTTGACAATCCGGGAAGTGCCCAGACGGGAAGCGCCCAATTCAATAAATTTCTCCGCATCCTCCAGGCTGGAGATGCCGCCTGCGGCCTTGATCTTCACATCGGGACCAATGTGCTTGGCAAACAGTTCTACGTCAGCAAAGGTAGCGCCGGCAGTGGAGAAACCGGTGGAGGTCTTGATATAATCTGCCTTTGCGTCAGTGACGCATTTGCACAGAGCGATCTTCTCTTCATCGGTGAGCAGACAGGTTTCAATAATCACCTTCAGGAGCTTACCTTTGCAGGCGGCCTTGATGGCGGCAATTTCCGCGGTGATTTCCGCCCACTTGCCTTCCTTTGCCCAACCGATGTTGATGGCCATATCCACCTCGTCAGCGCCATTATCTACGGCATCACTGGCCATAAAGCACTTGGCTGCAGTGGTGGCATAGCCGTTGGGGAAGCCAATCACGGTACAAATTGCCAATTTTTCACCCACATATTCCTTTGCTTGCTTTACGAAAGAGGCGGGGATGCAGACAGATGCGGTCTTGTAATACATACCGTCATCGCAGATAGCTTTGATTTGTTCCCAGGTAGAGGTCTGGGCCAGTAATGTATGGTCGCACTTGGCGAGAATGTCTTTCAGTTCCATAAATTAAACTCCTTTGTTATTTGCCGTGTAGCTTGATAACTTTGTTTTCTCGAATCCCGTTTACATAACACTTGTGACACATAGCGATGTAAGCATCGTTGCCACCCAAAAATACCTGGGCGCCCTGGGTGACGATATGTCCGTCACCATCAATACGGGCATTAACGGTAGCCTTTGCACCGCAGTCGCAGATGGTTTTGATTTCCTGAATGGTGTCAGCCACCTCCATCAGCCGCATAGAGCCGGGGAACAGCTTGGTCTGGAAGTCCGTCCGCAGGCCGAAGCACATTACAGGCACATTGAAATCGTTAACAATGTACCGCAGTTGGTCAATCTGCTCCGGGGTCAAAAACTGACACTCGTCCACGATAATGGCATTGCAGCTATCTTTCTGTGTCTTTGCAAACAGTTCGTATACGTCGGTTGCGGGGGAAATGATCTGCACCTTGGCTTCCAGTCCAATCCGGCTCTTTAAAATGTCTGCGCCGTCCCGCACATCAGCGCTGGGCTTAATCAGCCAAACGTGCATACCGTTCTCTTCGTAATTGTACTTAGTAATCAGTGCCTGAGCGGTTTTGCTGGAGCCCATTGCGCCGTACTTAAAATAGAGCTTTGCCATAACCGAACCTCTCTTTCTGTCTTTAACGGTATTATACAAAATTTATCCTGTTTATGCAAGTATTATCCCAAAAGGAAAACCCGGGTGCATTTTTGCACCCGGGTTAAGATTTAGTTTTGGGAAAGCTGTTGCTTGTGGTATTGCAAGGTGTAGAGGTGGTAGTATTTTCCCTTTTGGGCCAGCAGCGCCTGATGGGTGCCCTGCTCCACGATTTTTCCCTTGGACAAAAGGATGATGTTGTCCGCGTGCTGAATGGTGGACAGCCGGTGGGCAACAATCAGCATGGTGCCGATATTCTTCATTTTCTCCAGAGAATCCTGAATGAGCAGCTCCGTTTCGGTATCGATATTGGCGGTAGCCTCGTCCAGAATCATCACCGAGGGTTTGTGGAGAATGGTACGGGCAAAGCTTAATAGCTGCCGCTGACCGGCGGAGAAGTTATTGCCCCGTTCCCGTACCGGCTCGTTGAGACCGGCCTCCAGCTTATTGATAAAGGAGTCTGCATTCACGTACCGGCAGGCCTCCATAATCTCCTCGTCGGTGACACCCTCTTTCCGCAGCAGAATGTTGCTGCCGATAGTGCCGGAGAACAAAAATTCGTCCTGCAGCATCTGGCCGAAATGACGGCGCAGGGAAGAAATCTTGATCTTCTTGATATCGATACCATCGATCAGGATCTGGCCCTTCTGGATATCGTAA
>JAZSAD010000045.1:0-14661 GCA_045601715.1 Faecousia sp.
ACAAACGAGAACGCAGTTCGAGTTTGGGGAGAGAGCCGCCCGCCGCCAGGGGCGGAGTCAAGGAAGGCGAACGAGTGCCCGGGGTCGACGAAGGACGAAGGTGCTTTGTCACCGAGGACATTCGTCGGGCACCCCAACAGGACACCGGCATCTCGTTCTATGCCACGGCCGATAGATTCGAACACATAGCAAAAGGAACTGTCCGGTGAACACTTGCTGCCACCAGTTCGCAAACTGGTGGCTACAATAATTTTCACCGAAGTTGAAAATGCATATCGAGTCCGGCCACCGGCTCTCTATATAATTGCACCCCGCTTGCTGAAATTTCCAAAAACAATCCCCCAGTCTTGGGTTGCATTCGGGAAAAATCTTTGTTATAATGCTTGTATCCCTATTAGAGAAGGAAGGATAACGAAATGAAACGGATCATTGCCCTGTCTTTGGTACTGGTTATGATGCTGTGCGCCTGTGGTAAGAAGAAACCGGAACCCACTGTGCCCACCACAACCGCACCTACCACTGTACCTACCACCGCTCCCACCGAACCTACCACCCAGCCCACTGAGCCTCCGGTGCTGTACCGCCATCCCCTTACCGGCGCGCCTTTGGAAGCTCCCTGGTCCGGACAGGCAGTTGCCGTTATGATTAATAATCTGAAAAAGGCTATGCCCCAGAAGGGTATCAGTCAGGCAGATATTTTCTACGAGGTAGAAGTCGAAGGCGACATTACCCGTTGCCTTGCTATCTTTACCGACCTGTCCAAGGTGGCAGATATTGGTCCCATCCGCAGCGCCCGTACCGCCTTTAACAGCTTGGCTGTTTCCTACGGCGCGCCCCTGATCCATTGCGGTGGCAGCCCCGGACTGGCTCTGTCCGGCCGTTATGACGATTCCTACGATAAGATCGACAACTGGGAACATATTGACCAGGCATACAACGGCAAGTATTTTTATCGGGATACCGAGCGTTATAACAATGGCTATGCGTATGAACACACACTGTTTACCACCGGCGAAAAGCTGCAGCAGGCTATGGATGCGCTGGGTTACAACACCCCTGATGTGGACAGCTTCGGCCTGCAGTTCACCCCCGATGTGGAGCTGAAGGGCGAGAAGGCAGAGGAGATCACTGTTACCTTTAAGTCCAAGAAAAAGACCGTGCTTACATACGATGCCGCCAACGGTGTGTACAATGTGAATATGCACGGCACCGAGTACATTGACGGCAACACCAACGCGCCTGTCACCTTTAAGAATATCATCGTTCTGTACACCAAGCAATGGTATTACACCGACGGTATGCACAAGATTTACGATACCATCGGCACCGGTGAGGGCTATGCGGCAATCAACGGCAAGATTGTCCCCATCACCTGGACCAGAGATACCCTGCGTACCAACTACACTTACGCCCTTGCTGACGGCACTCCCCTGGAGCTGGACGTTGGCAGCAGCTATATTGCCCTTGTAGGCATTAAGCACGATATCGCATACAAGTAAATCCTTTTCCCCGGCGGACCCCGCCGGGGAATTTTTAAAAAGAAAGAGAGAGAAGTATATGAAATTACAGCTGACAAAGCTGGAAAAAAGCTGGATTCTGTACGATGTGGCAAACTCCGCGTTTATCCTGCTGGTAGCTACCCTACTCCCCATTTACTTTGATGTGCTCGCAGCCAAGGGCAATCTGAGCCAGTCTGACTACCTGGCCTACTGGGGCTATGCCGGCTCGGTCGCCACCATTCTGGTGGCAGTCATCGGCCCTATCTGCGGCACACTGGCTGACCAACGAGGCTTCAAGAAGCCTTTGTTCATCCTGAGTATGATTTTGGGCGTCGCCGGCTGCGCTATGCTGGGCGTGGCTTGGAACTGGCTTTCCTTCCTCATCATCTTCGTGATTGCCAAGGTAGGCTATTCCTCCAGTTTGGTATTTTACGATTCCATGCTCCCTGAGGTATCCGACCACGATAAGATGGACCGGGTATCCACTCTGGGTTACGCCTTGGGCTACATCGGCTCTGTGATTCCCTTTGTGGTCTGTCTGGTGGTGGTGCTGTGCTACGAAATGTTCGGCATTGACCAGATTACCGCGCTGATCATCTCCTTTATGATCACCGCCGGCTGGTGGCTGGTGTGCAGCCTGCCCCTGACCAAGCGGTACAAGCAAACCGCTTATCAGGAGTCCACAGGAAATCCCGTTACCGCCACCTTTAAGCAGCTCATCAGCTCCTTTCGGGAGGCAAAGAAGCAGAAGCACATTTTTGTGTATCTGCTGGCGTTTTTCTTCTTCATTGACGGTGTTTACACCATCATCGATATGGCCACCGCCTACGGCAAGGCCTTGGGACTGGATACCACCGGATTGCTCCTGGCATTGCTGGTGACCCAGATCGTAGCCTTCCCCTGCTCCATTATTTTCGGCCGGTTCTCCGCCAAGTACGATACTGCATTGTTGATTAAAATCTGCATTATCTGCTACACGGGTATTGCCCTGTTTGCGGTGTTCCTTGCCCAGCAGTGGCAGTTCTGGACACTGGCGGTGTTGGTGGGTATGTTCCAGGGCGGTATTCAGGCTTTGAGCCGTTCCTACCTGGGCAAGATCATTCCTGCCGAGCGCAGCGGTGAGTATTACGGGCTGATGGACATCTGCGGCAAGGGCGCGTCCTTTGTGGGCACTTCCCTGGTGGCTGTGATGAGTCAGCTGACCGAGGGTATGGAGTTATCCCTGTTCGGTCTGCCTATCGCCAATACCGGTATTGCTGTCGGCTCCATTGCCGTGTTGTTTGTCATCGGCTTTGTGCTGTTCTGCTACGCAGACAAGCTGAACAAAGCAAGAATTGCTGTATAAAAAAGGAGGGTCCTGCGACCCTCCTTTTTCTTTATTGGTTGATTCTAAAAACTACCATACCGGGGGCTTCCAGGGCAAGCTGACTCACCTGATACAGGGTTTCCGCCACATCAGCGCGGGTCATGGGGGTATTGGCCTCCAAAACAAGTCCATTTTCTGCCAGAATCGTTAAGCTTGCCGCCGCCCAGGTGGGAACATCCTCCTGGGTTGCAGTCTGCTCTGTCTCCAAAACAGCGGTGTCCACAGCCAGATCCAGAGCATTCTGGAGGATCACCGCAGCCTCTGCGCCGGTGATGGCTTCATTCATGGCACCGGAAGTCTCCCAGTTTGCAGTCAGACCGCTGCGCTGGGCAGCTGCCAGATAGGGCTTCAGCCACTGGGGGGTATCCTCCGGCAGCTGGACAGCCTCGGTATTATCCAAAGGAATGTCCAGCACCTTTACTACCATCGCCAAAAACTCCTGCCGGCTGATGGTCTTATCAGGATAGAAGCAGGCATTGCCGCCCACCTGCTCCCCTACAAACAGACCGGTATTGCGCATCCACTCCGCCTCGAAACGGCAGCCTTCACCCACGGTATCGGTGTACTGACGGGCATCGGTGGGCTTGAGAATCTGCACGGTCACCGTTGCCACACGGGACACGTTGCCGGCAGGGTCGGTGGCGGTATAGGTGAAGGAGTCCACACCCACCTTATTCTTCTTGGGGGTGTAAGTGAAATTGCCGTCGGCAGTCACTTCCACGCTGCCCCGTTTGGGGCCACGGACCACCGTAAAAGTCAGGCTCTGCCCCTCAGGGTCACTAACCTTTAACTTACCCTCGTTGGGCAGATTCTTATAGGTCTCCACGGAAAAATCCTCAGCAACAGGCGCTTTGTCCTCTTTACCCCGGATGCCGATGGTCATCACCGCTTCTTTCTCCACCCGATTCTCATAGATGGGCAGGTAGCTGATGGCTGCCTGGGTGTCTTCTTCCGTCCGCAAGGGTTGGAAGGTCAGCTTGGTCAGCTGCTGGGCGGTAAGAATATCCCCGGGGCGCAGCACCCGGTTACCCAGAAGGACAGTGCCGGCGGCGGGGTCAGGCAGGCCCATGATACAAACGCCTACAACTGCCTCTTCTTCCTGAGAAAATTCCTCTCCGGTGAAGCAGTAGACCGCGTCGCTGTCCACCTCCGGAGCAACTGCGCTGACGCCCAGTCCCAACAGGCAACATACCGCCAGGGCAAGGCTGATAAAACGAAATTTATGCATATAGTAACCTCCTTTATTTGTGTTCGGAGGTATTGTTTGCCACGGCATATAAAATTATACAAAAAACAAGGGTCGCTTTTTGCGACCCTTGTTGATTAGAATCCGTCCTGGCGGCGCTGCTTGCGCAATGCCTTCCGCTTGGCGGCAGCTTCGTATTCCTGTTTCTGTCCCTCGGTTTCCAATTCCAGTTCCGGCACTTCGATGGCCTGTCCCCGGCTGTTGATGGCAACCATATCGATATAGGCTCTGTTGATCATCTGCCGGTCACCATTTAAATCCTCCACATAGGTATCCACCCGGATCTCCATAGAGGTTCTGCCCACATAGGTCACCATACCCTGGAGCACCACCAGTTCCCCCTCATAGGCGGGCGCCTGGAACTGCAGGTTGTCAATGGCAGCGGTGGTGACGGTGGCACCGGAGTGGCGAGTCGCCACAATGCCTGCCAGCTCATCAATCCACTTCATTAGCTGGCCGCCGAAAAGTCTGCCGTAATGGTTAATATAAGCGGGGCGAATCAGGTACTGCTGCTCGGTGAGGGAATCGCAGATTTTCTTCTTCTGTCTCATAAAATTTCTGCCCTTTCCGTATTTTTTATCATCATAGCAAATATCTGAACCTTTGACAATTCTTTATTCTAATTATTTTCAAACTTCTGCATAATATAACCGTTTTTATATAAAAATTTAGCAGAAACTGGCTGACCAGTATTGATAAACCAAATCAAGACGAGTATAATGATACTATATGCGCAGATACAATGCGCTGTTAACAGGGAGGATGAAAAGCTATGCTGCAAATCGAGAAAAATTATGATTTCCGAAAGAGAATGCTGGCCATTCACGAAAAAGACATTCGCAACTATAATCTGAAGCCTGCTGACAATCAGCTGGAGATTCAGAACAATGTTACTGTAATTGTCCCCAACGATGATGAGGTGATCCTCACCGCCGCCCGGGACTTTACCGATTACCTGTTTACCTCTATGGGTATTTCCGCCGGTATTGCCAAGAAAGGCATGTCGGTTTCCGGTCAGACCGTTACTGTGGAGCTCGCCGCTGACAACGGCATCGATATGGGTAAGGCAAATGGTTACAAGGGCTTCCGAATGGATGTAGACGAGAACATTCTTATCACCGGCTTTGATGGGCGTGGCGCAGCCCAGGGTCTTTACCATCTGGAAGAGATGATGACCCTGAAGAAGGCCCCCTTTATCACCAAGGAGACTGTGTTCCGCAAGCCTATGTTCGCTCCCCAGATGGTCCACTCCGGCTACGGTTTGGACGAATACCCCGACGAACACCTCCAGGCCATCGCCCACGAGGGCAGAGATGCCATTTTGATTTTCGTCAAGGATGTGAACATCACTCCTTACGGTTACTTAGACTTTAACGAACTGATTCATCGGGCAAGAAGATTCGGTATCGATGTGTACGCTTACAGCTATCTGCAAAGCGGTAAGCACCCTTCCGACCCCGGCGCTGAAAGCTATTATGAAAATAGCTACGGCAAGCTCTTTGCCACCTGTCCTGAGCTGAAGGGCATTGTTTTGGTGGGCGAATCCGTAGGCTTCCCCAGCCACGACTCCCACGTCGCCCCTGATCCCAAGAGCGTTGTGGACAAGGACGGTCTGCCTCTGGGCAAGCCCCGTTCCGGTTGGTATCCCTGTGAGGATTTCCCCCAGTGGCTGGAACTGATTAAGAAAGTTGTTACCAAGCACAGCCCCAATGCAGACATCGTGTTCTGGACCTACAACTGGAGCAAGCAGCCGGAAGAGGCAAGAGTCAAGCTGATTGAAAACCTGCCTGAGGGCGTTTCCCTCCAGGTCAATCGTTTTGAATGCGGCAACAAACTGAATCTGGAAGGCCGCGAGCTGATTACCGCCGACTACTCCGTTCAGACACCCGGCCCCAGCCAGATTGTTGCTTCCGAGTGCATTGCCGCCAAGAAGCGGAATATGCGTCTGTACACTATGACCAACACCGGCGGTCTGACCTGGGACTTCGGTACTGTCCCCTACATTCCCGCTCCCTTCCAGTGGATGCGTCGTTATGAGGGTATGAAGATGGCAAACCGGGAGTGGGGTCTGTCCGGCATTATGGAGAGCCATCACTACGGTATGTATCCCTCCTTCATCTCCAAGCTGTCCAAGTGGTGCTTCAACGATCCCGACCGGGATATGGGAGAGATCTTGGACGATGTGCTGATCAGCGAATTCGGCGAGGAGAGCCTTGCTCAGGTGCGGGACGCTCTGAACGATTGGAGCGATGCCATCACCCACTACACCCCCACCGACAATGACCAGTACGGCGCATTCCGTATCGGTCCGTCCTACCCCTTCGTGTTTATCGCGCCTTATAAGAACCCCGGTATGGCTTATGCCCACTTCGGCAACCGCATCTACCATCAGAACTATCTGCAGATGTATCCCCATGAGGTTGGCGGCTACCGTGGCGCTCCTGTTCCCATTCGTATCGCCGCAGAGATCCGTTCTCTGGAGAAGATGCTTGCCAAGATGGAAGCAGGTATCACCAAGCTGAATGCCATTGAAGAAAAGAACGACAAGCTGCTGTACCTGATCAACCTGGGTCAGTATATGGCAAACACCATCAAGACCGGTATTGCTTCCAAGAAGTGGTACAAGCTCACCGGCGCATTTACCTGCGCTGAGACCAAGGAAGAAGTTCTGGACGTACTGGACCGGATGGAGCAGCTGCTGCGGGCTGAAATTGAAAACGCGGAAGCTACCATTCCTCTGGTGGAGGTTGACTCCCGTTTGGGTTGGGAGCCTTCTATGGAATATATGGGCGACAAGGCCCGTATTGAGTGGAAGATCCGCCACACCAAGTACTTAATTGAAACCGAAATCGGCAACCAGAAGCGTTCCGCTCTTCTGGGAGGCGAAATATGAATAGTTTGAAGGTCGGCTTTGCCGAGCGGATTATTGAAGGCGCAAAACAGCTTTTAGGCGAAATTTGATAATAAGGAGATAGAATAATGAATACTTTAAAAGTTGGATTCTCTACTGTAAATGTAGCACCCCCTCTGGGCATTCCCGTTCAGGGTTACTTCATTCCCCGCCACGCCAAGGGATTTTTAGATGATCCCGTGGTGGACGCTCTCGTGCTGGAATGTGGCGAGAAGAAAATCGCCATGATCAGCATCCCCGTCTGCACCTTCCCCAGGGAGCTTTCCGATCCGTGGCTGGAGCGGGTGGAGGCCGTCACCGGCATCCCCAAGGCAAATTGCTTCCTGTCCGCCACCCACACCCACACCGGCGGCGGTGTCCGTCCCAACGGCAAGGGTGACGAGATGGACGAAATGATCACTGCTTACCGCAACTTTATGGGTGCGCGTGTTGTGGATGCTGTCAAGCTGGCCATTGACAACATCAAGCCTGCCAAGATGGGTTACATCACCGGCTACGCTCCTGAGCGTGTGGCTTACATCCGTCGTTACAAGATGAAGGACGGCTCTACCTTTACCTGCCCTCCCATTGACGATCCCAATATTGACCACGCTATCGGCGAGCTGGATCAGAGAGTCAATGTCCTGCGTTTCGACCAGGAAAACGGCGATACCATTGTTCTGGTAAACTATGGTCTGCACGCAGACACTATTAACGGCGAGCTGATCTCCGGTGACTGGCCCGTATGGATGGCTAAGACTTTGGATAAGGCGCTGGACGGTGTGAAGACCATCTTCTTCAACGGCGCGGAAGGCGACGTGGGCAGCACCAATGTGCACCCCTCCGGCGGTGATATGAACGACACGGAGATCTCCTTTGACAATGAAATGAAGAGCCCCGGTATGGCCCGTTTCGTTGGCCGTGCGTTGGCAGGTACTGTTCTGCAGGTATTTGACAAGGTTTACTATGTGGATGTAGATGACATTGATATCACCGAAAAGGTCATCGAAATCCCCTCCAATATGCCCAAGCCCGAGGAAATGCCCCTTGCCAAGAAGTACAAGGAGCTCCACGACGCCGGCCGGGATGATGAGATTCCCTACACAGCTATGCAGCTGACCACCGTGGTAGCCGAGGCAACCCGTATGTGTCTGCTGGAGAACGGCCCGGAGACCTTTAACCTGAATCTGACCGGTCTGAAGATTGGTCCTGTGGCTTTTGTGGGTATTCCCGGCGAGCCCTTCACCGACATCGGTGTGGAAATCAAGAAGGCTGAGGGCTGGGATCTGATTCTGCCCTGCTGCCTGACCAACGGCTCTATGGGCTACTTCCCCATGATGTCCGCTTACGATGAGGGTGGCTACGAAGCAAGATCCTCCCGTTTTAAGGCAGGCGTTGCCGAGAGAATCATTGAAGGCGCAAAAGAACTTTTGGCTGAAATGAAATAGAACTTACATAAGGAGAATAGCATTATGAAAGCATTTGTAAATGCAAAGCTTGTATTCCCTGATGAAATTCGTGAAGGCAATATTTTGGTTGAAAACGGCAAAATTCTGGCCAGTGGCGATGTGCTGGTTCCTCAGGATGCTGAGGTCATCGATATGAAGGGTCAGTATGTAGGTCCCGGCCTGTTTGACATCCATAACCACGGTTATTTGAACACCAAGACCGGCGAAGCTTACACCGCTATGAAAGACCCCATTTCCATGGCAAAATGTCACCTGCGCAGCGGTACTACCTCCATCACCCCCTCCGTTTCCTATGGCTGCACCATTGAAGCCTTCCAGATTTGCGCTGACGGCTGCCGCAAGGCCATGGAATCCGGCGACTCCACTATCGTGGGTATGCACTATGAGGGTCCCTTCACTAACCCCCAATACGGTGCCAACTCTACCGCTGCCTGGCAGTACAGTAAAGAGGTGTGCCAGCAGGTATTTGACATCGGCGGCGATTTGGTGCTCCACTGCACCTATGCGCCCGAGCTGGAATGCGCCCCTGAGCTGGAGGATTTCCTTGCTGAGCGGGGTATTGTGATGGATATGGGTCACACCGCTATGACTCCTGCGGACTGTGAGAGAGCTGTTTCCAAGGGCGCAAAGAACGTCACGCACCTGTTTGACGCTATGGGCTGCTACAAGGTGCCCACCGGCTCTCTGGCTATCCAGGAGGCCTCCTCTCTGGCCGCGCTGTCCATCCCTGGTATTTACTACGAGCTAATCTGCGACTCCCGGGGTATCCATGTAAAGCCCCACGCCGCCCGCTTGGCTCTCCGCTGCGCCGGTGAGGACTACATCATTCTGGTTTCCGACTCCACCGCCGCAGCTACCTATCATGACCCCTCCCAGTACGAACCCGAGGACCCCAGAAGCGCTATAGATCTGAACTACAACAAATCGGGTCAGCTCTCCGGCAGCCGTCTGCGTTTGAGCGGCTCCTGCGCCAACTTTATGCGTTTCACCGGCTGCGATGTGCGTGTTGCCTTCAAGTGCGCATCCACTAACCCTGCCAAGCTGCTGAAGCTGGATCATAAGATCGGCTCCATTCTGCCCGGCCGTGATGCCAATCTGGTTGTTGTTGACGACAAGTTCAACGTGCAGGATGTTTACTTCCACGGCGAGCTGGTACAGGAAAAAGAAATCTAACAAAGCAACAAGGAGCTAATATGATGAAAGCATTTGTAAATGCAAAACTCGTATTCCCTGACAAAATTCAGGAAGGCACGATTCTGGTTGAAAACGGCAAAATCCTGGCCAGCGGTGATGTGTTGGTTCCTCAGGATGCCGAAGTGATTGATCTGAAGGGTCAGTACGTCGGCCCCGGTCTGTTTGACATCCATAACCACGGTTATATGAATGTAAGAACCGGCGAAGCCTATATGGCTACGGACGCCGTCGCCGATATGGCCCGTTGCCACCTGCGCAGCGGCACCACCTCCATTACCCCCTCTCTGGCATTCAGCAATACCTTTGAGCAGTACGAAAGCTGTGTTGCCGGTTGCAAGAAGGCTATGGCAGAGGGCAACACCACCATTGTGGGTATCCACTATGAAGGCCCTTTCATCAACACCAAATACGGCGCTAAATCCACTTTGGGCTGGACTTACAGCAAAGAGCTGTGCCAAAAGATTCTGGATATGGGCGGCGATGACATTCTGCATTGCACCTATGCCCCCGAAATGGACTTTGCAGAGGAGCTGGAAGATGAGCTGGCAAGACGCGGCATTGTGATGGACCTGGGTCACACCGCTATGACTGCCGAGCATTGTCAGCGGGCTGTTTCCAAGGGTGCAAAAAACGTCACCCACCTGTTTGATGCTATGGGCTGTCACAAGGACCCTCCCGGCTCCCTGGCCATTCAGGAGAGCTCCTCTCTGGCCGCTCTGGCTACCCCCGGACTGTACTATGAGCTGATCTGTGACTCCCGGGGTGTCCACGTAAAGCCCCACGCTATGCGTCTGGCTCTGCGTACTGCAGGCGAGGATGCCATCATTCTGGTTTCTGACGCAACCGCCTGGGCCACCTACCACGACCCCTCCAAGTATCCCCCCGAGGACTGGAGAAGCGCTGAGGACCTGAACTGCAACGACTGGGGTCAGCTGTCCGGCAGCCGTCTGCGCTTGAGTGATTCCTGCCGGAACTTTATGCATTACACCGGCGTGGATGTTCGCGTGGCCTTCAAGTGCGCCTCCACCAACCCCGCCAAGCTGCTGAAGCTGGACCATAAGATCGGTTCTATCCTCCCCGGCCGTGATGCCAACCTGCTGGTAGTTGACGAAAACTTCAAGGTCCAGGACGTCTACTTCCGTGGCGAGCTGGTGCAGGAAAAGGAAGTTTGATATGAAAGAATATGTACTCAAACGTGTGGACGGGCAGCCTGACTGGCATCAAATCCCCGTCATGCACATTGATTACCAGAAAAAGGATGTGCAGCACGGTATCCAGGCTTGGGCCCAGCTTTGCTGGAGCGATGAGGGCATCCACGTCCATTTGGCCTGCAAGGAGAAGCACATCCGCATGGAAGGAAAAGAAAAGCTGTCTCCCACCTGGGAGGACAGCTGTCTGGAATTTTTCATCCGTCCCACCGAGGATATGCACTACCTTAACATTGAATTCAACCCCAACTGCTGCATTTTCCTGGGCTACAGTATGCGCAAACCCAACATCACCCGGCTGATCCTGCCCAACCATATGGAGACCTTCCGGCCTGTGGTGAATTTCACGCAGGACGGTTGGGAGATCACCTATATCATCCCCTTCTCCCTGATCCAGAATTTCTTCACCACCTTTGAGCCGAAATCCGGTCTGCAGTTCTACGGCAACTGCTACAAATGCGGTGACAAGACGGAAATTCCCCATTATCTGATGTGGAATCCTCTGCCTTTGGAGTGTTCCTTCCATAGTCCTGAGCATTTCGGCAGACTGATTCTGGAGTAAAAACACGCCCAATTCATTTCCAAAAAAGAAAGGAAACGATTATGAAGAAGCTTTTTGCCCTGATGCTTGCGCTGGTGATGGTTATATCCCTGTGCGCTTGCGGCAATAAGAATACCGCTGACGGCACCAAACCCTCCGAGACGCCCACAACCGGCACTCCCACCGAGGGCAAGACCGACGCAACCCAGCCCTCCGGTGAGGGCGGCGCTACCCAACCTTCCGAAGGTGGCGCAACCACCCCCGCGCCTACTACCCCTGCACCCACCACTTGCAGCCACAGCTGGAAGGACGCCACCTGTAATGCCCCCAAGACCTGCACCAAGTGCAACGCTACCGAGGGCAATGCCCTGGATCACAGCTATGAAAACGGCAGCTGCACCAAGTGCGGCGAAGCGGATAACCGCGTTCCCTTCAGTGATCACGTATGGCAGATGGATGCGCTGAACGGCAATCAGCTGTACAGAATCAACCTGGACTGCTATAAGGGTATGGGTATGGTGAGCGTTTCCTTCTGGAGTGAAGGCGGTCAGACCGGAGATCCCTATCAGTTTGAAGGCAAGACCTATTACGAGGATGGTTTTGGCGGAGAGGGAGAGCTTACCTATATGGAAGAAGGCGACACTGTCAAGCTCACCATTACTACTTACGACGGTATGTCCGAAGGTACTCTGACCCTCCAGCGGGCAAATGCCACCCAGTATACTGTCACCGCAGTTACAGGCACCATCATCAGCGCCAATATCACCAGCGCCATTCAGGTGGGCAGCGCATTTACTGTGTTCGTTCTGAATATTGAGTAAATTCTGGAAATAAGCAAAAAAAGCACCCGAGTTGAACTCGGGTGCTTTTGTTATATAATTTGGAACAGCTCCAGCAGGATTTTTCCTGCAAGGAGGACAAGCACTACCAAAATCACCGGTCGAACGATTTTTGAGCCATTTTTCAAGGCAAGGCCTGCGCCTAAGTATTGTCCGGCGGTGGAGAATACCGCAGCCAGCAGACCAAGGGGAATCAACACCTTTCCGGCAGACAGGGAGGTAGCCAGAGCGCCTACATTGGAGGCAAGATTCACCAGTTTCACATTTCCCGAGGCGGTGCGCACATCGATTTTTCCCAGGTAACAGAATGCAAGGAGCAGAAATGTGCCGGTACCGGGGCCGTAAAAGCCGTCGTATGTACCAACCACCAAAGAGAATCCCCAAATAATACCTCTGCGCAGCCATTCGTTCATGGATTTCCGCTTTTCCGGCAGATCTTTTTTCTTCAGGAGAATCGCCGCAATCACCGGCAGGACGATCAGCAGCACAAATTTCAAGTACCGCTCGTCCACAGTCAGCTGCAGCCGGGTGCCGAAATGGGCGCCCGCCAAAGCAAGGACAATGGAGGGAATACCTAACATCCAGTCCACACAGCCGTTTTTCACATAGCGCACCGTAGAGGCCACTGTGCCGATGCAAGAGGACAGCTTGTTGGTGCCCAACGCAAAATGCACGGGCACGCCCGCCAGCAGATAGCTGGGCAAGGAAATAATGCCGCCACCGCCGCCGATGGCATCCATAAAAGACGCGCAGAATACACCCAGGCAAATCAGCGCCACCACCCATATGGGATAACCGAAAAAGTCCATGAATCGCTCCTTGTAGAAACTCTGTTTTTATAACTGTAATCATATCACAGTTTTCCGCTTTTGCAATAAGATTGTAAGAACAGGTCGCAAACCCGTTCTTGACGGACAGATAAAAATGTGCTACTATAACTAAGCGCTTGCCGCTGTGGCCGCGAGCCTGAGCGCCGCCGGTGGCGGAATAAGCAAAGGCGCAGCGTGTGCCGGGGTCGATAGCTGACGCAGCCGCTTGTCGGCAAGGAAGATATCGGGTACCCCAAACGGACATAAAATCCCTCGGAGTAAAATCCATAAGCCGGAGGCTTATCATACAAATAAATACGCCGCTGTGGTGGAATAGGTAGACACAAGGGACTTAAAATCCCTCGGAGTAAAATCCGTACCGGTTCGATTCCGGTCAGCGGCACCAAAATAAGGGATACCCCACCGGGGTATCCCTTATTTTGCTATGTCGCTGAATCGAACCGCAGGTGAGATTCCGGGGAGCGAGGGGAGCGCCGCCGGTGGCGGGAGGAGCGACCCGAGGGAGTGGCCGGGGTCGACGAGGGACGAAGGCTTTTCAAAGCCAAGGACATTCGTCGGGTACCCCAACAGGACAGCGGCACGAATCGAACCCATCTAAATGCAACGCGGACGAGCATTCCCCGCTGCGGCAAACGCAGCGGCACATATGGCAGTGCAAAATTCCCGGGAGATTGCCTCGTCGCTTTGCTCCTCGCAATGACGCAGTGGGAGCGGATGTTCCTTTTTGCGGGGCGCCAAGGGTGTCGCCCCCCTACATATTCTATCGAGCATTTTTGCAAAAATAGGTTGTAATTTTCGCAAAAATGATGTAAAATAATATGACAAATACAATGCCGAAGTAGTGCATATAGATATAGGAGGATTTTCATTTATGGAAAAACCCATTGTTTTAGTAATTATGGATGGCGTGGGCAAGGGCGACGGCGGCAGTGGCGATGCTGTTGTGGTTGCCAAGACCCCCACTCTGGATCATCTGCTGGCTACCTGCCCCCATACATACCTGAAGGCCCATGGCACTGCCGTTGGTCTGCCCTCCGATGAGGATATGGGCAACTCCGAGGTTGGCCACAATGCCCTCGGCTGCGGTCAGGTATATTCTCAGGGTGCAAAGCTGGTTGGCGAGTCCATCGAAAACGGCACCCTGTTTGCATCCAACACCTGGATTGATTTGGTGGAGAATGCCAAATCCGGCAAGGCGATGCACTTCATGGGCCTGCTGTCCGACGGCAACGTTCACTCCAATATTCATCACTTGATCGCCCTTTTGAAGGCTGCCCACAAGGCCGGCGTAAAGAAGGCTTACTGTCATATTCTGCTGGACGGACGTGACGTGCCCGCCACCTCTGCCCACGAATATGTGGCGCAGCTGGAGGAAGTGCTCTCTGGGCTGAACACCGACGGCTGTGATTACGCCATCGCCTCCGGCGGCGGTCGTATGCAGGTGACCATGGACCGGTATGAGGCCAACTGGGCAATGGTAGAAGCCGGCTGGCGTACCCACGTGCAGGGCATCGGCCGTCAATTCGGCTCTGCGCTGGAGGCCATTGAGACCTACCGGGCAGAAACCGGCTGTATTGAC
>JAZSAD010000046.1:0-2020 GCA_045601715.1 Faecousia sp.
GGCAACGTGCGGATTACCGGTCGACTGAAGGATATGATTATCCGCGGCGGTGAGAATATCTACCCCAAGGAAATCGAGGAATTTATCTACACCCATCCCCAAACCAAGGATGTGCAGGTCATCGGTGTGCCGGACAAGAAGTACGGCGAAGAGATTATGGCTTGCATCATTCTCAAAGAACCCGGCTCTGTGACGGTGGAGGAGATGACCGCCTACATCAAGGCAAGTATGGCCCGCCATAAAGTGCCCAAGTACATTGAATTTGTGGACAGCTTCCCCATGAATGCGGCAGGTAAGATCCTCAAGTATAAAATGCGTGAGGATGCCGCCAAGCGGCTGGGACTGACCGGCGACGGCGCTGACACCGCAGGAAATCCCGGCAAATAGTATGCCATCATACTTTCTCACCGGCGAGAAAGTATGCAAAGAGCCGCCGGGAAACGTTTCGTAGGTTTCCCGGACGCTTCCCACGACCAAAGGGGGAGCGGCTATACAAATACGACGAAAAAGATTTTCTCTGCTTCCCCCTTTGGAAACCCCAAAAGGAAGCGGAGAAATATTTTGGTTTATAATGTAGGGGCGGTGTTTCGCCGCCCGAAAAAGAAAGGCCCCCTTTACATAAGGGGGCCTTTTATAACGAAATTATCTCCGGCGGTCGCCGTTTCTGTCAAAATATTTCCAGCACAGAATACTCACAACAATCCGGGCAATCAGCGCCAAAACTGCCTGCCAGATCAGACACACAATGGCGGTATTGGCGATCTGGAATAAGTCCTTTTTGAAAAAGGTCAGCACCACGATGAACATAACCAACAGCAGCACCGCGCCCAGTCCACCAAAGGCAAGACCTGCGATTTTCTGAGAAAACCGCCAGGCTTCAATGCTGCCCATACCGAAATAGGTACGGAAGCCGTACTTAAAGTTGGCCTCCGGCGCCGGCCTGAGCAGATACATTGCGCCCAGCGCTACCAGCAGAATGGGGCCAATGAGAATGGCAAGGACCAGCAGCGCCCGCAGACCGCCCAAAAAGGCAGGCATCTCCGGAACGAACTTAGAAAGGTCCAAATCGAAGAGTTTGGTAATGAAATCCATAGGGAAAGCTCCTTATTTCTCTTCCAGGAACATCTCAATTTCGTGGATGAAGCTTCGCACATCCTGGAACCGACGGTACACAGAGGCAAAGCGAATATAGGCAACCTCGTCAAGGGGCTTGATCCGCTCCATTACCATCTGACCGATGGCATCGGTGGTCACTTCCCGTTCCAGGGTGTTCTGGATGGTCTGCTCGATTTCGGTGGTGATGCGGTCCAGATCTTCCACTGCTACCTGCCGCTTATCAAAGGCGCGGACCATGGAGTTGAGAATCTTGTTCCGGTCAAAAGCCTGATGAGAGCCGTCACGCTTGACCACAATAATAGGCAGGCTTTCTACAATTTCGTAGGTGGTGAACCGGCGCAGGCACTTCAAACATTCCCGGCGTCTGCGGATACTCTGACCGTCTTCAGAGTGACGGGAGTCCACAACCTTGCTGTCCTGATCGCCGCAAAATGGACATTTCATAAAAAACGCCCTCCCTTTTGGTTTGTTTCGGAAAATGGTATACATAATACCCTTAATAGCATTATACCAACAGTTTTCGACGATGTCCAGCTTTTTTTCTAAATGGCAGGTTTGTCTTTGAAATTGACGGCAGGCGGGAACTGTGGTATGATAGGGTAGAGCAATAAACCATCCTTTGTAAAATGGGTTCGGATTTATCGCTCTACCCTAAAAAAGGAGGGCGCGATATGACGTTACAGGAAAAAATCACTGCTGCGGCAGAGTATATTCTGGGAAAGGTTTCCCTTCGTCCCACCGTTGCGCTGGTGCTGGGCAGCGGACTGGGTGACTATGCAGATACCCTGGAAAACAGCGTAAAAATCCCTTACTCCGAGATTCCCAATTTCCCTCAGCCTACTGTTGAGGGCCATACCGGCGCATTTGTGTTCGGTACAAAAGAGGGTAAGGAAGTGGTAGTGGC
>JAZSAD010000047.1:0-38329 GCA_045601715.1 Faecousia sp.
AAAGGAATGGTAACAGCTTTGATTCAGGTAGATGTGGAAAAGTTTCTTCAGGAATTGGAAGTTTTGGTAAATATGGACAGCGGTCAGGGAAATCCCGACGGCATCACTGCTGTGGGTAAATGGCTGGCAGACCGACTGGCGGCAAAGGGCTGGCTGGTAGAGCAGGTGGATGTGGGAGCGGCAACTGGCCGCTGTACAGTGGTGAAAAATCGGGAGGCTGATCACTATGACGTGATGCTGGTAGGCCACGTGGATACAGTGTTCCCCACCGGTGAGACCGCCAAGCGTCCTTTCCGCCGGGATGAAACCCGTGCTTACGGTTTGGGTGTTATCGATATGAAGCAGGGTGATTTGGCGATTGTCCACGTGTTGGAACAGTTGCCTGCAGAGGTCAATGAAAAACTGAACATCCTTGTGATTTTCAATCCCGATGAGGAGATTGGCAGTAAGTATTCCCGTAAGCTTATCGACGAGTATGCAGAAATCACCGACTATGCCTATGTGTTCGAGGCTGCATCCACTGATGGCTCTCACACCATTCAGCGGAAAGGTATGTGTTCTGCTACTGTGGAATTCCACGGACAGGCAGGCCACGCAGGCTACCTGTTTAACGGCGGTATGATCTCTGCTATCAATGAGTTGATCTATTGGGGGAGCCAGATTAACACACTGCTGGATAAAGAGCGGGAAACCAGTGTCAATATCGGCGTTATTGAGGGTGGCGTGAAGACCAATGTTGTACCGGACTATGCGAAAATGATGTTTGAGTCCCGTTACGACTACCCCGAAGAACTGGATAAAGTGAAGGCAATGCTGGAGCAGCTGAAAGAACACGCTGCCCAGGCAGGGGTTGGTGTCGAGATTGCGTTCAGAAGCTCCGCAGCTATGATGCCCACGGAAAAGACCCACGCATACATCAAAAGAGTTACAGAAATGGCAGCCGCCAACGGTATTGACTTCTATACCAAGAAACGCGGTGGCCTTTCTGATGCCAATCATATTTCCGCGCATGGCCCTATCTGTGTGGACGGCTTAGGACCTACCGGTGACTGCGACCACAGCGACAAGGAGTATTTGGAAATTTCCACTATTGAACCCAACCTGAAATTGGTGTATCTGATGCTCTGTGACCTGGCAAAAATGAAAGACGAATAATAGAGCCGTCATTGCGAACCAGTCCTCAGACTGGTGTGGCAATCTCTGTAGCAATAAAAATGTCCGGAATTTTTGTTCCGGACATTTTGTGTTATTTCAAGCTGTTCAAGTAATTGGCTTTGCCGGTTTCGTACAGGTTGTTACCCTCGCTGTCGATAATCACAACAACAGGGAAATCCTTAACGACCAGACGGCGAATCGCCTCAGCACCCAAATCCTCGTAGGCAACGATTTCAGCCTCTTTGATGCACTCGCTGAGCAGCGCGCCACAGCCGCCGATAGCACCGAAATACACAGCGCCATGCTTCTTCATCGCATCAACGACCTCGGGACCACGCTTGCCCTTACCAATCATACCGGTAAGACCCTGCTCAATGAGAATGGGGCTGTAGGCGTCCATGCGGTAGGAGGTGGTAGGACCGGCAGAGCCGATGGCCTGACCAGGCTTTGCGGGGGTAGGGCCAACAAAGTAAATGATATTGTCTTTCACATCCATAGGCAGCTCCTTACCCTGGGCTACCAGCTCACACAAACGCTTGTGGGCGGCATCACGGGCGGTGTAGATCACACCGGAGATCAGGCAGCTGTCGCCGGCCTTCAATTCTCTAACTTTATCCCGGGTGAGGGGAGTGGTAATATGTACATTTGCCATATTAAAGCACCTCCGTCTTGTGTCTGGTCACGTGGCAGTTGATGTTCACAGCCACAGGCAGGCCTGCAATGTGGGTGGGGAAATATTCAATGTTCACAGCCAGAGCGGTGGTCTTGCCGCCAAAGCCCTGAGGGCCGATGCCCAACGCATTGACCTCTTCCAGCAGAGTCTTTTCCAGCTCAGCGTAGAAAGGATTGCTGTTAGGCTCGTCGGTGCTGCGCATCAGCGCCTTCTTGGCAAGGTAAGCAGCTTTGTCGAAAGTACCGCCCACACCTACGCCAATGACGATGGGAGGACAGGGGTTAGGACCTGCATCCTCTACGCATTTCAGCACGAAATCCTTCACGCCCTGCAGTCCGTCAGAGGGACGGAGCATCTTGATCTGGCTCATATTCTCGCTGCCGAAGCCCTTGGGGGCAACGGTGATTTCCAGCTTGTCACCGGGTACGATTTCGTAGTAAATCATTGCCGGGGTGTTGTCGCCGGTGTTCACACGGTCCAGGGGGTCACGGACAATACTCTTCCGCAGATAACCCTCGGTGTAGCCCTGACGGACACCCTCGTTGACAGCATCTTCCAAATTGCCGTTGATGTGCAGATCCTGACCGATCTTCAGAAATACACAGGCAGCGCCGGTGTCCTGACAGATAGGCTGGTTTTCCTTACCTGCAATCTGATAGTTCTCAATAATTCTCTCCAGAATTTCCTTTGCCTGACCCCAAGGCTCATCTGCGTGGGCATTTTCAATGCAGGCCTTGATATCGCCGGGGAGCTGGCAGTTTGCTTCAATGCACAAACGCTTGACAGTCTGTACAATTTGAGCAGCATCTAATTCTCTCATGGGAGTTCCTCCGTTCTCTAAAGATTATTGTATACATTATTGCATATTTGCCCTTAAAATTCAAGTGCCTAAAAAGTATAGAAAATAAGTAATTGCCAACAGGTCGGCGCAGCCGCCGGGAGAAAGATTCTTCTCAATAAAACTGTCGTCCAGCTGTTCCAGAATTTCCTTGGAAGGATAGGGGTTATCTTGAATTAAGTCAGCAACCTTAGCTGCTGCTTTTTTTTGTTCCTCTAAGCTGCTGCGTCGAATCAGATTGGTGTCCTCGGTAGCGGAAATCAGCGCCAACAGAGCGCCAAGACCGGCATCATTCAGGCTCAGTCCTTTGGCGAGACCCTTTTGTAAAACGGGAAGGCTGATTTCCAACACCTGAGTATATCCGCTCTCGGCCTGTCCACGGGCGCCGGAGATACGGTGTTTTGCGTAAAGCTGTTCTCCGGTTGTGTTTGCAGTGTTATTAGATAAATGTTCTAACTCCTGCGCAATCAAACCCTGTGTCATTTCCTTGCACAGTTCTGACAAAGCCTTCGGGTTTCGCTGAGCCTGGGACAATCGTCCTGCGGCAGCGCAGAGAATACCCAAGCTGAAAATACTGCCCTTGTGGGTATTTACGCCATTTGTGGCTGCATACATCGCCTGTTCTGCCAGTTTTCCGGGGAATCGCAACAGGGCAAAAACTTCACAGGGAGATAAATCACAGGTCTGGGCGCCGATTCGGGCGCATTGGTTAAAATAGGGAAATAAAGCAGAACTGCTTGCCATAAAGGTAAATATATCCATATCCTGATGGCTGCCGTTATTCCGACAATCCACAAGACCGGGTTTTGGGGTGGTGCACACTTCATATAGAAGGCTTTGTTGAGCAATTTGCGCGATGTGGTCGCAATCTTCCAGTTCCATTGCCTCCTGCAATAATGTGGCGGTTTTCTGCTGCAATTGCTCCACACTGTGGGCGCGGCTGCGACCGCAAATATGGGCAGGCTGGTGGCAAATCAGGCATTTTCGCTGAGGATGACCCAATTCACCCCGTTCCAGCTTTCTGCCGTCAGTGTTCAGCACATCCATATCAAACAGCCGGGCAACGGGAGCGCTGTCCTCAATTCTTACAGTCCGCTCCTTCAAAAGGTTCGCTGCTGCATCTACTACGTAATACCCTTCGCAGCCGGTGGGTGAAATGTGTTCCTCGAAGTGCAATACAGGTAAATCTGCCAGCTGCACATCAAGCCATTGTTTCCCCAATCGGAAACCCCATGCAATGTCGTCGCTGCATTTTACAGGACCGGCAATATTCATAGTAAAGCAAATGAGCGGCTTTTGAAACTTGGCAAGCAGAGCGTTCTGTCGGGTAACCCGCTGCTCTCTTGCCGCGAGAATTTCCTGTAACGATACTTCCATTTTCTACTCCATAAAGGGACGCTGATGGGCAACATCCAGCTGTTTCAGCAATTCATCGGAACGCTCACCCACACAGCCTACAATATAGTACCGATGCTTCAGTCGGTCATAAATGAAATGGTGCATCAAC
This sequence comes from Faecousia sp., assembly GCA_045601715.1. GTDB lineage: Bacteria > Bacillota > Clostridia > Oscillospirales > Oscillospiraceae > Faecousia. The sequence goes on from JAZSAD010000047.1 coordinate 4,174, forward strand.
CGGAAGCCCTTGATCTGACCGGTACTGACTACCTGAATGCGGGGACCGTTACATTTATGCAGCTCACCGCCGATGGAGATGTGATTCTCGTCCACATAGGCAATGGGCAAATCCCCGGCAATCATATTGTTTACTTTCTCTTCCAACTCCACCAGGTTGATATCCGGGCGGTTGTCGAAATACATACAGAAACCGTGGCGCACGTCATCGTGTCCTGCCAGCTCCACCAGTTCAGGCCCCATGCAGAACTCACACAAATCCTCTGCGGTGTGAGCCATTAACCGGTAGGGCAGGGAGGTGTATACATTCTGTCGGATTTCCTCCGGCTCCGGACCGAAGATATTGGGACGGGATACAATCACAGATTCTCCAACACCAATCAGCAGGTTTGCGTTGGTTTTCATAAAGGGATAAACTAAGTCGAAATGCTCCACTACGACCCGTTTGCCCCGATGCAGGGCATCGGCAATGGCGTCGGCAAGCTCGCTCATCTGGGTGAAGCCGTTTTCAAACCGGATGTCCAAATGATAGGTGTGGGGAGAGAAAAAGCTGAAGCCTCTGTCCAGTTCCAAAATCGGCAGGGGACGAATATATACGCCGTTGTCGTCGTTGGTCAGCTCCAGACCGGGGAACATACCCCGAATCAGAGCGCTTTTACCGGAACCGGCTTCGCCGATAATGCCAATTAGCTTATCACCGGGGGAGAGATATAGCTGTGCCAGCTGTTTTCCTAACTCAAACATACGGTTATGACCTCTGGGGGCGTAGTAGCTGCTGACGATATGGGTAATTCGTTGCTCAAACATAGGCTTCCTCCTTACAGTAAGTTGTTGTTTTTTAAGTATTGGAAGGTGGTTTCCGGCACTAAGGCGCGGACACCTTCTGTATTTTTTTCTTCAATCAGCTTTCGCACATTTGTGGCGCTGACGGGGATGTTCTGGGTTTCCAGACGGGAAATCTCGGAAAGAGAAATTCCGTATTCCGGTAAAAGCTTATGCAGCGCGCGGTTGTATGCGCCTGTCACCGGGCAGAAGGGCTCAGAGCCAACGTACCGGCGGGTAATGCCAAAATGAGGGGCATAATACTTTCCAAAGATGGCAACGTCCAATTCGCACTGGGCGTCTGGGGCAGTAGTCCGGTCCTTCAAAAAATAGGTGGGGAATGTAGCAGAGGAAATCAGATAGGGGCCGGTGGGCAAAACAGTTACATTGGGCAGGTCAGCCGTGCCTGCTTTTACCATTGCCATACGGTCTGCTGCCTTAAAGTAACTTCTATCCTCAGAAAGAACGAATACATACAGCCGGTCACATTCTTTGGCTGCCTGCTCCACCAGATACCGATGGCCCAGAGTAAAGGGATTGCAATTCATCACCGCCGCGCCTGTGACACCTTGGGCAGGTGTTACAGGCAAGGTGTCCAAAAATGCGTTGATACCGTTTTGCTGATTTTCCATCAGTAGAACAGAATCGGTGGCGACAATGGGATGAAAGAATAAAGAGGAGAAAAGGAATCTGTTCTGGGGTTTGGTGTACAGAAACAGATGTCGGTGTCCCGCTTGTAGGGCATCCTGCCGCAGATGGGTCACGATGGTAGCGGTCAAATCCTCGCCCTGACGGGCAGGATCTACGGCAATGCACTTGAGAATATTGCCAAATCGGGAGCCGGTGGCAATCAATTCGCCGTTATCCCAAATCAGCAGTATGCTATCAGCCTGCGTGTCCGGCTCAAGATTGGTTTTCCGGAGCAGCTGCTCCCAAATAGCCCGTTTATGACCGTTCAGCTTCGGTAATAATTCAATCTCCATGGTGACTGCTCCTTTCGTTTTTTGTTATTATACAATAAAATAAGCAGGTTGCAAAGAAATTTCTAAAAAAGAATTGAAATATTTGAAATTGTGATATACAATGGAAGAAATTGTTATAGAACAATCCAAAACCGGAAAGGAGTAAGAACAATTTATGGAAATTAAAAAGATTGCAGCCGCTGGAACGATGGAGTCCAGCGACGCATACGTGGAAATCGAACCGGGTAACGGCCAGATTCAAATTGCGTTGGAATCTGTGGTTGCCCAGCAGTTTGGCGATGCCATCCGTAACGTGGTTATGGAAGTTCTGCAGCAGCAGAGCGTGAACAGCGCCAACGTGCGTGTGGTAGACAGAGGCGCGTTGGAGTGTGTACTTCGCGCCCGCGTGGAGACCGCTGTCCTGCGGGGAAAGGAGGCTAAGTAATGCGTCGTTCTATGTTGTTTTTGCCCGGCAACAATGCCAATATGCTGATCAACGGCAATTGCCTGGGCGCTGATGCCATTATCTTTGACCTGGAGGATGCAGTATCTCCTGCAGAAAAGGATGCTGCCCGTATTCTGGTCCGCAATACTATGCGGTATATGGACTTCCGTGGCTGTGAGCGCATTGTCCGTATCAACTCCATCGATACACCCTACTGGAAGGCGGACGTGGAGGCGATTCTGCCTTGGGAGCCGGATATGTTCCTGCTGCCCAAGACCGGCACTGCCGCTGATGTGCAGGAGGCAGACCGGTACATTACTGAGATGGAAGAAAAGTTGGGTTTGGAACCCAACTCTGTGGCGCTGATGCCTCTGATTGAAACCGCATTGGGTGTGGAGAATGCGTTTGCCATCGCCACCGCTGCCAAGCGTGTTAAGGCGTTGTTCCTGGGCGCGGAAGACTTGACAGCTGATTTGCAGTGTAAGCGTACCAAAGAGGGTAAGGAAATTTTCTATGCCCGTACCCGTCTTGTGATGGCAGCCCGGGCTGCTGGTGTGGAGGTATATGATACCCCCTTCACCGATGTACATGACGACGAGGGCATCCAGATTGACGCTGCTTTTGCAAAGGCTCTGGGCTTCTCCGGCAAGGCATCCATTTCTCCCCGTCACGTGGAGGTTATCAACACTGTGTTTACCCCCACCAAGGAAGAAATTGATTATGCCTATGAGGTTATCGATGCCATTGAGCTGGCAAAGCAGCAGGGTAAGGGAGCTATCTCCCTCCGGGGTAAAATGATTGACGCGCCTATTGTTGCCCGTGCCGAACAGACAATTGCCATTGCTCAGGAATTGGGCATCAGAAGGGAGGAAGTCTAAATGAATAAGCTGGTAGGATCCATTCGGGAAGCGATTATTCAGTCCGGTCTGAAAGACGGTATGACCGTATCCTTCCATCACCATCTGCGTAATGGTGACTTTGTTCTGAATATGGTTATGGAGCAGATTGCGCAGCTGGGCATTAAGGATATCAATGTAAATGCAAGCTCCCTGTTTGATGCTCACGCACCCATTCTGGACCACATTAAAAATCACGTGGTAACCGGCATTTCTGCCGACTATATTGCCGCCGGTGTAGGACGTGCCATTAGCGAGGGTATTTTGGACAAGCCTGTCCAGTTCCGCACCCACGGTGGCCGACCCAGCGATATTTCTTTGGGCCGTACCCCCATCGATGTGGCATTTGTTGCCGCTCCCACTGCAGACCCTATGGGCAACTGCTCCGGTAAGTACGGTAAATCCGCCTGCGGCAGCCTGGGCTATGCCTTTGCTGACGCTATGTTCGCCAAAAAGGTGGTTGTTATTACCGATAACCTGGTAGAATATCCTTTGCAGGATTTCTCCATTTCCGAAGACTATGTAGACTACGTTGTAACCGTGGATGCCATCGGTAACCCCAAGGGTATCGTGTCCGGTACTACCCAGATTACCCGTGATCCGGTGGGGCTGGTGATGGCTTCCCACGCAGCTAAGGTCATTGAAGCTTCCGGACTGTTGAAGGATGGCTTCTCCTTCCAGACCGGCGCCGGCGGCGCATCTCTGGCAGCGGCGAAGTTCCTGAAGGATATTATGCTGGAAAAGAACATTCAGGGCAGCTTTGGTTTGGGTGGTATCACCGGCTATATGGTGGATATGCTTCAGGCGGGCTGTTTTAAGAGATTAATGGACGTGCAGTGCTTTGACCTGAAGGCTGTGGAGTCCATCCGTAATGACCCCCGTCATCAGGAGATTTCCGCTATGCAGTACGCAAGTCCCAGCAGCCGCAGCGCAGTTGTGGACAGCTTGGATGTAGTGATCCTGGGCGCAACGGAAATTGATACCGACTTTAACGTCAACGTCCATACCGATTCCAACGGCTACATTATGGGCGGCTCCGGCGGTCACAGCGATACGGCAGCCGGCGCAAAGCTGTCTATGATTATCGCGCCTATGTTCCGGGCAAGACTTCCTATCGTGACAGAGAAGGTCACTTGCATTTCTACTCCGGGTAAGGATATCGATGTACTGGTAACCCAGGGCGGTATCGCAGTGAATCCCAAGAATGCCGAACTGAAACAGCGCTTGACCGATGCAGGTCTTCCCATTATTGATATTCGGGAACTGAAGGAGAAGACAGAGCGCATCACCGGCAAACCCAATATGCTCACTAAGGGCGACCGGGTTGTGGCAGAGGTCATCGGACGGAACGGCGATCTGCAGGATTACATTTATAACGTACCGAAACGCTAACAGGGAAGGACGAATCAAATGGATTTCATGTTCTCGGTAAATCCTCAATTGGATATCCCCCTTTACCGTCAGCTGGTGGATGCGATTCGGGCAGAGGTAAAAAAGGGAACACTGCCCCCTCAAACCCAGCTACCTACCGTACAGCAGCTGTCTGAAAACCTCGGTGTAGCCAGAGGTACTGTCAAACGTGTCTATGACGAGCTGGAGCGGGAGGGTCTGATTGAAAAGGTGCAGGGCAGAGGGACCTTTGTCTGCTATCATCCTGCCAGCACCAGCAGCAGAGAAAAGGCAATGATTGCCATTGACGGCCTTTTGGAGCAGCTGGAGGGAATGGGATTTACTGCCGCAGAAATCAATATCTTTTTGAATTTGAAGCTGCGGGAACGGTCAGAAGAGGAGTCCCGCCTGAAAGTGGCTTTGGTGGAGTGTAATTCCGAAAACCTCACCAGTATGGCAGAGCAGCTCCATGCAATTGAGAATATCGAGTTGTATTGCCACCTTTTTGACAGCATTGAGCAGTATCCCTACAAGCTGGATGAAAGCTTGGATTTGATTGTTACCACGCTGGAGCATGCGCCTTTCCTGGAACAGGTGATTCCTGCCCAAAAACGGCTTGCCAGAGTGGCGCTTCGTATGAAACCCCGTTGTATGTCTGAGATTATCAAACTGAAGCAGGGGAGTAAAGTGGGCATTCTGTGTTACAGTAAGCGGTTTGGACAGCTGCTGTACCGCACCTGTTTGGAATATACCGATGATGTGAAGCTTGAAAAGCCTGTCCTGTTCTCTGAACAAAAGGATATGCAAAGCTATTTGCAGAATTTGAATGCGGTCCTTGTGCCGGTGGATTTTGAAAAATACTGTTCCGCGGAAGATGCAGTACAGCTGAAAAAATTTACAGGTCAATGCATTCCCTGTTCCTACGAAATGGACGATGGCTCTTTCGTATATCTGCGGGAGAAAACCCGCCGCATTTTGGCGGAAAGAACAATTTAATGAAATTCGCTGCCGTTTCATCGGCAGCGAATTTTTTTGGGAAATATGCTGTAATTTTACCAATTCTTTCTTGACAAAAGAGATATAACATTATATCATAGTATACGTAAAACAATGTCCAAAAACCACTATTTAAGATTAGGAGTGTTATTATGGAAAAAAGAGACAAGAAGGTACTGATTATCGGTGTAATCGGCGCTGATGTACACGCAGTCGGCAACAAGATTCTTTACCATGCCTTTACCGAAGCTGGTTTTGAGGTTGTGAATCTTGGCGTTATGGTGTCTCAGGAGGAGTACATTGCAGCTGCTATTGAAGCAAATGCAGACGCAATTGTTGTTTCCTCTCTGTACGGCCAGGGCGAGCTGGACTGCCGCGGTCTGCGTCAGAAGTGTGACGAAGCCGGACTGAAGGGTATTCCCCTGGTTGTTGGCGGCAATATCGTCATCGGCAAGCAGAAGTTTGAAGAGGTTGAGAAGCGCTTTAAGGATATGGGCTTCGACCGCGCATTCCCTCCCGGCACTACACCTGAGACCACCATTGAGGCTCTCCGCGAGCTGTTACATATGGACGGTGAGGTTCAGTGAAAGCGGTACTGCTGATTGACTTTGGAAGTACTTATACCAAACTCACCGCAGTAGACGTAGAATCGGAAACGCTTTTGGGCACAGCGGCTGCCTATACCACCGTGCAGACAGACATCAACGATGGCTTGTCTGAGGGTCTTGCTAAACTGGAGCAGATCACAGGTAAAATTACATATGACGAGTGTTATGCTTGTTCCTCCGCAGCCGGCGGACTTCGTATGGTCACCAGCGGTCTTGTACCGGAGCTGACCGGTGAAGCCGCCAAGCTGGCAAGCTTGGGCGCCGGCGCCAAGGTGGTAGGCATTTATGCCTTCCAATTGACGGAAGACGATATGCAGGACATCATCGCCAGTAAACCCGACATCTTTCTCTTAGTCGGCGGCACAGACGGCGGCAATACCGAGTGCATTCTTCACAATGCGAAAATGCTGGCAAGTATCAAACCCCAGTTTCCCATTGTGATTGCCGGTAACCGCACAGCTGCCCGGGAATGCCAGCGGATTTTGTCCGGCTGCGATGTATATGTCTGCCCCAATGTAATGCCTAAGTTCGGTGTGCTGAAGATTGAGGAAACCCAGAAACAAATCCGGGAGATTTTCCTCAATCGCATAGTGCAGGCAAAAGGACTTTCCAAAGCGTCAGAGCTTTTGTCCGATATTATGATGCCTACGCCCTCGGCAGTCTTGCAGGCGATGAACCTGCTTGCCCAGGGCTGCGAAGGGGAGCCGGGAATCGGCGAACTGGTTGCAGTTGACGTAGGCGGCGCTACCACCGACGTATACTCCATTGCTGACGGTATGCCGGAGCATATGAGTACCGTGTATAAGGGACTTCCCGAGCCCTATGCCAAGCGCACGGTGGAAGGCGATATCGGTATGCGTTACAGCATCCAGGGCATCGTGGATGCCGCAGGTATTGACAGTGTTTCCCGTCTGTCCGGTTTGACACCTGTCCGGGCGCAGGAACTGGTGGATGACCTGAAAAACCACACGAATAAGGTGCCCAATGGGGACGCAGAACTGGAGGCGCTGGACTTTGCTCTGGCATCTCTGGCTGTGAAGGAGGCGGTTGCCCGACACTCCGGCACCATTGAGGAAACCTATACTATGATGGGACAGGTTTTTGTGCAAGAGGGTAAAAACCTGACCAAAGTGCGTCAGATTGTGGTCACCGGCGGCAGCTTGATCCATACCAAACGCACAGAGCAGATTGCTGCTCACGCCCTATATTCCCCCCAAGACCCTGCATCTCTCCGGCCTAAGGAGGCAGATGTTTGGGTAGATAGAACGTACATTTTAGCCGCGATGGGACTGCTTTCCTCCTATTATCCCCAAGTGGCTTTGCGAATTATGAAGAAGGAGCTTGAATACCATGGACATTCAGAATAAACGGATTCCCGAAGGTGAGTTTCAGAAACTGCGTCAGGAAGTTCTGACCCAGTGGCCCACCGGTAAGGATGTAAACCTGGAAGAGGCCATTGCCTATCATAAGGCTATGCCCGAAAACAGAAAGTTCGGCAAGAAGCTGCTGGACGCCAAGAAGGATGGCAGAACCCTGGTTCAGCCCCGCGCAGGCGTGCCTGTTGTGGAAGAGCACATCAAGCTGATGCAGTATCTGGAAAAGTACGGCGAGGCTGACCTGCTGCCCTCCACCATCGACAGCTACACCCGTCAGAACCGCTACGAAGAAGCTGAAAACGGCATTGCCGAGTCTATTCGCCTGGGCCGCGCAATGATGAACGGCTTCCCCGCAGTTAACCACGGCGTTGCCAAGTGCCGTCAGGTTATCGAGAGCGTGAACGTACCTCTGCAGGTCCGTCACGGCACACCCGATGCAAGACTGCTGACTGAAATCACCTTCGCCGGCGGCTTTACCAGCTACGAAGGCGGCGGTATTTCCTACAACCTGCCTTACTGTAAGAACGTTCCTATGGAGCGCACCATCCGTGACTGGCAGTATGGTGACAGACTGACCGGTCTGTATGAGGAGATGGGCGTTTCCATTAACCGCGAGCCCTCCGGTCCTTTGTCCGGCACTTTGGTGCCTCCCTGTATCTCTCACGCCGCCGCCATTATTGAGGCGCTGCTGGCTGCTGAGCAGGGTGTCAAGAACATCACCGTGGGTTACGGTCAGTGTGGCAACCTGGTACAGGACGTGGCTGCAATCCGCACCCTGCAGGAGCTGACCGACGAGTACCTGAAGAAGTACGGCTACAACGATGTAGAGGTTACCACCGTTCTGCACCAGTGGATGGGCGGCTTCCCCGCTGACGAAGCAAAGGCATTCGGTGTTATCTCCTACGGCAGCTTGACCGCCGCTCTGTCCAAGGCTACCAAGGTTATCGTTAAGACTCCTCACGAGGCTGTGGGTATCCCCACTATGGAGGCTAACGCAGAGGGTCTGCGCTGCACCAAGCAGATGGTAAATATGATGGCTGACCAGGACCTGAAGGACGCTCGTCTGGCTGAGGAAATGGAGATCATCCGTCTGGAAACCCGCGCAATCGTGGACAAGTGCTTCGAGCTGGGCGCAGGGGATATCGCCGTTGGTATCTGCCGTGGTGTTGAAGCAGGTGTTCTGGACGTTCCCTTTGCTCCCTGCCGTTTCAATGCCGGTCTGATGCTGCCCTGCCGTGATAATGACGGTGCTGTGCGTATCCTGAATCCCGGCAACCTGCCCTTCAACAAGGAGCTGCTGGACTTCCACGCTGAGAAGATTGCCCAGCGTGCAGCTGCTGAAAACCGCAAGGCTTCCTTCCAGATGGTTATCGATGACGTTTACGCTATCGGTAAGGGCCGTTTGGTTGGTCGTCCCAAGTACTAAGAATATCCCAAGTACTAAGAATATATTAAGGGCGGGAACTTTTCCCGCCCACAATAAAGGAGATTTTTGCAATGAAAATTATTGACGTTGTTTGTTCTGCCGGCCGTACCGGCTTCTACTTCGATGACCAGCGCGCTATTAAGCAGGGCGCAGGCCACGACGGTGTTTTCTATGTTGGCGCTCCCGTGACCGATGGTTTCCGTTCCATCCGTCAGGCAGGTGAGTCCATCTCTGTTATGATTGTACTGGAAGACGGCCAGGTTGCCTTCGGTGACTGCGCTGCCGTTCAGTACTCCGGCGCAGGCGGACGTGATCCTCTGTTCCTGGCTGAGGACTTCATTCCTGTGATCGACAAGTACATCAAGCCCCAGCTGGTTGGCAAGGAAGCTGCTGACTTCCGCGGCCTGTGTAAGATGATGGAAGCAATCCAGGTTGAGGGCAAGCGTCTGCACACCGCAATCCGTTACGGCGTTTCCCAGGCTATCCTGGATGCCGTTGCTAAGGCTAGCGGCCGCCTGATGTGTGAGGTTGTAGCTGACGAGTACGGCTGCACCGTTTCCGAGACTCCTATTGACATCTTCACCCAGTCCGGTGATGACCGTTACGACAACTCCGACAAGATGATCATCAAGGGCGCACAGGTTCTGCCCCACGCTCTGATCAACAATGTGGAGACCAAGCTGGGCAAGAACGGTGAAAAGCTGGAAGAGTACGTAGCATGGCTCCGTGATCGTATCCTGACCCACCGCTCCAGCGAGGATTACCTGCCTGTGTTCCATATCGACGTTTACGGTACTATCGGTGCTGCATTCGGCAACGACAACTACAAGGCTATGGCTGACTACATTGAGAAGCTGGGCAAGATTGCAAAGCCCTTCCACCTGCGTATCGAAGGTCCTATGGACTGCGATGTAGACGTTCCTACTCAGATGAAGGCTCTGGCTGCTCTGACTGCTGAACTGGATGACCGCGGCTGCGATGTTGAGCTGGTTGCTGACGAATGGTGCAACACTCTGGAAGACATTAAGCTGTTCGCCGACAACAAGGCAGGCCACATGGTCCAGATTAAGACCCCCGACCTGGGCGGTATCAACAACACCATCGAGGCTGTTCTGTACTGTAAGGAAAAGGGCATCGGCGCATACCAGGGCGGTACTTGTAACGAGACCGACCGCAGCGCACAGGTTTGCGTCCACTGCGCAATGGCTACCCAGCCCGTTCAGATTCTGGCAAAGCCCGGTATGGGCGTGGACGAAGGCTATATGATCGTGTTCAACGAGATGAACCGTATTATGGCTGTCCGTAAGGCTAAGAAGAACCTGGGCAAATAATTAATTGCAAAATAAAACAGCGGAGTGAAATTCACTCCGCTGTTTTTGCGTCTTAATTACCACTGAACCTCGTTCAGCGCCAACATTGCCCGCGCGTAAATCCGCATAGCTCTCTGCAATCTGTCCAGAGAAACCATCTCGTCTTTTCCATGGGCGCTGCCGTGACCCTCAGGGAAATCGGCGGGTCTGCCATTGCCGTCCATACCGTAGACATAGGCGTTGGGAAGGCGATGAGCATATGTTCCGCCGCCAAGGGTGTAGGGCTCTTTGGGATCGCCTGTTACATCCTTTGCGATTTTAGCCAGCAACTGAACCATAGGCGCATTTTTATCCATCAAATAGGGGGCTTTTACATTGCCTACCTTGATGATCTCCATACCGTAATCATCGGCTGCTGCGGTTAACCGTTCTACAATTTCCTCTGCGGTGATACCCACGGGGAAACGGATATCCATAATCAAAGTGGGGTATCCGTCTTCGGTGGTAAGCTTTTTGGTAGCCATAGTCAGCCGGGGCATACCCTCGGGAATCACGGAAATACCGAACTTTTCGCCATATACGTCCAAAGAAATATCCTTCAGGAATTCCAGTGTTCTGATATCTTCCTTGGCAGCCACTCCCTCGTCCAACAGCTTGTTCATCATCTTGGTGATCATATTTCCGTTGGGATCGGGATTTGCGCCGTGTCGGGGAGGGGATTCGGTTTCGTAGGTTTTGCCGTTCAGTTCGGCATTTGCCTTGCCGGGCGCTGTGGGCAAGCCCGCGGAAAGCGTAAGACCGTGGAGAGGTGTTTTGCTCCGGAAGGTAATCTGAATACTGCCTTTTCCACCGTAGCCTACGGGGAAACCGGAGTCAGGAACAAGGGACATCTTAGGCGGTGTGCATTTCTGCATAAATGCCTTGACATCCTCCATGCCGGTCTCTTCATTGCTTCCAACATACAAGCCAACATTGTAATTCAGCGCAATGCCCAGCTTTTTAAAAATCTTCATAATGTTGAAGATGGCAGATAATTGACCTTTGTTATCGGTAGCGCCACGACCGATAATGTGGGTGTCTTTATACATAGTGCCTTCGTAAGGAGGATAAATCCAACCGTCGCCGGCAGGCACCACATCACCGTGGACCCAAATACCCAAATCCGGCTGTCCCTCCTTCAGGCTCAGACTTACAACGCCAACACCGTAGTCTGTGGTATAGAAACCGTCGGCTTCACCCATCTTCAGAACGGTGTCCAGCACCTCCTTGGGTCCTGCGCCGAAAGGCGCGCCGGGAGCAGGCTCGCCTTGCTCACTGTTGATACGGACCAGAGTGACGGTGTCCTTTGCTACAGCATCTCTTGCTTTGTCGATTTCTTCATCGATTCTCTTAATCAGTTCTGCATCCATATAGCGACTCCTTTTACAGCAGGAAACTATTTACCTTGGCAACCAGCTCACGAACAGTCCAGTTGTCCTTTTCCAAAATGTCAATCAACTGAAGTTGCTGCTCCTTGGTCAGCTTGTGACCAGTAATCCGCAGGAACTTCTCGCTCAGCCAGTCGTAGCCGATGTTTTCAAATGCTTCACCGCGAGGTTCGTGCACATCGGAAACCACAGTACGGCCATTCTTCAGCACCATACGTACCCGGCACAGACGCTTTGCGGGGAACTGGTCGTCCAGCTCTTTGTCACAAACAAAGGTCAGCTTTTCCATCATTTTGTGGACCTTGGGATCGTCGGTCTGCTCTACCTGTGCGATGGAGAAACCGTTGTTCACAATGGAAGAAGCCACAGGATACGCAATATTATACTGGGCCTCGTCCGCACAGGAGGGAATGCCCTTGGAGAGCTGGGTAGCCTTGTAGAAGGTTTCCACAATGACCTGTTCAATGTCCTCGGCGGTAACGTTGTTATCAGCCATTACAGCCAGACAGGCATCAATGGCGGGATGACCCCAACGGCAGCAGGGATAGGGCTTGAAGTACAGGTCCATCACCTCGTGCTTGGTGCCCAAATTGTCCAAATAGTGAGCGTATTCCTCAGCTTCCAGCAGATTTTTGTTACCGGTAAAGCCACACATACCGGCTTCCAGCGCAAGCTCGCCTACCATCACACCGAAGGGAACACCGTCTTTGTTCATAGAGGGGTATTCCACACTGCGGATACCGGGTACCAGAGGCGCATTGAACTCAGAAACAGACAAAGCGTTATTCATCTGCTCCTTATTAAAGCTGTACATACGACCGCCGCCGGCAACCACACCCACAGCGCCGAATGTGCCGCTGGAGTGGGCATACTGATAGTAGTCCATGATAGCGGCGCCCATACGGATGGTAGCCTCATAGGCTACATACAGTGCAGTCAAAAAGTCCTTGGCCGACACATCCTTTTCGTAGCCGATTGCCAGCAGACCACCAATGAAGCTGGTGCCGGGATGGGCGCGAATGATGTTGTGACCGTCGTCGATGTCATAAGCATTGGAACTGTGACCCATGGCTGTAGCCGCGCCAATAGTAGAGAAGGTTTCCTTGGTGCCGATGGCAGGGATGTCGCCGTCGCGGAAAATCTTCTTGGCAAGACGTACACCCACACGGAACTGCTCGCTGCCGCAACCGGCAACCAGCGCGCCCATCAGATCCAGCATACAGCCGCGTAGCCGCTGCTGAACTTCTGCAGGGAGATCCTCCCACTTGGTCTCCAGCAGGAATTTTTCCAAGCGGTAATCAGTGGTAAATTTCATAGAAGTATTCCTTCTTTCAATTTAAGTTCTAATGCAAACAAAAGGAGAGTTGCCTCTCCTTTTGTTCGGTAATATGTAAAAATGATTACTTGGTGATGAAGTTGTTACTTCTGGTGGTAGTTGCGGGAGGAGCAAAGTCCAGCTTGCGGTCAGCGATCTCCAGAATGTCCTCAGGCTTGATCCAGGGACGGTTCTGAATAGCACTGGTTTCTTCGTGGGTCAGGTAGCCCTTGTAGGCAGTCAGACTGCGGCGGATGAAGCCATCGCGAACACAAGCCTCGGTCAGACCGTTGTTCAGAATGTTCAGCAGCATAGGCAGAGTTTCAGCAGCCAGCGCAACAGTGGTGGAGTGAGCAACAGCGCCGGGGATGTTGCTGACGCAGTAGTGCACAACGCCGTTAACAACGTAACGGGGATTGTCGTGGTGGGTCTCGTGGCTGGACTCGATAGCGCCGGGATCATCGTTGGAGATGTCAACCAGAACACTGCCGGGCTCCATGGTCTTCAGCATTTCCTTGGTGATCAGGAAGTCCTTACGCTGCTTGGGCCACTTCACGCAGTTAATGACCATATCCATCTGGGGCAGAACGGAGGCGATAGTCTCCTGGGTGCAGAACATGGTGTTGATGTGATTCTGGTACTTGTCACCCAGCATCTTCAGACAGCCAATGTTGATATCCATAACGGTAACGTTTGCGCCCAGTGCGTACAGAACGGACAGCGCGCCCTGACCGACGATACCGCCGCCCAGAATCAGAACATTCATACCGGGAGCGCCGGCGAAGCCGCCAACGAACTTACCCTTACCGCCGTTGATAGTCAGCATGGATTCCAGGCCGAACAGAGCGCCTTGCTTACCGGCTGCCTCGCAGTTGGGGGAACCATAGCGGTGGCTGTCCTCAGCGGTGATAGCGATACACTTGCTGTCCAGGATAGCCTGAACCTCCTCGGGGTGGCCGGCGGGGTGAATGCAGCAGTAGATCATCTGATCTTCTTTCAGGTACTTGTACTCGGAAGCCTCGATCTCCTTAACCTTAGCCAGGAAATCACAGGTGTCCCACAGGTCCTTAGCGGTCTCACAAATGGTAGCACCTGCAGCAGCGTACTTCTCGTCAGGGAAGCCTGCGCCAGCGCCGGCGCCCTTCTGCACGTACACGGTGTGACCGGCGGCAACAATGGATGCTACCTCGACGGGGGTACAGATAACTCTGTTTTCGCCTTCCTTAATGTCTTTCAATACGCCAAACTTCATACTTTTTTTCCTCCGATTAATTATGTAATGATTGAGAGTTTTGCAAAATGAATTTTGTGTTTTGCCAACTGGCAACGTATCACTGTACAGTATATCGCAATTTTTAAGAAAATGCAATAGCATTTCCTTAGAAAACCTAAGGATTTTCGAGGTTTTTCTTGGGCAAAATCACTTGCTTTTCTGTCAAAATTAGGATATAATATCTCCGGTCTTTTGCATTAAAAGACAAAAACCCACTGAGGAGAGATTACTATGGAAAAGATAGAGGCAAAAATGCCGGAACAGGATGTGCCCGGTAAAAAACAGAACGGTTGGATTGCTGCGTTTAAATTTGTACCGCTGCTGATTTTCGCTGTTGCGGTTATCATTTTTAAGCTGGACCTTCTGCTTGCAGCGCCCATTGCTACCTTTAGCGCGATTTGCGTATATATGCTGGTGAACAAAGCCGGCTTTGAAGGAGCGTTTGAGCAGTGCCTGAAATCTGTTAAAAATATTGTTCTGATCTTCTTTATTTTGATGTTTGCATACGGTGTTGCCGAGTGTTTTATGGCCACCGGTGTTGGTGCTGCGTTGATTAATTTGGCGCTGAAAATGGGCGTTACCGCTGCGACTATCGCTCCCGTTGCGCTGATTGTTACCTGCCTTTTATCCATTGCCACTGGTTCTTCTTGGGGTACTTTTGCAGCTTGCGCTCCTATTTTTCTGTGGCTGAACCATTTGGTAGAGGGTAATATTCTCCTGACCCTTTGTTCCATTGCCGGAGGCTCCTGCTTCGGCGATAATATGGGTATGATTTCCGATGTTACAGTGCTGGCCTGCGGTATGCAGGATGTGAAAATCATCGACAGATTGAAGCACCAACTGATTTGGGCATTCTCTTCTTTGGTCATTGCCTTGGTAGTAGTTACATGTGTAGGTATGTTTGTGTATGACCTGCCCGGCACTCAGGGCGACGTAGCTGCTGCCATTTCTCAGATTCCTCAGGAAGCAAGAGATGCCCTGGCTCAGGAGCGGCCCACCGCGCTTGCTCTTCTGGAGCAGGTGGAAAATGGCGTTCCTTACTATATGATTATTCCTCTGGTGGTCGTGATCGGCCTGTCCTTTATGAAGGTACATACTATGCTGTGCCTGGCTGCAGGTATGGTCTCCTCTCTGGTGTTTGGCCTGTTTGCCGGCACCGCTGACTTCTCTACTTGGCTGAATGATCTGCTGTATACCGGCTTTAGCGATGCAGGTAGCTGGGTAATCGTTATGATGATCTGGGTGTCTGCCTTCGGTGGTATTATGAACAGTATGAATGCTTTCGACCCCTTGGCAAAACTTGTTGTAAAGATCTCTGGAAACGTACAGCAGCTGATGGGTTGGTGCGGTGTTCTTTGCCTTGCCGGTAATGTGGCGTTGGCTGATGAGGCTGCGCAGGTTGCTACTATGTCTCCCATTATCCGGGACATCGTGGAAAAGAACGTGGAATGCACTGACGAAACTGACCAGTACAGACTCCGTCTGAGATTGGCTACCTTCACTTCCGCAATGGGTATCTACGGCTCTCAAATGATTCCCTGGCACTGCTTCCCTGTGTTCTTTGCCGGCATCGCTTCTGCGGTATATCCTTTGCAGAGCTTTACTCCCGTGGATATTATCGGCCATAACTATCTGAGCTTTATTGTGGTTGGCTCCCTTGCCATTCTGACCTTCACCGGTCTGGACCGCTTCGTTCCCATGCTTGCTCTGCCTGGAAAGGATCGGATCCATCTGAAAAAGAGCAAGTAATTCGAATTATAACAAGAACCAATCCTCCTGCGTTCCCAAAATTGCGGAAACGCAGGAGGATTTATTTTTCGTAAAAATGGGGGACCATTTGGATTGTTTTAAATTTTACTCTTTCTTTTTGTTTGAAAAAGAAGTATAATGGCATACGTATGAATGGAGGAATGGAACGTTGGACATAGTAATTGCCGTGTTGGGCTGGATTGCCAAAATTTTGGTGGGCTACACCACCGTTATGGGTATTTTCTGCCTTTTGCCCAAGAAGAAATATCCCGTAGCGCCCCCCAAGACAAAGTTCGCTGTCCTGCTCCCGGCACGGAATGAGGAGAATGTTATCGGTGTCATTATTAAAAGTTTGCAGGCGCAGGATTATCCCAAAGAACTGTTTGATATTTTCGTCATTCCCAATAACTGTACTGATGATACCGAGGGCGCAGCCCTCAGAGCCGGCGCAAAGATTTTATACTGTACCGCTCCTGTATCTACAAAGGGCGAGGTGCTCCATCAGATATTGGGCATCCTGCAGGGACAGTACGATGCCTACTGCGTTTTTGATGCAGACAATATTGTAGATTCGCAGTTCTTGGCCCGTATGAATGACGCCATCTGCGCCGGCGCAAGGGTAGCAAAAAGCCGCCAGATAGCATTGAATCCCTATGATAACTGGGTCTCCGGCGGCTATGATCTGTATTTCCAAAGCCTGAACCTGCTCCACAGTAAAGCGAGAATGTGGTTTCCTCTCAGCGCCAAGCTGATTGGCACAGGCTTTATGGTGACAGATGTTCTGTTGCAGAAGATGGGTGGCTGGAACACAAAGACCCTGACAGAGGATATTGAATTCGCGGTGCAAAGCGCATTGGCAGGGGAGAAGGTCTACTATGTCCCTGATGCCCTGACCTATGACGAAGAGCCGCTGTCCTTTGCGGTGTCTATGCTGCAAAGACGGCGCTGGAGCGCCGGTGTGCAAAGTGTTGCAAACCGGTATTCAGCAAAGCTGTTATTCTCCGTTCCCTGTTGGCTGCGGCTGGATTTACTGGCCCATATCAATATGATTTATATGCAACTGGTTGCCCTGATTCCCATTGTCTACGGGGCGTTGCAATTGCCCTTTGCTTCAGCGGCATATACGCTTCTGTACTCCCTGGCGGGTTTTGTTGCAGGCGGTATTGCGATGGGATTGCTCCTGTGCCTGACTGCTAAGCGAGATCCCAAAAAGCAGTGGAAAGCGATTCTGATGTATCCTGTATATCTGGCATCCTGGTACCCGCTGCATTTCTGGGCATTGTTTTATAAGCCCAAGACCTGGAAGCATATCCCCCACGGAACAGCCAAAAACAGACAATGAAATAATAAGAACAGGACGCATTGACGGTTGTCAATGCGTCCTGTGTTTTATTTAGGAGATAAATCTACATTCTTGCGGAGAATACTCATAGCCGGCACTTGCTTCGGCAGCTGCAGGTAGAACTTCATCTGAGGCGTTCTGGGCTCGTCTAATGCTTCGCCCTCCAAGGTTTGCATCATCTCGGCAACAATAGGGAAGGGGCGCATATCCGGTCCCACAGCCTCCAGAGAATCACCCTTGGAGAACTTGTTTCGCAAACTGCAAAGAGCAAGCCCGTTCTCATCACAGCTTTCCACAATGGCGCAGATTTGCCACTGACGTATGTAGCGGGAATGTTCCGTATACTGTCCGGGATAGCCATAATAGAAGCCGGTAGAGTAGTACCGGTGGCTCACGTGTTCCACCTCGTCCCGCCAGACCGGGTCAATCTCCCGACCGGCGGCAATATCGTCAATTACATGACGGTACGCGCCGGTAACAATGGCGGCATAATAGGCGGATTTTGCCCGACCCTCAATTTTGATACAGTCGATACCCGCATCCATCAGATCCTGCAAATGGTCAATGGTGCTCATATCCCGGGAGTTCATAATATACGTGCCTTTTTCGTCCTCAAAAACAGGGAAGTATTCACCTGGCCGCTTTTCCTCCATGAGTGCATATTGGTAACGACAGGGCTGGGCGCAGGCGCCCCGGTTGGAGTCCCGACCGGTCATATAATTGCTGAGCAGACATCTTCCGGAGTAACTGACGCACATGGCGCCGTGACCGAAGGTCTCGATTTCCAGTTCTTTAGATGTATTCTCCCGGATGGTGCGAATCTCATCCAGGGAGAGTTCTCTTGCCAGCACCACCCGCTGCGCGCCCAAATCATACCAGGCCTGAGCGCATTCATAGTTGGCGATAGACTGCTGGGTGGAGATATGCCGCTGGCATTTTGGGGCATATTTGCCCGCCAACATAAATGCGCCCATATCTGCCACAATCAGAGCATCCACCCCTGCATCCTGGAGCTGTTCCAGATAGAGGGGGAGGGTTGCAATTTCATCATTCCGGGGCATAGTGTTCACTGTGACGTGTACCTTTACCCCGTGGCTGTGGGCGAATTCCACAGCCTTAGGCAGCTCCTCCGGGGTGAAGTTCCCCGCAAAGGAGCGCATACCAAAATCCGTGCCTGCCAGATACACCGCATCAGCGCCGTAGAGAACGGACATTTTCAGCCGTTCCATATCTCCGGCAGGACTGAGTAATTCAAGCTTTGCCATGATTTACCCCATCAATTCATTCACGTTGTTCAAATGCTCCCGTTCTGTAACAGCAAAACGGTGGGCATACTTATTTTTATCATAAACAAAATACTGATAGTTGGTCTCGTTGGGCTCCAGCGCAGCGTACAGCGCCTGAACGCCCATATTACAGATCGGTCCGGGAGGAATACCCTTGTTCTTCCGGGTGTTGTAAGGGCTATCTGTATTCAGATGTTCGGCAGTCAGCTCCTTGGTTTCGTGGAAATAGTCGCCAATTGCATAATAAACAGTGGCATCCGCCCCCAAAGACTGAATACTGGGATTCACCAAACGGTTGTAGAATACAGAAGCAATATCGTAGCACTCACTGTCAGAGGAGGTCTCCTTCTGCACCACAGATGCAATGGTGACCACCTGGTGCAGGGTGAGAGTATGCTCGTTGATATAAGCGGAACTGAAGCCGTTTGCCTTCAGTCGGTTGGCATACAGCTTTTGGATGGTCTGGAAGTCCTCTTTCATCTTGTCGGTAAACCGGGACTCGAATTCGTCCAGGAACTTCTCAATGACACGGCGGGGAGAATCGTTTGTATAGAACTGATAGGTATCCGGCGCCATATAGCCTTCCAAACAGTACTTATCCCCCCGGGTAACGCCTTCCAGGAACCAATATTCAGACAGTTCACCGTCAGCGGCATATGCTTCCAGGTCTGCTGCAGAGCAAACCTTCTTCTCCTCCAGCAGTTTAAAAATCTGCGCGCAGTTGTAGCCCTCCGGGAACATAATGTCCACAACTTCCCGCCTGCTGCCGCCGGAATACATAGCGTTGACCATTGCGTTATAGTCCAGCTGAGAATTCAGCGTAAAGGTGCCGACACCGATATCTTCATCCTTGCCGGTGAGGTTAATAAACATCTCAAACAGCTTGGGATAGCGGATCAGGCTGGCATTATTCAGCTTTTTGGCGATGGATTCTGCTGTGTCGTCATTGGTAATGGTGATGGTAACAGTCTGGGGGTCTTTGCCGAATGCCATCATATCCGCGCAGCAAACCCACAGCACCCGGCCCAGAGAAATGCCGATGGCCAAAATCAATGCACCCCATATGATTGTTGCCAGGATATGGGGGATACCCAAAAGTCCGTAGCCGTCAGTCCGCTTGGGACGGCTTTTCTGCTCAATAATCTTTTTGACTCTGCGACGGGGCAACTGGGAAACGCCTTCGTCCTCCGCAATGTTCTCCTCAGCTGCTGTTTCTTCTGCAGTTGCAGGTGCATCTTCTGCCTTCTGCTCCTCCTGCTGGCCTTCGTTCAGCCAATCTTCTGCAAGAATCTTCTCCAAATCTGCATCGTTAATATCTGCAACAGGCGCTTCGCCCGCAACAAGAGCTTCTGCTTCCAGAATTGCTTGCTCTTCTTCGGTCATCTTTTCGGCTGTAACCTCTGAGTGAGCGAATTGTCTTGCCAACTTACCGGCACCCACCTCCTGGGAGTCTGGGGTGTTCAGCAAGTCATCCAGCCATTTCTGATTTTCATCAGTAAGCCGGTTGTTTTTATTATAATCCATGGATAACCTCCAATCAGCGAATCACGATCTGTTGTGCGATTGCATTCGCAGTTTCAGGCCCTTTCAATGCCTCAATGAGCGCAAGTCCAAAGGGAATTGCGCAACCGGCAGAAGTTCCCGTAATCAGATTTCCGTCCCGCACACAGGCTGCTTCGGGAACCATGTTTGCATCGCCCATACCGCTTTCGCAGCCAGGATAGCAGGTAGCCTTTTTGCCGTCGGTGATATGCAGATCAGCAAGCACAGTGGGTCCGGCGCAGATGGCAGCTACAAATTTTCCGTTATCCCAGGCAAACCGAATCGCATCCAATGCGCTCTGGCTGGCTCTTGCCGATGCTACACCGCCCAGACCGCCGGGCAGTACAATCATCTCCAAATCGGTTAAATCCATTTGGTCGATTGTAATATCTGCTTCAATACCAATGTTGTGACCGCCATAGACAGTCTTTCCGGTAACGCCAACAGTCAATACAGAAATACCTGCCCGGCGCATTAAATCCACAGGGGCGATGGCTTCCACTTCCTCGAAGCCGGTTCCCAGTAATACATATACCATCCTTTATTCCTCCATACAGCGGGTAACGTGGCGGTAAATCTCCTGGTGAATATCCTCAATAGACCGCATTGCGCCGTCCTTTACGCAGTTGATAACCGTCCAGCCATAGTAGGCAGCGGCGGCCCGTCCGGTCTGGCGACAGGTAGCAAGATATGCCATATCCTGTTCGTGAATATCCGCCTGGGTGTTGGTGTCTGCTTCCCGATGACGGAGCAGCTTTTCTGTAAAGTCGGTAGGCACATCCAAATAAATCACCAAATCCGGCTTGGGCAGACCCAGCTTGGCATACTCAAAATCGTACAGCCAGTGTAGGAATTCCTCCCGGTTTTCTGTAGGCACTTTGGATGCCTGATGGACAGCGTTGGAGGTGGTGTACCGGTCAGACAGCACCAAACCACCGTCCTCATACCACTTACCCCAGTCCATCTTGTAAGAGGCGAATCTGTCCACAGCGTAGAAGGAAGATGCGGCATAAGCATTCACGTCTGTGGGCTTGGAGCCGAACTGACCACCCAGATACATACGAATCAGCGCAGAGCTCTCTTCTTTGTAGCGGGGAAATACCAAATGCTTAAAAGCAATATTGTCCTTGGTTAGATGTTCGGACATCATACGGAACTGGGTGGATTTACCGGAACCGTCTGTGCCCTCAATTACAATTAGCTTGCCCATTTTTGCAAACTCCTTTGCGTTTTTGCTATAAAATTTCAACTTATAATATAGCATATCCCAGTCCATTTGTCCACGGAAATCTGAAAAAATCACAATGGTGTTTCAGACCGGTTGCAAAGAGTGCAGAAATCTGCTAAAATAAACAAAAACAAAGATGTGAAAAGGACGTAATACCTATGGAAGAATTGTTGACTTTTCGGGATCTGGGTCTGTCGGACGCTATGTTGAAGGCCTTGGAGAAAAAAGGCTACGGCTATCCGACCACCATTCAGGCAAAGGCCATCCCGGAATTTATGCAGTGGAAGGATGTCATTGCCAAAGCGCCCACCGGTACCGGCAAGACTTTTGCTTTTGGTATCCCCATGATTGAGCACATAGATGTGGACTGTACCGATGTGCAGGGCTTGATTTTAGCCCCCACCCGGGAACTGGCAATCCAGATTGGCGATGAGCTCCGGGGCTTGCTGACTTACTATCAGGGTATCCGGGTGGCGGTGCTGTACGGCGGCGCCGGTATCGTGGGACAGGCAAAACAGCTGGAGAAGAAACCCCAGATCGTGGTGGCAACTCCCGGCCGACTGATGGACCATTACAACCGGAAAAATATCCGCCTGGATAAGATTCAGACTGTTGTACTGGACGAAGCGGACCGGATGCTGGATATGGGCTTTTTCAAGGATGTGACCAAGATTATCGAAAAGGTGAAAAACCGCAAGAATCTGGGCCTGTTCTCCGCAACCATCTCCCAAGAGGTTATGACTGTTTCCTGGATGTACCAGAGAGACGAGGTGGAAATTACCGTCCAACCGAAACAGGAGGATCGCCCCGATATTGACCAGTACAGCATCACTGTTTCCGCACTGGAAAAGGCGGAAACCACTCTGCGGCTGATTCGCACCCAGGGATATGAACGGGTAATGATTTTCTGCAATACCAAGCATATGTGCCAGCGGCTGTCCGATGATTTTCAGCGGGCAGGACTGGACTGCGACTGTATCCACGGCGATATTCGCCAAAGCCTGCGGGAAAAGACGATGCAGCGGTATCGGGATGGCAAACTGGCTGTTCTGATTGCTACGGATGTGGCATCCCGTGGTATTGATGTGGACGATGTGGACTG
The DNA here is from genome assembly GCA_045601715.1 of Faecousia sp. Taxonomy (GTDB): domain Bacteria; phylum Bacillota; class Clostridia; order Oscillospirales; family Oscillospiraceae; genus Faecousia. The sequence continues at coordinate 26,667 of JAZSAD010000047.1, forward strand.
CGTGATCAACTTTGATGTGCCGGAGGAGAATGAATATTACGTTCACCGCATCGGCAGAACCGGCAGAGCTAAGCGGAAAGGTGTTGCCTGGTCTATTATCGGCAACTTCCCGGAGAAAGCAAAGCTAGACGAGATTGCCAAATTCTCTCAGTACAATATCCGTCCTATGCTTTTGGGTGTCGACGGCAGTCTGACTGAGGAAGAAGTGAAAGCGCCTGTAGTAAAGAAGAAGTACCGATGAACAATAAAGAACGCGGCTTTTTTTTGCTGACCGGTCACCTGGGCAGTCCGGAACGGAAGCCTCTGACAGTAGCGCAGTTCAGAGATTTGGCAAGACGGGTTGCCCAAATGGACAGACCGGTATCTTCCCGGGAACTGACAGAGGGAGATTTACTCTCCTTAGGATATGACCTCCCAATGGCAGCTCGTATAGTGTCCCTCTTGGCGGATGTGGACGGACTGGACAGATACCTGCTGAAAGGTTGTCGGCAGGACTGTTTCCCCGTTACCCGTGTCAGCGAGGAATATCCTTTGGCAGTCCGCAAACGGTTAGGCCTGGATGCCCCCGGCTGCCTGTGGGCAAAAGGAAATCTTGCTATACTAAACACCCAAACGGTTGCCTTGGTTGGCAGCCGTGAGCTGCAGGAATCCAACCATAAATTCGCGGAAATCGCCGGCAGGGAAGTGGCCCGACAGGGCTATACCTTGGTATCCGGTAATGCCCGTGGCGCTGACCAGATTGCCCAAAATGCCTGCCTGGAAGCCGGCGGCAAGGTGATCAGCATTGTGGCTGATGAGCTGCATAAACATCCGCTTAAGGAAAATGTGCTGTATCTGTCAGAGGACAGCTTTGATTTACCCTTTTCTGCTGCCCGGGCCTTGAGCCGAAACAGAGTAATTCACGCTTTGGGATATATCACTTTGGTTGTTCAATGCGACTTGGGCAAGGGTGGTACATGGGACGGAACACTAAAAAATCTGCAAAAAGGATGGAGTCCCGTATTCTGCTTCGATGACGGCAGTCCTGCCGCAACGGAACTGACGCAGTATGGCGCAAACCGGATTGGGTTTGACAAGCTTTCCCAACTGGCGGAATTGCACGCAGATACCCAGTCCCTATTTTAGATAGAAAAAATCCGGAATTCGATAGAATTCCGGATTTTTGTATTAGTCAAACTGATGCTTGCGAATGTAGGCCATATATTTCTGCCAGTCGTGGCGGGAGAGGAAATGGTAACCCTGACGGGCGTGATAACCAATCCGTCCTTCGTGGAAGGTTTCCTCCGGCTCGGGCAGCTTATCGTTATGAACCAAGCCGGTCAGGCCCAGCTTCTCATAGTAAGCAGATGTGGCGGCAGTGTTCAGGAATTCGGAGGTGGGGTCAGCCCACAGGTCCTTGTTGCCGGAGCCTACATACACAAACCGGGGAGCAACGGATGCCAGCAGGAAGTGCTGATCAAAGTCCTCGGGGATATTGGTGATGGCATAGCCTTCGTAGTGCTTGGAGAACCAGTAGGGGAACTGCTTCATTACATCCCGGATGGTCTCACCGGTTTTCCACTCAGGTTCATAATCAAACAGCTTGTCCTTGTCGGTGGGCAGACTCTGAATGAAGGGCAGGCCGGAATTGCCTCTGGTGAGGGCAGCGCCACTACAGCCGGAGCCGTTACCGAATACATAGCGGAAACGCTCGTCCAGCGCGCCGGTGAGCAGGGCAGTCTTACCCAAACGGGAGTGACCCAAAACAGCGCCCTGATTCTTATCCAGGCAATCCAACGTCTGGGCGTAGTCCATAACCCGCATAGCGGCCCAGGCCCAGAACATAATCTTACCGCAATCGGTATCCTTTTCCCGTCCGTTGGGCATAAAGATACCGGGCAGTCCGTCGGTAAAGTCCTTGTTGTCCTTGGTGACCTCGTTGTAGTTGATAGTCAGCACATCAAAACCGCTATCAGCAACTTCCTCAGTGGGATAGCTTCTGTTGGGCACATTGTTATCAAATGCCAGCAAAATGAAGAAGGGATTCACAGAGCCGTCAGTGTGGAGAATTCTGCGAATGGGGAAGGTGTGAGAACCGAACTGGGTGGTGACGGTCATATTCACACGGGAATAGCATACCTTGCCATCGCAGTATCTTTTTTCCACATTCACCGGGTCAGACACGGAGATTTCATAGGGGATATCGGGGAAATAGCCGTATTCCTTCTTCAGCAGAATGTCCAGCATCTCCTGTCTGCTGCGAAATTCCGGCAACTGTCTTTCTTTAACCAATTCTGCAATCATTTATTTTGCCTCCAAAGCCAAAAGTATAACTGGTATTATTATAGATACCTTGGCAGGAAATGTCAACGAACTTTCGCCTTTTATGGGCAAAAAAGCAGTGTTCCTGAGAACACTGCTTTTTAAAAGGGTCAATTCACTGCAAATTTAATATCGCCGGTGCTCGTGGTAATTTCGCACTTGCCACCGGAGACTGTATGGGGAACATCTACGCGACCGGTATCGGTCTGTACGATAAATACCTTGTCTGAAAACAGTGTTCCCTGAACATCGCCTGTGTCGGTTGTAATGGAGATTTCCGCGGCGTCACAATCATCAAGCTGTATATCACCTGTACTTCTTTTGATAGAGAACTTTTCTGCAGCAATGACACTTTTTAATACTGTATCACCGGTACTGCCGCTGGAAGAAAAATTTTTGCAGGTAATATTTGTTAGGTTTGTCTTGCCGGTAGAGACTTTGATGGTAACATCACCCTCGCAGGTGATATCAGAGGCTGTGATTTTACCGGTACTGGTTTTTATTTTGATGCTGTCCGCTGCAGAGGCATAATTGATAACATCACCGGTGCTTTGGGCAATATCGATGCTTTGAAACTTGAAATCTTTGGCAATTTCTGTGTCACTGGTGTCTGTTTGAATGGTAAGCGCGCCGTATTCGCCGGCGGGCAGGTATACATTGATTTTAGGATTGCCGAAATGGATTCCAATGTACGAATACCATTTTCGCTCGTCCTGCATATGAATTTTAAGCGTGCCATCCCCTGTGGTCACAACGTGCTTGAGATTTGTCTGTTCATAACAGACCACCTTGCAGCTGCCGTCCTCAGAGGGAGTAAAGGTGATATCCGCGGTATCTGCGCTGAGAGATATGTTGGTGAAATTGTCGTTTATTATGTGGGTATTGGTCTCGTATTTTACGGTAGACAGTTTCCCGAAATTCCAGTTTAACATTGTCATGATACTTCCCATAAGAATGATTCCGGTTACCACAAGACAAGCTGCGGCAATCAGCCACTTTTTGGTTTTCTGATCCATTATGCCGACTCCTTTCTCCGAAAACGATTACAAGCGCCGAGGATGCACTTTTTTGCAAGTAACACGGTGTATTTTGTTGCGGCTTTACAACCGAAAAACAGGAAAATACCCAAACCTGCGCAAGCAGTGCCAGCGCCTACCATAGCAATACCGGACAGGACATTGCCACCCGCAATGAATAATATTCCTGCAAAAACACCGCCAAAAGCACAAGCAATAAATGAACCAAAAGCTGTCCACAAAGAAACGATGATTGCCCACAAGGAGATGTACAGGGAAAGGACAACGGCAAACGCGGCAATCAATAGAGACACCCAAATAGGGGATCCAAGTACAAGAAGTACGATTTCTCCTGCGCTTAACCGCCGTTTCTTGTTTTTCTTAGGCGTATCGTCAGTAATCTGAGCAATGATATCGGCAATTGACCCAACTGCCATAACCGCGTCTTCTTCCGAAAGACCTTCTTCCATCCGATCATCGATCATTTCACTGTAAAACGTCAGCCGCTCTTCCATATCCTGCTTGGGCAGACAGGACAATCCCTTGCGTAGCTGCACCAGAAATTCTTGTTTAAGCATCGTCCTGATCCTCCTTGGTCACAAATCGGTAAATAGACAGGATTTCTGCCCATTCATCTTTGAAATCTTCAATCCGCTTCAGTCCGGTGCCTGTAATGCGGTAATACTTGCGGAGCCTGCCGCCGTGTTCGGCGGTACGTACGGTGAGCATATTTGCCATTTCCAAACGTTTCAAAATGGTGTATAAGGTGGATTCAGAAAGGACAATGAAAGGCTTTATATCCTTGATGATTTGATAGCCATAGGACTCATCATCCTTGATCGCGGCCAATACGCATACATCCAGAAGCCCCCGTTTCAATTGAATGTCCATACCATACCTCCTTTTGTGTAATACATCGTAGCACGAAGTAATATGTTTGTCAATAGTATAGAAAAGCCACACCAAAAATCTGTACGTTTTCGGTGTGGCTTGGAAATCAGTTTTGAAATACGATTGCTTGTTCTCTTTTTAACGGATACTTGATGAGTTTGTTACCTTGCAGGTTTTCTTTGCGCATATCTACCGCGGAAATCTGACTGTTATCATAGGTTGTATAGTAATATATTCCCCGGTCAGTATTACAACAGGAACTATACTGCGTGATTTCGTAGAGCTCCTCGTCCAGCTGCACACATCCTCTTTGCATTTCAACAGACTTTAATATGTGGAAAAACTGACTGACGCTTTCCGACTCGGAATCTCCGGATACGGAATTCAGTTTTACAAATGACGCTCTTATAAATCTGGACATAGAGGACGCATCTCCCGGTAAACCTATGGCGCCCATTCCCCGGGAATAAGCCTTGAGTTCAATCCCTCCGGCAAAGGAGTTTGTGGGCTCGGTTTTTGAAAGACGCATATAGTTATTCAGGTTGAACATTTGATAATGAAATGTGGGACTGTTGGTAAGCACACCCACTGGGTTTTCGTAAATATGAATTCCCTTTTTTACCGACTCCAGCGTGATGGACCGTTCCCGATCCGAGATAATCCAGTGCAGGGGAGATAAGGGCAGTTCGTCGTTAAAATTCTCATTCAAAAGGTTGATTCGTTCCAGCAGTTTCTCAGCTTGGGATACAGTAGCGCATTGCCCTAAGATCCACGGGATCAACTCAAATGGCGTTACATTGTCTTTGCCGTCGCAATAGGGTTTATAAACTGCGTTTTCCGGGAAATTCAATCCTGCTGCGCTAAGACCTTGTTCATTTGTGGCATCGTAATATAGCGGGTAATCTTCCGCAATATATGCCATGCCGATCATGGCAAAATGACTTTCCAATTTCCCCATTTTCCGAAAGCGAAACACATAATTCCGGGGTGTAATTGTGACTGTTTCTTTAAATGCGTATTCCAAGTCCAGATTCCTGCCGAAATAATGATTCTTTGTTTTGTAAGTGACTGCCGTGCACATACGAATTCCCCTTTGCCTCATAGGTTAGTGATAGTATGCCGCAAAAATAAAAAATGATGATTTCTATGCCAAACAAAAAAGCCACCCTTCTTGGGTGGCTTTTTTGTTTGGCACTCCAGAAGGAACTTGAATCCCCGACCTTCCGCTTAGGAGGCGGACGCTCTATCCAACTGAGCTACTGGAGCATATACTGGAATATTGTAGCGGAAAACAAAAATGTTGTCAACCGCAGGATTCAGCATACTTTTGCGGAGCGTTCCCATATACTTTGATTTTGTGCGGAAAGGGGGTACAAATATGCGAGAGTGTAACGATCCCAATGTGGATTTGGAGGATTTAATTTTCGATGAGGACGCAGGCGGTCCCAGCGAACGATAAAAAACCGGGCAGTATTGCCTGGTTTTTTATTTTTCTCTTTACAGAACGTCGTATCTGGGATATAATAAATCGGAAATTCAAGGAAATGAGGGTATAAGACCCATGAACATCGAGTTCGATAGCTATAAACAAAAACTGAACGAAGTTAAGCCTGCGCTGGACGGCCTTGCAGATTCTCTGAACATTGAGGGCCTGAAAAATGAGCTGGAGCGACTGCATGCTATGCAGGAGGCTCCCGGCTTTTGGGACAACCCCGAGAAGAGTCAGCAGATTGTAATGAAATGCAAAAACTGCGAAAGTAAGCTGGAGAAGTATAAGCAGATGAATTCTCTGTGGGATGACCTGATGACCATCTGCGAAATGGCTGCAGAGCTGGATGATGATTCTATGCTCCCCGAGCTGAAGGAAGGCTTTGAAAAACTGACAGCCGATATGGAAACCTGCCGACTGCAGACACTGCTTACCGGCAACTATGACCGCAACAATGCCCTGGTCAGCTTCCAGGCGGGCGCCGGCGGCACTGAGGCCCAGGACTGGTGTCAGATGCTCTACCGTATGTATACCCGTTGGGCAGAGGCTCACGGCTTCACCTATCAGATTATGGACTATCAGGAGGGTGAAGAAGCCGGCCTGAAATCTGCGGATATTCTGATCTCCGGAGAAAATGCCTATGGCTTTTTGAAGGGCGAAAACGGTGTTCACCGTTTGGTGCGCGTATCTCCTTTCGATGCCAATGCCCGGCGGCAGACCTCTTTTGCTGCCATCGAGGTTATTCCTGAAATTGAGGACGACAGCGAGGACTTTGAGATCAAGGCGGAAGACTACGAAATGCAGGTGTTCCGTTCCTCCGGCGCAGGCGGTCAGCACATCAACAAGACCTCCTCTGCGGTGCGTTTGATTCATAAATCCGGTATTGTTGTTTCCTGCCAGACCGAGCGTAGCCAGTTCCAGAACAAGGAAACCTGTCTGCGTATGCTCCGCAGTAAACTGGTGGAGATCCGAGAGCGTGAGCATCTGGAGAAAATCTCTGATATTAAGGGCGTGCAGAAGAAAATTGAGTGGGGCAGCCAAATCCGTAATTATGTCTTCATGCCCTATACCTTGGTAAAGGATACCCGTACCGGCTGTGAAACCTCTAATGTGAATGCTGTTATGGATGGCGCGTTGGATCCCTTTATCAATGCCTATCTGAACTGCCTGGCAACGGGAAATTGGGTAACAAAGTAAAAAAGTGCGGAAAATAGCTTGCAATTCTCAAATTTGTGTGCTATACTTGCCAAGATTGATGTAAAACCCGATTTTTCGGGATACCATATGACCCGTAAGTGGAGGGAGGTTACGAAAATGGATGTTGTAAAGATTATTTTGACGGTTCTGGAAGTGATCGCCAGTGTAGCATTAATTCTGGTGGTTCTGTTCCAGTCCGGTAAGGAAGCAGGCCTGTCCGGCGCGCTGTCCGGCAACTCTGATTCCTATATGAACAAGAGCAAGATGGGCGGCCTGGACAAGAAGTTGGCATCTGCTACTAAGTGGATCGCATTGGTCTGGATTCTCCTGACTCTGGCTCTGTGCCTGATCTAATCGAACGTAAAAAACGGAGACGCTGTTGCGTCTCCGTTTTTTTAAGACCCTTTTTTGTTCAGCTTTTCCTTGGTGCCGTCAGGACGGACAAGGTAGGTGTTGTCCAGTTGACCGGTCAGGCTTGCCTTTACGGAATCAATGTAGATTCTGCGGAGCTTATCCCGTTCTGCCAGTTCTTCCTGGTTCAGGCCTTCTTTTTTTGCCTTGGCAGCAAGTTCATTAATACGCTTAATTACTTCGTCCATATTCATATTTTACACCTCAAATATAGCGATTGATTGTGATGGAAATGCGGCCCTTTTTGGTCTGTCCACCCACGTTGGTTAACTGAATTTTTCCTAACCCCCGAACGGAGATTTTGGCTCCCTCTGCAACGGCTTTGTCCGGCTTTTCACAGGGCAAACCGTCAATGGCAACCTTGCCCGAGGTAATATATCCGGCGGCTGCGGATCTGCCCACCCGAAAACCCGAGGAGATGATACTGTCTAACCGGAGGGATGACACAGTGTCCCGGATTTCTTTGGTTTCTGGCTGACGTATTGCAGCCTCTGTCAGGGGGATCCTCTGCAAACGGAGTTTGGTCCGTCCGGCAGAGGAGTAGTTTTGCTCGATATAGGGGGCAATTTCAGCGGTGACAAAGAAATCACAATATCCTTTGCCTACACAAATGTCACCCACAGTTTCTCTTGCAATGCCGGCACCCATAAGCGCACCGAGGAAATCCCGATGGGTGGGGGTGTCGCCTTCGTAGAAGATTGCCCGCAGACAGACAACGGGGGAGTCTTCTTCATATAGAACACCCGCGTCCAAATAATCCGGCAGATATACAAGTGTTTTTCGTTCTGCATCGGTATAACCGCCAAAGGCATACAGACCCTCAAATTGCCCGAACAGATAGTTGCACATATCCTGTTCCCGCAGGGACAGAAAGCAGGTATTCGCCGGAATGTTTTTCCGGATACCCGCATTCACTTTGTCCCAAACCTTGGCAAGGAGCACCCGGTCGTCTGTGTTCTTTGCGATTTTGTCAATGTTACTTCGATCCATAGTTGCTCCTTTCAGGATTCTTATGGTATTATACCACAGTATTTTTGCTTTGCAAGAAAGTTTTCCTTGTTTCTAGAGGGAAGATTGACTATAATAGACGAAAAAGGCAGGTGAAATCCATGACAGTAGGTATTATCGGCGCCGGCGCATCCGGTATGGCGGCGGCATTGGCGGCAGCAGAAAATGCAAATGTAAATGTAATCCTGATGGAACGGCAGACCCGTGTGGGCAGAAAATTGCAGGCCACCGGTAACGGCCGATGTAACCTCTCCAATATCCACGCAGGAGAGGGTAGTTACCACGGAGAGCAACCGGATTTTGTAAAGTCCGCCATCGAAGCATTTTCTCCCCAGACAACCCTCGGGTGGTTTGCTGATTTGGGCCTGTATACAGTGACTGAGGACAGCGGAAAGGTCTACCCCTACTCCGATCAGGCTAACTCTGTTGTGGATATTTTGCGATTGAACCTTGTAAAACCCAACATTGAGCTGAAACTGGGTTTCGAGGTAGATAAGATACAGAAAAACGATGCAGGATTCACCGTTTCTGGGAATGGAGAAACGGTTGCTTGTGATAAATTAATTGTCGCCTGCGGCGGTCTTGCCGGCAGCAAACTGGGCGGCACTATGTCCGGTTATAAGCTGCTGGCCAAGCTGGGCCACAAGTGTACCAAACTCCGCCCCAGCCTTGTGCAAATCAAAACCGGTTGGGGCGCGGTCAGTGCTTTAAAGGGCGTCCGCGCAAACTGTTATGTGCAGATTCTCCGGGATGGAAAACTATTTGCAGAAAGTACAGGAGAACTGCAATTGACAGAGCAGGGTATCTCCGGTCCTGTGGTATTTGAAATCTCCCGAGATGTGTGTTATGGACCGGGAGAGTGGACAGCAAAACTGGACTTTCTGCCGGATCTTGCAGAAGAACAGATAAATGAAATCATTGCGAGCCGAAGATCATCAAACTTGCCTATGGAAGAACTGCTCACGGGCATCCTCCATAACCGACTGGGCAGAGTGCTGACCAAAGCTGCCGGTGTCAAGGGTAAGGAATTTGCCCGGGAATTGAGCAACCGGGAGGCGGAGGATATTTGCCGGGTTGTGAAATCCTTGGAGATTCCACTAACCGAACCGTTGGGTATGGACAGCGCCCAGGTAACCGCCGGCGGTGTGCTGACCGAGCAGTTTGACGAAAACACAATGGAAAGCCGTATTGTCCCCGGGCTGTATGCCTGCGGTGAGGTGCTGGATATTGACGGTGACTGCGGCGGCTATAATCTCCAGTGGGCGTGGAGCTCCGGTCGTATGGCGGGTCTCAATGCCGGAAAGGAAATCCAATGATACGTATACGGGAAATAGCGCTGCCACCGGAACATAGCGTTGCGCAACTGTCCTTCGAGGCAGCCCAGGCGCTGCAGATTTCTGTGTCTAAAATCCGTAAACTGACCATTGTCCGGCGTTCTGTGGATGCCCGGAAAAAACCGGATATCAAAATCGTCTACACCGTAGATGTGGCGATAGACGGGAACGAGAATAAAATCCTGAAACAGTCAGGTTGCAAACGGGCAGCGCTGGCAAACGATAAGTATTACAAAGTACCCAGGTGTGTCAAAGAACCCAAAACCCGACCGGTGGTTGTAGGCTTCGGTCCTGCCGGTATGTTTGCGGCATTGGTGTTGGCGATTGCCGGCCTGCGTCCTTTGGTTTTGGAGCGTGGCGATGATGCCCAAACCCGTCACGAAAAGGTGCAGAAATTCTGGGAAACAGGAGAACTGGACCCGAAAAGCAATGTCCAGTTCGGTGAGGGCGGCGCCGGTACATTCTCCGACGGAAAATTGAATACCGGTGTGAATAACCCTCGTATCGGCTGGATTCTGGAGCAATTTGTAAAGGCTGGCGCACGGGAGAATATCCTCTTTGATGCCAAACCCCACGTGGGCACAGATGTGCTGTTGACAGTGGTGCAAAATATCCGCCAAAGAATCATTTCCCTTGGCGGCGAAGTGCGTTTTAACGCCCAGGTAACAGGCATTGAGCAGGCAAGTGGAACACTTACTGGGCTTGTTATTAACCATAACGAGACGATATCCTGTGATCGTGCTATTTTTGCCATCGGCCACAGCGCAAGAGATACTTTCAAATATCTGCAAGAGATTGGTATGCCAATGGAAGCAAAGCCCTTTGCGATGGGTGTGCGGATTGAGCATCCCCAGCGGGTGATTGATGCATCCCAGTACGGCTGCCATAATCCCGTACTACCCCCTGCGGACTATAAGCTGGTAAAGCATTTGGCGGATGAAACGGTGTATACCTTCTGTATGTGTCCCGGCGGCTATGTGGTGGCTGCAGCCTCGGAAGAGGGCGGTGTGGTCACCAACGGTATGAGCCTTGCAGACCGTGACGGTGAGAATGCCAATGCGGCCTTGCTGGTGACCTTGAACCCCAAGGATTTTCCCAGTGATGACCCTCTTGCCGGCATGTATTGGCAGCAGGAGATCGAACAAAAAGCCTTTGTTGCAGGCGGCAGTAACTACCATGCGCCTGCCCAAACTGTGGGGGACTTCCTGCAAGGAAAATCTTCCACAGGAGCAGGTACGGTAACCCCAACCTATCAGCCGGGCGTAACATGGTGTGATTTGCACGATGTACTGCCTGCAAAAATTACTGGCGCATTAAAAGAGGCACTGCCCCAATTGGACAACAACCTGAAAGGCTTTGCCCACCCAGACAGTGTTCTGACCGCTCCGGAAACACGCAGTTCTTCCCCTGTGCGAATCGTCCGGGACGAGAGTCGGCAATCCACCGGTTTGCGCGGTCTGTACCCGGCAGGCGAGGGGGCAGGCTATGCCGGCGGCATTATGTCTGCCGCTATTGACGGTATGGTGTCTGCGGAAATATTAATGGAAAATATATAAAAGGAGATATAAATATGGATCATTCTACAAAAGCGGCAGAGCTGTTTCTGCAGGGCTATAACTGTGCCCAGGCTGTGGCGGTAGCCTTCTGCGATGTGACCGGATTAGATGTAGATTATACGGCCAAGCTGGTATCCGGCTTTGGCGGTGGCTTTGGCGGCCTTCGTGAGGTTTGCGGCGCTGTGAGCGGTATGTATTTTGTGATGGGTCACCTGTTTGGCTATGAGAGCCCCACAGATGACGAAGCAAAGAAAGAGATGTATTCCCACGTCCGTTGCTTGGCAGATAAATTCAAGGAAGAGACCGGCAGTGTCATCTGCCGGGAACTGCTTAAAAATCCTAATCCCGACCCCAACCCGTCCCCCAGAACGGCAGAGTACTACGCCAAGCGCCCCTGCGCCCGTATGGTAATGGTTGCCGCCAGACTGGTAGACGAATTCATCGCTGAAAATCCCCTGTA
>JAZSAD010000048.1:0-6667 GCA_045601715.1 Faecousia sp.
TTTCGTTCTCCTCCACCTGGCTCTTCTCTTCCCGACGGGGCGGGCGGCGGTCATTGCGGTCATTGCGGCGAAATTTTTCTTTCTCCATTTTCCTGTCCATCCTTTCTGCAAGGAAAAGGGTACACTTCCCTATAATATATATGATTATAACAGATTTTCTCCGTCTTCACAACTGCATTTTTTGGAAACAAACCCCCACCTGTGGGGAAATTTACAGAAAATTTACCGGGATAAGCTGTATCTTTCATTGCAGGTAGGAGAAAAATGTGATATGATAGCAAAAACAATTGCCCCCAAGGAGGCGCACTATGGATCAAAAAAACAACCAACCCCCCCAGAAGCCTGACGGCAAGCGTCCGAAAGGCAGTATTTGGCTGGCGATTATGGTGTCCGCAGCGCTGATTTTGCTGATCAGCACCGTGTGGAATTATGTACGCAACAGCAATATTACCCAAACCAATTTTTCCCAGTTTATGGAAGAAGCAGAAAAGAACAACCTTGCCGAAGTGGAAATCCATCACGACCGGGTGCTGTATCTGACCAAGGAAGAGGCCGCAAAACCTGCTGCCCAGCAAAAGCCCTGCTACACCGGTCTGCCCAACGGCGACATCCTGGGTCTTGCCCGGGAGCTGGATGAGATGGACACCACCGTGAATGTAAAGATTGTGGAGGACAATTCCACCATCATTATGGTTTTGTACTATGTGGTCATGTTCGGCGCGTTCTTCGGCGTTATGATTTTGCTGACCAAGCGTATGGGCAACGGCGGTATGGGCGCTATGGGCGCCAACAAAGCAAAGGTCTACATGGAAAAGCAGACCGGCGTCACCTTCAAGGATGTTGCCGGTCAGGACGAGGCCAAGGAGTCCCTGCAGGAGATTATCGATTTCCTTCACAACCCCGGCAAGTACACGGAAATCGGCGCAAAGCTGCCTAAGGGCGCATTGCTGGTAGGCTCTCCCGGTACCGGTAAGACCTTGCTGGCCAAGGCGGTTGCCGGTGAGGCAAACGTACCCTTCTTCTCCATCTCCGGCTCTGATTTCGAGGAGATGTTCGTGGGCGTAGGCGCCAGCCGGGTGCGCAGTCTGTTCCAGCAGGCGGCAAAGGTGGCTCCCTGTATCATTTTTATTGATGAGATTGACGCGGTTGGTCACAAGCGCAACGACCGCATCGGCTACAACGACCAGACCCTCAACTCCCTGCTGGGGGAGATTGACGGCTTTGACTCCTCCAAGGGTATCGTGATTTTGGCCGCCACCAACCGTCCGGAGATTCTGGATAAGGCGCTGCTGCGAGCAGGTCGTTTTGACCGGCAGATTGTGGTGGACAAACCCAATCTCCAGGGCAGACTGGACACCCTGAAGGTCCATACCCGGAAGATCAAACTTGCCGAGGATGTGGATTTGCAGAAAATTGCCGCCGCCACCGCCGGCGCTGTGGGCGCAGACCTGGCAAACCTGGTGAACGAAGCAGCCCTCCGGGCTGTCCGTCAGGGACGTAAGGCTGTGAACCAGGAGGATTTGCTGGTTTCCTTTGAGACCGTCATTGCCGGCACAGAAAAGAAAAACACCGTCCTCACCGACACGGAAAAGCGGATGGTGGCCTACCACGAAATCGGCCACGCCCTGGTCTCCGCCATCAAGAAAGAGGACACCCCCGTTACCAAGATCACCATTGTTCCCCACACCGAAGGCGCGCTGGGCTACACCCTGTACCTGCCGGAGGAGGAGAAGTTCCTGTCCACTAAGGACGAGATGCTCACCAAGATTTGTTCTTTGTTGGGCGGTCGCGCCGCTGAGCAGGTAGTATTCGGCACCATGACCACCGGCGCTGCCAACGATTTGCAGATGGCGACCTCTATGGCGAAAAATATGGTCTCCCTGTACGGTATGAGCGACTCCCTGGGACTGATGGCGCCTGCGGTCATTCACAATCAGTACCTGGACGGCTCTGCCCAGCTGGATTGCTCTCAGGAGACCGCCGCCAAGGTGGATGCCGCTGTCCAGGCGCTGCTGAACAGCTGCTACGCAGAAGCCAAGGCTCTGCTCACTGCCAACCGCTCCCTGCTGGATGAGATTTCCCAGTTCCTGCTGGCCAAGGAAACCATCACCGGCGAAGAGCTGATGCAGTTTGTGAACGCAGATAAGGCTGACCTTGCCGATGCCGACGATTTCGTAGACCAGGAAAAATAACTGATATCCCAGCGTCCCCGCCTTTTGGGCGGGGACATTTTTGTATACTTTGGCTAAAATGAAAAAACCTGAAATTTGTTGTTGACTTTTGATGTAAAATGTGTCAATATATTGTATAGATACGCCTAGTGACCACAATATATTGTGTTTACGGATTTTACTGATGAAAGGACAGAGAGAAAGATGATTCAGAGTATTATCAAGCGGGACGGCCGTGTGGTTCTGTACGATCAGAATAAGATTGCAGCCGCTATCTTAAAGGCCTTGGAAGCCTCCGGCGACGGCAATGCTGCCGATGCTGCCCGGGTTGCCAACGACGTACAGCTGGAACTGGAAGGTCAGTTCGTAGGTCAATCCCCCAACATTGAGGCTGTGCAGGACTGTGTGGAACGCCAGCTGATGAACCACGGCTTTAACGCCGCTGCCAAGGCTTACATTCTGTACCGCGCCAACCGTACCCGGGCCAGAGAGGCCAATACAAAGCTGATGAAGACCATCGATGAGATTACCAACATCGATGCCCGTATCAGTGATATGAAGCGTGACAATGCCAACATCGACGGCAACACCGCTATGGGCTCTATGCTCCAGATCGGCGCTGCCGGCGCAAAGGCCTACAACGAGATGTACCTGCTCCGCCCCGAGCACGCCAAGGCATACCGGGAGGGCGACATTCACATCCACGACTTTGACTTCTACAGCCTCACAACTACCTGCTGCCAGACTGATATCATCCGTCTGTTCAAGGATGGCTTCTCCACCGGTCACGGCTATCTCCGTGAGCCTCAGAGCATTCAGAGCTATGCTGCTCTGGCTGCCATCGCCATTCAGTCCAATCAGAATGACCAGCACGGCGGTCAGTCCATTCCCAACTTTGACTATGGTATGGCGCTGGGTGTCGCCAAGACCTATCGCAAGGCCTTTGGCCGCCGTCTGAAGGACGCATTGGAAGATCTGCTGGATCTTGAGCTGGAGCAGGACACTGTGTTTGCCCTTGTTGCCAGAGCAGAAACCACTTCCGGCGAAAAGGCAAAGCTGGAGAACACCCCCACATTTGACGACGCCATTATCCGCGAGCTGATGGCTGACTACCCCATCAACCGGGCCCAGGCTGAAAAGCTGTTAAAGAAGGTCAAGGAGCGCTCCTTCCGGAAGACCGACCGGGACACCAAGCAGGCT
The DNA here is from genome assembly GCA_045601715.1 of Faecousia sp. Classification (GTDB taxonomy): domain Bacteria; phylum Bacillota; class Clostridia; order Oscillospirales; family Oscillospiraceae; genus Faecousia. Next base: position 3,372 of record JAZSAD010000048.1, read on the forward strand.
ATGGAAGGCTTTGTTCATAACCTGAACACCATGCACTCCCGTGCCGGCGCCCAGACCCCCTTCTCCTCCATCAACTACGGTACCGATACCACCCCCGAGGGCCGTATGGTCATCAAAAACATTCTGCTTGCCCTGAACGACGGTATGGGTCACGGCGAAACCTGCATCTTCCCCATCCACATCTTTAAGGTGAAGGAAGGCGTCAACTACAACGAGGGTGACCCCAACTACGACCTGTTCCGCCTGAGCTGCAAGGTCAGCGCCAAGCGTCTGTTCCCCAACTACACCTTCCTGGATGCCCCCTTCAACCTGCAGTACTACGTCCCCGGCCGTCCCGAGACCGAGGTTGCAACCATGGGCTGCCGTACTCGTGTGATGGGTAATGTTTACGACCCCACCCGTGAGATCTCCTACTCCCGTGGTAACCTGTCCTTCACCTCTATCAACCTGCCCCGTCTAGCCATCGAGAGCAAGGGCGACGAGAAGGTGTTCTACGAAAAGCTGCAGGAAATGCTGGAGCTGGTTGCCCAGCAGCTGCTGGACCGCTTCGAGATCCAAGCAAGCAAGCACGTTTACAACTACCCGTTCTTGATGGGTCAGGGCGTATGGCTGGACGCTGACAAGCTGTCCCCCAACGATACCGTCCGGGAAGTGCTGAAGCACGGCACTTTGTCCATCGGCTTTATCGGTTTGGCCGAAACCCTTACCGCCCTGTACGGTAAGCACCACGGTGAAAGCGAAGAGATTCAGGAAAAGGGCAAGGCAATCTTAAGCTTTATGCGGAAGTTCTGTGACGACAAGTCTCAGGAGCTGAAGATGAACTTCTCCCTGCTGGGTACTCCTGCAGAGGGCCTGTCCGGCCGCTTTATCCGTATGGACCAGAAGCGCTACGGCAAGATTGCCGGCATCACCGACAGGGAGTACTACACCAACTCCTTCCACATCCCTGTCTGGTATCCCATCTCCGCCTACGACAAGATTCGTCTGGAAGGTCCTTATCACGCACTGTGTAACGCCGGTCACATCAGCTATGTGGAGCTGGACGGCGATACCGCCCGGAACGTAGAGGCCTTTGAGTCCATTGTTCGCTGTATGCACGACCACGGCATCGGCTACGGCTCTATCAACCACCCTGTTGACCGTGACCCCATCTGCGGCTACGTTGGCATCATCGGCGACGTATGTCCCCGCTGCGGCCGTCGCGAGGGCGAGGAGATTCCCTTCGAGCGGGCAGAAGAGCTGAGAAGAAAGTACCCCAACATGCCTGCATTCCAGGGCATTGAGTAAGAACATACTGTGGGAGGCAAAACGCCTCCCACCCCACCATTCAAAAAGGAGGATTTTACTATGACTATCAAAACTACCAATGAGAAAATGGGTCAGGGCGTCGGCTTTGAGCGAATTCGCCGCATCACCGGCTACCTGGTTGGCACTATGGACAAGTGGAATGACGCAAAGCGCGCTGAGGAGCGTGACCGCGTCAAGCACAGCCTAGAGAAGAATGCTTAATTTAGCAGGTATTCAACAAGACAGCATTGTGGACGGACCCGGCATACGAACCACCTTCTTCTGCCAGGGTTGTCCCCACCACTGTGAAGGCTGTCATAACCCGGAGACCTGGCCTTTTGCCGGCGGCACAGAAATGGACACCAAAACTTTGGTAGAAATGGTGACCGCCAACCCCCTGTGCAAGGGTGTCACCTTCTCCGGCGGCGAGCCTTTTGCTCAGGCGGAAGGCTATGCAGAGCTGGCAGAGGCCTTAAAAGAAAAAGGCTATGAGGTCGCCTCTTATTCCGGCTACACCTTTGAGCAGCTGCTAAATGGCACACCTGCCCAAAAGAAGCTGCTGAGCCTGCTGGACATTCTCATTGACGGCCCGTTCATTCAGGCAGAAAAAAGCCTGGAAATTGCCTTTCGGGGCAGTAAAAACCAACGGATTCTGGATGTTCCCAAGAGCCTTGCCGCCGGGCAGGCTGTATGGACAAAAGCCGACCGCTGGTTAGGTGAATATTAATGCGTCCGTCCCGATTGATTGAATCGGGACGGATTTTATTTATAAAAACCTCTTGACAATCCCTATGGGGTATGCTAAAATACCCGGGTAATGAAGAAGGCATCGTATCCGCCTCACCCGCAGCAAATGCGACCGGGTCAATATTCCACCTCCCCTTTGGGGATTTTGTGAGGATATAAGCGGATGCTGTGCATCCGCTTTTTTGTTAGGCAGGTGTAGAATCTGCCCGCCAGGCAGCCTTAGAAAATTTCGTTTTGGTGGATTGAGCGAGAGATTTGGCCTCACGTTGCGGTATAAAAATTCGGGAATACTTTGTGTATTGCCAAATTTTTATAGCAGCAAGATGGGGACAAAGATCCGGTCAGGACCCAAAAAAGAATTTGAGAAGGTGCCAAAATAATGGAGGTGCTTATCATAGCCAAGTTAGACCATCAGCTCAATGAGGAAATCCAGGACAAGGAGATTCGTGTCATCGGTAACGACGGCGCGCAGCTGGGTATTATGTCCGCTGAAGAAGCCAACAATATGGCTGAGGAGCAGGGCTTGGACCTGGTGAAGATTTCTCCCAACGCTGTCCCCCCTGTCTGTAAGATCATGGACTACTCCAAATTCTGCTACGATCAGAAGAAGCGGGAGAAGGATGCCAAGAAGAATCAGCGTGTGGTGGAAGTAAAGGAAATCCGTATGAGTCCCAGCATCGACACCAATGACCTGAACACCAAGATCAAAGCTGCTCAGAAGTTCCTGGCAGACGGTAACCGGGTGAAGGTCAGCGTGCGTTTCCGCGGCCGCGAAATGGCCCACACCAATCTGGGCGAAAAGCTGCTGATGGATTTTGCTGAGGCCTGTGCTGAGACTGCCACCATGGAGAAAAACCCCAAGCTGGAAGGCCGGTTCATGGGAATGTTCCTGGCCCCCAAAAATAGTAAGTAACAAATTATTTGTTCTATACCAACGATACGGAAGGAGAACCAATTATGCCCAAGTTGAAAACCCACAGCGGTGCTAAGAAGAGATTCAGCCTGACCAAGTCCGGTAAGGTGAAGAGAGCCCGCGCTTACAAGAGCCACATCCTCACCAAGAAGGATACCAAGCGTACCCGTCGTCTTCGCACCACTGCCTATGCTGATGATACCAACGTAGCAACAGTGAAGAAGATGATTCCCTACAAATAAGCCAAGGAGGATGTAAGAAATGGCAAGAGTTAAAGGCGCAATGATGACGCGCAAGAGAAGAAATGCTACCCTGAAGCTGGCCAAGGGCTACTGGGGTTCTAAGTCCA
>JAZSAD010000049.1:0-3149 GCA_045601715.1 Faecousia sp.
TGTGGTAGGACAGATGCTGGCATTGGAAATCGTGGATACCTGGCTGGGAACGGAATTCTCTCACAATGAACGTCACCAGCGCCGTATCGACAAAATGATGGCCCTGGAGAAATAAGTAAGGTTCATAAAAAGAGAGGGAAATTATGAAAAAACTTTGCCTGATTCTGACCATATTGTATTGTCTGACGATGTTTGGCTGCGGCAAGCCAGCGGATTCTCAGGAGACCGCCGGCAGCACCACAGATACCACCGGAGTTGTGGACTCCACAGAAACCACCGACTCGACCGATATGCAAGAAACAACAGGGGAAACCGAGTCTACCGAGGCGACAAAAGCTACAAAGCCTGCTGACAATTCCGGCAGTTCCGCGCAGACCACCAAACCCACGGAGCATACCTGCTCTTTCGGAAGCTGGGTCGTAAAGACGAAAGCCACCTGTTCAAAAGAGGGTAAAGAGGAAAGAACTTGCTCTGTTTGCAGCAAAAAGGAATCCCGTCCCATTGCCAAAACTGCCCATAATCTGGGCGACTACAAGGTATGCAAAACCTGTTCCTTCGTGGATTTTGACCCCAAGGCAAAGGTTGTGGAGCTGGGCATTCCCACAGCGCAAAAGTACGGTGTGGGTAATGTTGCAAACTATGTGTGGGATGTAAGGGTCTGGAATGGCAGAGTGTTCCGGGGCGCAGGCGATTACGATAAAAACTCCGGCACAGCGCCCATTTATGCCTATGAGATCGAAAGCCAGTCCTGGAAGAATTCCGGCACGGTTTCTGACCAGGCGGTTCACCGGTTTTTGGAAATCGGCGGCAAGCTGGTATCACCGGGCATCGATCCTACGGATAGCTGGGAGCTTGGTAACTACTATGTTTTGAATGACAATGGCAAGGGCTGGACGAAAGTGCGTACCCTGCCCAACGGTGTCCACAATTATGATATGGTGGAGTTTGACGGCAAGTTGTTTGCCGGTCTTGGCACAGAGGACTATGATGATACGGTAGCTGTTTCCAGCGACGGCGGTAAAAGCTGGTCATTTGTGCCGCTGTATAAGGATGGCCAGCCTTTTGATACTTCCGACTACAAGTGGACCAGAACCTATGATTTTGCCACATATAACGGTCAGCTGTATGCCCTGATCATATTCCGGCTGAGTTTCGGTCAGACCTCTGAGCTTTTCCGCTATGAGGACGGTAAAATGGTCTGGGTGGGGAAAGGAAGCGGTCTGATCGGCGGCAGCGCAACCAACAGAAACTATTGGATCGGCGAATTTGAGCTGGGCGGTTCTTGCTTCCTGACAGCAGGCTACTTGTGTGAGGTTACGGACTTTGCAGACCCGAATTCCTGGAAGAATGTAAAGCTGCCCAAGAATGAACGGGCTGCGGACGCTTTCCTCCGGGATGGAGTTGCCTATGTTCTAGCCTATAACTATAACTACACCACGCAAATGTACAGCGTAGCGATCTATAAAAGTGAAACCTGCAAGGATGGGTCTTTTACAGAGGTGGTAAGCTTTGATTATGAGGTGCATCCCAGCTCCTTTGATTGGGACGGTACCTATTTCTACCTTGGCATGGGCGGCAACACCGCCAAGCCTGAAAAAAGCGGTATGATGCTCCGGGTAAACCCTGCCGCATAAAGTAAAAAAGAATCGCCTGCCATACGGCAGGCGATTTTCTTATTTTTCAATCTCTTCAGTGAAGGCCTTCTTGTCAGCTGCGCCGAAGTAGGCAGAGCCGGCAACGAATACGTTGGCGCCGTTTGCCTTACACTCCTTGACAGTGTTCAGGTCCACACCGCCGTCAACCTCCAAATGGCAGGCAGGATTGACCTTATCCAGCATTTTGCGGAGCTTCTTTACCTTAGGCATCATATCTGCCATAAACTTCTGACCGCCAAAACCGGGTTCTACGGTCATCACCAGCACCATATCCACCATAGGCAGGTATTCCTCGATTGCCTCGGCAGGGGTCTTGGGTTTTACCACAATACCGGGTTTTACACCCAAAGAGCGGATCAGTTCCAGGGTCTTGCGAATGTTCTCGGGCGTATCAGCCTCCACGTGAATGGTTAAGTAATCAGCGCCGGCCTTGCAGAAGTTCTCTGCATACTTGATGGGGGTGTCGATCATCAGATGTACATCCAGCACCAGATCGGTGACGGGGCGCATAGACTTTACCAGAGAGTAGCCGAAGGACAGGTTGGGAACAAAGTGGCCGTCCATAATGTCCACGTGGAGCCACTTGACGCCGTTTTCCTTGCAGGCGGTAAAGTCTTTCTCCATATTCATATAGTCACAGGAGAGAATAGAAGGAGCTAAAATATTCATAAGTATCATCCTCACATTTTGTTATTGTTCTCCAGCAGGTCAGCCAGAGTAATGCCTTCAAAAAAGTCGTTAATCATACTGTCTAGCTTGTCCCACATTGGCTTGGTCTGACAGCAGGTGGAACGGGAGCAGGCGGAGGGGCCTTGGCTGGTGCAGGACACTGCCGCCAAAGAGCCTTCCGTCAGCTTCAGGATACTGCCTACGGTGTATTCGCTGGGCTTTCGGTTCAGCCGATAGCCACCGCCTTTGCCGTGTACTGCATCCACAAAGCCGGCCTTGCTCAGCACAGTCATAATGGATTCCAAATATTTTTGCGAGATATTTTCCGATTCCGCGATTTCCTTCAGCGGAATGAAATCCTCTGCCCCTTTCAGCGCAAAATGCACCATCACCCGCAGGGCATAGCGGCCTTTTGTCGATACTATCATAGGCTTAATGACAGTGATCGCAGTGGTCACAGTCGGGGAACAGGGCGTGATCGTATTCGATACCGTTCTTGTCGTAGTAGTCCTTCAAAGCGCCCTTGATAGCCTCCTCTGCCAGCACAGAGCAGTGGAGCTTGTGGGCGGGCAGACCGTGGAGGGCCTCGGCAACGGCATCATTGGTCAGTTTCAGCGCATCGCTGATAGGCTTGCCTTTGATCATCTCCGTAGCCATAGAGGAGGAGGCGATGGCAGAGCCGCAGCCAAAGGTCTCAAACTTCACGTCCACGATAATGTCGTTTTCAATTTTCAAATAGATTTTCATAATGTCGCCGCACTTGGCGTTGCCCACCTCACCGATGCCGTCGGCATTCTCAATAACGCCCACATTCCGGGGGTGCAT
>JAZSAD010000050.1:0-2324 GCA_045601715.1 Faecousia sp.
TGGGTCAGCAGACGCATCATCAGCATACCCATGCCGTTGAGAATGTCGTTCTCGGTAGCCAGGGTGAAGGGCTCGCGGGCGCCTTCGTAGTCGAAGGTGGAGCTAAGCAGCGCCTCGGGGTAGTCGCAGTTAGGCCAATGGTCGGTCCACTGACGCTGACCCTGGAAACCACCGGCGATGGCGTTGTGGCCAACCTTCTCTTCCTCGAACTGGTCGGGCAGGTTCTTGTTGCCTGCCATCAGGTCCTTGATGATGCAGTACATCTTAACAGTGAATTCCCACTGCTTTTCCTTCTCTTCAGCGGTGAACTTGATCTTGCGGTTCTCGCCCAGGAAGTCAACAGACTCGGGGTTGTCGTCACGGCCTTCCTTGCAGTGCTCCTTGGTCCATGCCAGAGCTTTCTGGAACTCTTCCTCGTTGTAGATGCCCTCTTCCATACGGCGCAGGATCTCTACCTCGTCCACGGACTCAACACGCATGCCGAAGTACTCTTCCATCATGCTCTGGTCCATGATAGAGCCGGCAATACCCATACACTGGGAGCCGATCTGCAGGTAGGACTTGCCACGCATGGTAGCAACAGCAACAGCGGCGCGGCCAAAGCGCAGCAGCTTTTCCTTTACATCCTCGGGAATCTGGGTAACCTGATCCCGGTCCTGAACCTCGTGACCGTAAATGCCGAAGGCGGGCAGACCCTTCTGTGCGTGACCAGCCAGAACAGCGGCCAGATACACAGCGCCGGGACGCTCGGTGCCGTTGAAGCCCCATACGCGCTTAATGGTGTGGGGATCCATATCCATAGTCTCGGAGCCGTAGCACCAGCAGGGGGTGACGGACAGCGTGATGGAAACGCCTTCTTTCTTAAACTTGTCAGCGCAGGCAGCAGCCTCGGGGACACGGCCGATGCAGGTGTCAGCCATAACCACCTTAACAGGTTCACCGTTGGAGTAGAACAGGTTCTCCTGGAACAGCTTCTTTGCGGCCTCAGCCATTGCCCAAACCAGGGGCTCCAGGCTCTCCCGGAGCATCATAGGTCCGCGGCGGCCGTCAACGATGGGGCGAATACCGATTACGGGATAATCGCCTACATATCTATTTTTTGCCATAGTCATTTCCTCCTAAATTCATTTCTATAAATACGCTTATGCGTTTTTATACATCATATAATATAATTATTCCGGGGCGATTTTACAGTTCAGCCGGGTGATCCGGGCCTCGCCATTGTAGCCGTCCAGCCGATCCAGCAGATACTGGGCGGCGGTCTGACCGATCAGCTTATCCGGCTGCTGCACCACAGGCAGAGGCGGCTGCATCTGGGAACAGGTTTCCACCGAGTCAAAGCCGAATACATCAATATCCTGGGGGATCTTCAGACCCCGTTCCCGGGCAGCGGTGATAAAGCCCATAGTGATGTCATAGTTTGTAGTAAACACGGCGGTGGGGCGGTTTTTCTGCTTCAGAAGCTCCTCACAGCCGTGGTAGCCGGTAGCAAAATCGTTTTCCTGACTGATGATCAGCTTCTCATCGTAGAGAATCCCGGCATCAGACAGAGCTCTTAAGTAACCCACCATGCGCTCCTTGGTGGTAAACACGGATTTCGGCCCGGTGATAATGGCAATGCGCTTGTGACCTTTGTCCAGCAGACGGTTTACCGCCTGATATACAATATCAGAGTTGTCCACCAGCACCGCATCCACGTCAATACCCTGGATCATTCGGTCAAACTGGACGATAGGGATGCCGCAGTGGGCGGTCAGCTCCGTGAACTCTTCAGCAGACAGATCCTCGGGGGAGTAGAACAGTCCGTCAATACCGCAGGTAAGCATAAATTGCAGGTTGTCCCGTTCCATACCGTGGTTGGCGCCGTAGGAGCAGATCAGACAGTGGTAATCCTTTTGGCGCATATACCGGGAGATGGACATCACCACATTTCCGTAGAAGGGGGCGGTCATATCCGGCAGCAGCACACCCACGGAGCGGTTGCGGTGGGCTTTCAGCCCCCGGGCAAAGGGGTCGACCCGGTATTCCAGCTTTTCGATGGCCTGGCGGATGGATTCGGCGTTTTCCTTGCGGACTGTTCCGCCGTTTATGTATTTGGAAATGGTGGACGGGGCAACACCGGCCATTCGCGCTACATCTTTGATTGTCGCCATAATGCCCCCCTTATCTCCAAAAAACGCGAAACGTTTCGCGATTAAACCAAGCTTTCTTAGCGTGGTTTTCTTTATATTATAAAAATATTTTTGTACTGTCAATACAATTTCTGAAAAAAGTTGTTGATTTTTTTGGCAAAGTTTATTATAATACCCGTGTAAACACAAATG
>JAZSAD010000051.1:0-10243 GCA_045601715.1 Faecousia sp.
TATCCTAAAAACGGAGTGCATTTACCGGCACAAACCGAGAACGCTTTTTGAGGCACAGAACATGGTTGACGAATATATTTACTTTTACAACAATGAGCGCATCCAAACAAAAACGGGAGTGGCGCCGCTGACGCTGCGCCATTCCGCTTGAATTTAATATTTCCTACATAGGGGTGTTTTTGTACTGTCCGCACAAATTGGGGCAGTTCATTTTCAACAGCGGTGCTTGTTATTCTGCAGTTTCACAACGCAGGATGATCCGGTCCAGACCGCCGGAAGTACAGGTAAATACGGACAGCGGATATTTTGACGGCAGTGCCTCGCCCTGGGTGCGGTGCAGATATTCAATCTCCGCCACCCGGAATTTATACTGCTTGCTCAACACATCTTCAAAGATCACCTCCGCGCCCTCTTTGACATCGTGAAGGGGGCGGAAATGCTTCCGATAGTTGTGTCCCATAATAATCATATTGCCCTCAGCAATGCTGCCTTGATAGCGGCAGGGCGCAGCCTTTAGGCTCTCGTCGGTCCATTCGTTCAACACAGGCAGTTGCATCCCCAACGAGGGGATGCGGATGCTGCCGATCATCTCAAAGTCCATGTAGGTCACCGTAGGCAGTACAGGATCTTGTTGAGGCGCTGTGTTTTCCGGGACTTTTGGGGGCAAGATCACGGGATTTTTCAGTTGCTCCAAAAGAAGCTCGGCAGTCTGTCCTGCCAGCTCTTCCTCCTGCTCCTGCAGCAGGTGAATACCTAAGCTGCAAAGCACAAGTATTAGTCCTGCAGCCACCAATATGGCGCCTAGCTTTTGTTTCTTACCCATCCTGTTCCCTCCGGCAAGGCAGAATCAGCACAAATCCTGCCAAGATTGCCACCGCACCAAGACCCAGCAGCACATACTTAGGCCATAAGATTGCGCCGGTCTGGGGAATATTGGGATTGGGGGTAACGGCGCCTCCGGGCTCTGTGGGAATCGGCTCGTCTTCGGTCTTGGGCTCTGCCTGAATATCATAGACCTGTTTGTCACCAATGGACATAGGAATACTAACCAAAAATGGCGCAAACTCTCCGGGCTGGGCGGTACTGCCCACCAGATAGAACCCCTCCTTCAAATCGCCAAAGGTCACACTTTGGCTTCCGTCCGGGGTCAGAGATGCTCCTGCCAACTCCTGCTCCAGCGCACGGGTATACAATGTACGGGCCAGCAGTGATGTCAACTGATCTTCAGTCATCACACCTTCAAATTCCGCGCTGAAGGCGGCATTCGGTGTACCGGCAGCATCTGCCACCTGATACAGGTTCACCGGCTTGCGGATATTCCGGACAGTGAGGCTGCCGGTCTGGGCAGCTGCTACGGGGACAGTAAACAGCAGGCACAGCGCCATGACTGTCAGTAGGTTACGGAGCTTTCTTTTCATCAGGCTGTCCCCCTTTCTTCTTTTTGTTGTTCATCATCAGAATGAGAAATGCCACCACTGCCACTGCCACCAGCAATACAGAGATCAGCACCACCAGATCCACCTGCGTGACCTCATTTTTGATCAGCAGATTCTGCTCATCGCCGGTCTGGGTGCCACTGCGGATGCCCTGCACCAGCAGGCGGTGGGAGTTGATTCCGTAGGGGGTGCAGGTAACCAGTGTCACCAGATCCTTGCCCTCCACAATCCGCAGCAGGCGCTGGTCGGAAGGTTCTACCACAGCGATGTTACAGACCTGATATTCCAGGCTCTGCCCCAGCGCATTGATATAGAACTTATCACCCAGCTCCAAGTGGTCGATGTTGGTAAACAGCTCTGCCGAGGGAAGACCCCGGTGCCCAGATATGACGCAGTGGGTATTCTCGCCGCCGACGGGCAAGGAGCTCCATTCCAGATGGCCGATCTTATCCCGCAAAACCTCGTCAGAGGTGCCGTGGGCGATGGGCAACAGCACTGAGATTGAGGGAATCTGCACATAACCCATGACCTCCTGCTTACTCATTTTCAGCATAGTCGGATACTGTGCTTCCAAATCCTCCGGCAGACCGAAGGGATCGTCCCGATCCAGCAGTTCCCGGTTATATTGCTGCGCTTTTTCCAGCTCTGCCCGGGCGGTTTCCTGAGACAGCTGACTGACCTCCTGAGAGTATTCCACGATAGCCCGGGACTGGATCCAGTTGTTATAGGCATTACTGACGGTGGGATACAGCAGCAAGGACAATCCTGCTACAAAAACCACTACCAGCAGCACATAAAATATTATATTTTTCATTTAGCAGAACTCTCCTTCCCTGTTGTATTTTTGGGGGTTCCCCCACCCCGGCAGAAGCCGGGGTGGGGAATTATTCAGATATTACTGCGCGTTGGTTTCCTTGCGTTTCATGATGACCAGGACAGCCAGTGCGCCCATCACCAGAGCAGCGCCCATGATGTAGAACACGGTAGTACCCATACCACCGGTTTCGGGCAGAGCAGTACCCAGAGTGTTGGTAACGATAATTTCTGCATTGCCGTTCTTGGTAGAAACAGGAACGTCAGTGGTGCCGATGTAACCGTCGGGTACACCGATTTCTTCCAGATGGAAGTTCTCAGCGTCCACGCCCAGGAACTCAACCTTTCCGTCAGCGCCTGTGGTGTAGGAGGTAGCATCAGCCTTGGGCACCCACTCGACCTTTTTATCATCTTCATTCCACTTGTAGTACATGCCTACGTTGTCGCGCAGGATAAAGGTTGCGCCGGACAGGGGGTTAGCGGGATCTGCATTGTCTACCTTGTAAACAGTGATCTTATAGGTGCTGGAGTAAGCGTAGCTTTTGTCAGTGGTGGCGTTTGCAGAGGTGTAGGTCAGCCATGCGGTGTTGTCGTGCTTGCCGTGGGCCGAATCATAAGTAGCGCCTTCGTTCAGCATACAGCTATAACGGACAGCCAGCTTTGCGCCTTCTGCCAGATCCTTGCACAGTTCGTCAGTGAACTCTACATGGAATGCGCACTCGTCACCGGGATTGGTGATAACCCTGTAATACTTATCGTTTTCGTTGTTGATCAGGTTGCCGTCACGGGATACGCGGACATTGCCCAGAAAAACGATATGTTGGCCGGTCACGTCGTGCAGGACATACTTTTCAGCATTGACGCCGGCGGTGATGGTGACCTGGAAGTCGAACTCCTGGCCGATATCTGCATCGTTTTCCTTGGTGAAGAAGCCGTCAGCGTCTTCCTGAACCAGCTTGTCCACAGTGGGCTGACCGGCAGCAGCAGTCTTCTCTTGCACGAGTGCAACAGTGTCCTTAACCAGAACAACACCGCAGGGACCTTCAGCGGGAACCAGCAGGTAGTAGCCGTTGGTCACTTCGAGAGTCTGACCGACAGTCACGGTAGTGTTAGTGGTCAGGCCCTTGGTAGTCACATAGTTCTTTGCCTGTTGTGCGATAGCAGCAGCGTCAGCAGCAGAGGTTGTGTTCTTTTCCCAGATGGCGTAGCCGTTCTCGACCTTGAAGTAGCCGGGAGCAGTAAAGTCTGCCCAATCGGCAGTCAGTTCGTATTTCTGACCGTTTGCAACTACATCAATGTCGAAAATTTTAAAAACCTTATAGGTGGTGGTGCCGCTACCGGTCACGGTAATGCCGGGGGTGACTTCGTCTGCCAGTGCGGGAACTGCCAATGACAGTGCCAGAACCAGCGCCAGGGCGATTGTGATGATTCTTCTTGTTGTCTTCATAGTGTACTTCCTTTCGTTTGTTATGTTATTTTTATTTTTTATTATTAACGGTTTCACTCGCATCAGGAGATGTCCTGTTCCTCCTTTTTGCGTTTTTGCTTATATAGCAGCATAGCTACGGCCGAGATCATCAGCATCAGGCCGCTGCTGATATATACATTTGTTCCAGCGCCGCCGGTCTCCGGCAGCGCGGTCATCTTGATGTTGACCACCCGGATGTTATAAGGACCGGTAATCTGGACCATGGGGTCGTAGATCTGCGCCAGCGTTCCGTCATCCAGAAGCCGCTTAATATAGCCTTCGCTGTCCATGGTCAGGACCACTGGGTCCATAACGATGAAGTAGCCTTCCGCGGCTTGCTGCTCGGTCAGCCGGTAGTAAACATCCGGCAATAGGTTATCAAAGGTCAAAATGCCGCCTGCTCCGGTGGTTTGGATGTTGGCGGCAACGCCGGCAACCGGTTGCCATACGCCGTTGACCAGCTCCACCTGCTCCAACGAGAAGATCGCGCCAGGCAGCACCAGTCCGTCGGTGCCCACTTTGGTCAGGATCAGCTGCAGTCTTCGCGTGGTGTTGGTCACGGTGAACTTCCAGTTGTCCACATCACCGTCTCCGTCTGAGTCCGTTCCCACACCGGGAGCGTAGGTGACGATCCAGTTGGCAAAGGTCACGCCGTCAGACAGTGTCGGTTTTCCGCCTACCAGAATCTCCTTAACGCTCCATTGGACGACTTGTCCGTTGGCATAGCGGGGCAGGTCATGCCAGGTGGCGGTCCAGCGGTTGGCAGCGCTGAGCTGCACCTGGGCATTTGCCATGCCAGGGAACAAAGCCGCCGCGTGTTGTCCGTTGGCCTGTAGCACCACCTCTACACTGTCGGCAGGGGTATTGGTGTTCCAAAGCTTTTCCACTGTGACGCTGATAAACTCTGCCGCGTGGTCCTTGACCACCAGCACATCAGAAGAAGGAACTCTTGCGATATCCGCCCAGTCATCCGGCGGCTTTCCGGCAATATCTTTCAATATCACCGTTCCGTCATCACCCTTACCAACAGTGATATCCGGGGCTGGGTCGTAGCCGCTCGGTGGCAGTACCTCCTTCACCACCACATCGCCATAGTCATAGCTAAAGCCGGTGGTGGAAATAACGGAGAAGCCGTCGGAGGCAGTGACGATCTGGGTAAACGTACCGTTGCCGCCTTCGTCACGCTCGTATTGACCGGTATTTTCATTGTAGTTGAAGGTCAGACGGTTGCCGTTCTGCCACAGCTCGAACACCGCGCCACCGATGGGTCTACCGGTCTTTGCATCCTCCTTCTTGATGAGGATCGTTTCATTGGGATAATAATAATTTCGGAAATCCGCCATCAGACCTTGATCCGGGTCTTCATCCAAAGCGAAGGTCTTGCCAATCATCGAAGCCCGTGTTCCGTACTCGGCGATGGCAGTGTGCTCACCATCCGTATCATAAACCGAGTATTCTGCGTAGCAGCTGTAGCCCGGTATGTGGACTGGGAATTCCTCGATATGCCAATACTCACCCAATTCCACACCCTCAATGACCCATTCATAATTATGAGCATTTCCGGTCTCTGTATCGAAGATCAGAATCGTGGCGTTGGGGTATTTATTTTTCAAAGCGACTGCACCGTTTTGGTTGACCACCAGCAGATATTCCTTGAACTTGGAATCTCCGGAGGAGAATTTTTGGAAGTTGCCCTCTGCATCCAGCGTGCCGTTTTCGGCCAGAATGTAGAAGCCGTCCTTCTCGGTCTGCAGTACCGTTTCATCGCCACCGAAGAGCTTGTCTACGGTGATGGAACCTTCCTTCTTGTAGACCTTGCCGTCCACATGCCAGGTACTGCCCTCCAGCTTGAACACATACCAGCGAATCGCATAGTAGTCATGGTTAAGCTGGTTGGGATCAACCGGCTGACCCTCGTAGGTCAGCTTCTTACCCGGGTTCTTGGCCAAATAATCCTTCAGATAAGCAAACACATATTCGTCCGCGGGGAAGTCGTACATCCACACGCCATTGACTTTCTCGCCGTAGAGGGCGCGGATGTTTTGGTCTGCGGTGTAGGAGTTATCTGCCGTGGTATCGGCAATCTCATAGGTATTCTTGATCTGGGTATCAGACCAGGATCTGTCTACGCCACCCAGATAGGTGTTGAACACCTCAGGAGTGTAGTTTTCCGAAGGCTGGCTGGTAATGTTACCGTTGGTATCCACCGCCGCCGAGTCGAATCGGACGAAGAAGGAAACGCTGTTATAGCGGTTGCCCTCTTCCCAGACACCGGTAAAAGTCACCTTTTCATTTTGCACAAGATTTTCCAGCGTTGCCCAGCTGATAGTGGCATCCGGCTGCAGCAGCAGTTCTGTTCCGGTCACTGTCCAACCCTTAAAGTAGTAGGTCACGCTTTCCTTGTTGCCGGAGTTAATCTCCCGTCGCGCTGTCCGGGAGGTAAGATCCCGCAGAATCATCGGCTTTCCGCCGATGGCCCTCTCCGATAGCGTGGTAACTGTGGTGCCGTACAGCTTAGGTACTTCATCCACCGAGGAGGAGGCGGCACTGGGGAAGTTTACATTGTAGTTGACGCTGAACACGCTTTCCGCCGCTGTCAGCTTCCAGTCCCGCTTCACCTCTTGGAAGGTGTAGCCGGACACATATTTCGAGCCGTCATCGGTAATCCAGTAATACCCCGGCGGCAATTGCGGCAGGGTATAGCTTTCCATGTATCCCACGTTTTGGGCGGTGCTTTGTCCCGTATCGTCGATAAGGGTGAAGGTATAGGTAGGTGGGACCGCCTGGAAGGTGGTGTCCCCGGTTACGGTAACCTGAGCTGTGCCGTCGCTTGCATAGTACGGCGTTCCGTCACCGCCCTTTATGATCCAATACCAGCCCTCCCGGACAGAACCCTTCAAACTGGGCATCTGCACAGTCAGCGCTCCGTCCACCGGCAAGCCGGTTTGGTTGCCGGAGATCTGATTGCCACTCTGGTCCTCAAATTTTATGGTATAGGCCTTGGGGCTTGCATAGTAGGTCTTGGCTACTGTAATAGTAGAAGGCAACTGGTTGACCAGATTTCCATTTTCGTCATACCACAGGTATTCGTCAGAGAGCGTCAATCCGGAAGACTGTCCTGACTGTACATAGACGGTCTGGCTGTCCCAATCGGGTTCCACACGGGAGTAGTCCAGGGTCACGGTGTAGAAATCCACCGGTGTGTTGCTATATTGGCTGCCGCTACACAGCACCGCATAGCGGACGCTGCTGACATTGCTCATACCCAGGCGGCTGTTACTTCCGTAGCTTGCAGCGGTGCCAAAGTTGGTGGTGGATCCGTTGGTGTTGTATCGGAAGAAATAAGTTCTGCCGATATTGTTGGTGGCCAATTCCGTGATCACTTCGTCTTTGTATAGGTTTACCACATTGCTGTAGCTGATGTAGTCCGGGTTAGAGTTGGTCAGCTTGCTGCTGCCCACTAGCACATAGGAACCGTTGAGCCGTATGTAGAAGTTGACCGCCCGGGTATCGGTGGAGGGCCGATCTCCGACGGCATAGGCAGACGGGGTATACTGCAGGGTGCTGCCCACCGTCAGATTCTCATTCAGCACCACCGCCGGCTCGATGTTGTTTTTTGTGATGGTGTTGTTCAGTTCACTGATATCCTGACCGGTCAGGTCCAAAGGTGGCTCGTCGGTCAAACTTTCGTTCAGCACCAGTGCCTGACCCATGGCCGAATCCAGAACACCCTCCAAGCTCTTTTCCTCGTTGCTTTGCATAGTCTGCAGCAACCAGTTGATGTCGTTATCCTTTAGCAGCACCAGATAGCAGTTGGTACTGTGAGCATGGGCCTTTTCTTTGCATAACAACACCCCATCCAGATAGCAGTCACCTGTATGGGTGTGCTCCGGCAAGCCGCAGCGTACTTCCTGGTCCAAAGACAGCACAGTCACGCCCGTACAGCCCAATATGGTCAGTACTGTCAGAACCGCAAGCACGCTTACCAATATGAAGTTGTAGAATAGGCGTTTGATCTTCGCCGCCATTCTACTCACCTCTTCTCAAATCTTCTTAAAAGCAAAGGATCATTTTTCCGATGATCCGGTCTACAGGGATTGTTCCGATCTCTTCCAGCCGGCTGTCCATGGCAGACACCCTGTTGTCCCCCATAACAAATACCGTATCCGTTCGCACCTGATAAGGAAATGTCAGGTTGCATTGACCCAATGTGTGGTCTTTCACATAGGGCTCTTCCAGCTTGACACCGTTGATGGACACATAGCCGTCGCTGTCAAGTTCCAGCTCCTTGCCGCCGGTGCAGATCACCCGCCGCACCAGGACCTGGTTGTTAAAGTAGAAAGCAACAATGTCGCCCTCTGACACTTTTTTGGTCTTTTGAATCACTAACGTCTTGCCGCCCTGCAAGGCAGGCTCCATACCGATGCCGTTGTAGCGGACAATCTGGACAATGTGGGTAAATGCATTCAGTAGGAGTACCGCCAGCAGCACCGCAGCGGTGATCCATTTCCACAAATGATGCAGCACTTGTTTTTTTCTGTTTTTCTTTTCCTGCACCTGGATTTGCATTTCTTTTTTTAAATATTTTCCAACCACGCCGGCCACTCCTTTCTCCCTCAAAAGGGTACAATCCGACTATTATTCCATATTAGAATATTATACACCCATATGTGATAAAATACAAGGCTTTCTAAGGAAATCCCCCCTTTCCCTAAAAGATTTGTGTCTCTTCTTTCCATCGCTGAAAATGAATTACACCAATCCTGATCCAGCGTTGGTGTCAAAATTGATGTCAAATGAATTTTGGTATGTTTCATTTCGCTCTAAAAAGTCATAAAAACAAAGAAAAACCACGGCAAAAGCCGTGGTTTTTATGGTTGCGGAGGCAGGATTCGATTTAATCAATGTGTCATCGGGACCCTACCCGACGAGCAACAGTCCACCGGACTGTTGCATTTAGATGGGTTGGAGTCCGCCTCGCATAAAAAAGACAGCCACCCGAACGGGTGACTGTCTTTTTTGGTTGCGGAGGCAGGACTCGATTTGCATTTTCGCCACAGGCGAAAATAGAGGTAGAAACCAGTGTTCGCACTGGTTTCAGCAAGTGTCCACCGGACACTTGCTCTGCTATGGGGTCGAGTCCTGCACCTTAAAAACAGAGAAAAGAAAAAAGCCATCCCGGTTGGGATGACTTTTCCTTTTCTGGTTGCGGAGGCAGGACTCGAACCTACGACCTCCGGGTTATGAGCCCGACGAGCTTCCAACTGCTCTACTCCGCGATATTTATATCGCACTGCTGAGTGCTTACCTATTGTAGCACAGGGCGGCAAGCTTGTCAAGGTCTATTTTCTGTTATATTTCCGGAACTTATGTCGAAAACCAGCTGAAAAAGTGGCGTTTATTGGACATTTCATTTTCTATATTTATGGTAGCAAAAAACAAACATATTTTCGAGCTTTTTCGACCATAGGTATTGACAAGTACGTGTTCACGTACTAAAATATAGCTATCCTCTCATATAAGTACACGCAAAGGTACTTTAGAGATATTCTAAATACAAAGTGGGGTATCCCCCTGCTTCGCCGGAGGTAGCTATGGAAAACCTGTTCATCCGCATTGAATCTCTTTGCACGGAGAAGAATATTCGGCCCGGTCGTCTTTGCGACGAGTTGGGGCTGAGTCGCAGTCTGATGACAGATCTGAAAATGGGACGAAAAAAGACTGTAAATGCGGAGACCGCCCAAAAAATTGCGGATTTCTTTGATGTTTCCGTGGGATTTCTATTGGGTCAGGGCGAAGACAGAGGCGCCAAGTCTGACATTTTGGACAAGGTAGACGTCGCCTTTTATGGCGAATACAAGGAACTGAACGAAGAAGATAAGGAGACTGTCCGGGATATGGTCCGGCTGATGCGGGAAAGGCGGGCAGCGAGACAGAGGGATTAAAGGTGTTTGAGATTTCAGATTTTTATACCTATTGCAAAAACCATAATGTAGACGTGATTCCCTATGACGAGTGTCCCCAGCCCGGGGCAACCATTCGGGATAATGGCTTTTACGCGGTATTTTTGGATTTTACCAAAATTCAATCCACCAGACTATTACGGGGCGTATGTTTTCATGAACTGGGACACGTTGCCACCGGCGCACTGCATAAAGTAGACAGTCCTTACGAACTGGTAGAGCGGAGCGAATACCGGGCCACCCGCTGGGCAACGGAAACCTATTTAACGGAAGAGGCTTTCCGCGCTGCCTTTGCCGAAGGCTATACGGAATTGTGGCAATTATCTGAATATTTTGACCTGCCGGAACAGGTCGTTAAAGATGCCCTCACCTACTGGAAGGAACGAAAAGGTATTGATTTCACAAAATAACCCCACCTCGTCATGAACTGCCCCAATTTGTGCGGACAGTACAAAAACACCCCTATGTAGGAAATATTAAATTCAAGCGGAGTGGCGCAGCGTCAGCGGCGCCACTCCCGTTTTTGTTTGGATGCGCTCATTGTTGTAAAAGTAAATATATTC
>JAZSAD010000052.1:0-11180 GCA_045601715.1 Faecousia sp.
GGTAACGGTTAGAAATTCTGCTCCGCAGGTTTCGTGAACCTTGCCTGCTTCCAAGGGGGAGCACACAACGCCGTCCAAGCCTGCCTTTTTGGCATTGGCGGCATAGTGCATAAAGACCTTATCGATAGGCTCGTTTATAAGCAGATCCTTTTCCATGCTCTCCTGGTCGGTAGAGGTGAGCTGGGTTACAGCAATCAGCAGAGGACGGGTGCCGTCCTCACGGGTCAGGCCCTCCAAAGCGGCGCGCATCATATTTTTCGTGCCGGCGGCGTGAAGATTGGTGATGTCCACATCCAGATTCCGCAGAACTGCCATAGCCTTTTTCACAGTATTGGGAATATCGTGCAACTTCAAGTCCAGAAAAATCTTATGTCCTCTTGCCTTGATTTCCTTCACGATAGAAGGGCCTTCAGCATAGTACAGCTCCATACCGATTTTTACAAAGGGTTTCCGTCCGGTGAACTTGTCTAAAAACGCGAAGGTCTGCTCCGCGCTGGCAAAATCACAGGCTACAATTACGTCCTTACCCATTATTTCGCACCTCCGATAATTTCACTTAAAGTGTTAATTCTATACTTATCCATAGCCTCAGGCAGCTGCTCTACAATATCTCGGCAAATATAGGGATTTATCAGATTGGCGGCGCCTACCTCAACAGCAGTTGCGCCGGCAAGCATCATTTCGATCACATCCTCGGCAGAGCTTACACCGCCCATGCCAACTACAGGGATGTTCACAGCGTTCGCCACCTGATAGACCATCCGCACTGCCACCGGGAAAATAGCAGAGCCGGAAAAGCCGCCCATCTTATTGGCAATCACAGGCTTACGGGTTTTCAGGTCTATCCGCATACCCAGCATCGTGTTGATTAAACTGATGCCGTCAGCGCCGGCATCCTCGCAAGCCTTGGCAATAGAAACGATGTCCGTCACGTTGGGGGAAAGCTTTACGATGACAGGCTTGGTAGTAACCGCCTTGACCGCCTTAGTGACCTCTGCAGCAGCCTTCGGGTCGGTACCGAAGCTCATACCGCCGCCGTGGACATTGGGGCAGCTGACGTTTACTTCCAGCCAACCGACTTGTTCTTCTTTGTCCAGCCTTTCGCAGGTATAGGCATACTCCTCTACCCCGAAGCCGCTGATATTAGCCATAACAGGCTTGTGGAAACATTTTTTCAGCTTGGGCAGTTCCTCGGCAATTACCTTTTCCACACCGGGATTCTGCAGACCGACTGCGTTAATCATACCGGCGGTACATTCGGCAATCCGGGGTGTGGGATTACCAAAGCGGGGCTCCTTGGTTGTACCCTTAAAAGAGAATGTACCAAGGCAGTTAATATCGTACAATTCGGCATACTCATAACCGTAGCCAAAGGTGCCGGAGGCGGGAATCACAGGATTATCAAGGGCAATTCCGCAAAGGTCAACACTTAATCTTCCCATAGGATTTCCTCCTTTTTCATCACAGGGCCTTCCTTGCAGATCCGCTTATAGCCGGTGAGGGTCTTGCAGGAACAACCCATACAAGCGCCAAAACCGCAGCCCATACGTTTTTCAAAGCTCATCTGGCCGGAAGTGGCAGATGCCTTATATACGGCCTTCAGCATAGGCTCAGGACCGCAGGTGTAAAAATAGGTATACTCCATATTTTCCAGTGCGGTGGTGACAAAGCCCTTAGTGCCATAGCTGCCGTCCACAGTGGTGACAGTTACATCGCAGCCGAGTTTTTCAAACTCCTGCTCATAGAAAATCTCGGATTTTATGTTAAAGCCTAAGATTACAGAAACTTTTTTGCCTTGTTTCAGCAGCTCCTTGGCAAGCAGGTACATAGGGGGTACACCTACGCCGCCACCCAACAGAACAGGCTTATCTCCGGATAGTGTCAGGTCATAGCCATTGCCCAGACCTGTCAGCACATCCAGCTTCTCCCCTGCCTGCATACGGGACATCTGTTCTGTGCCCTTACCCACTGCCTTATAGACGATGGTGAGCTTATCCCCATCCAAGTCGCAGACAGAGATGGGACGGCGCAGATACAGACCCTCCAGCTGAATATTCACAAACTGGCCGGGGGCTGTAATTGCCGTGGTATCCCCTTTCAGCACCATTTGAAAAACATTTTCCGTCAGGGCTGTATTGGAGACAATTTCAAAAACACTTTGCTTCATAGCCACTCCTTATGCATCGATGGTGGAGATGGTCAAGGTGGTCTCCTCCAAAACGTCCAGCAGAACCTTTACGGTATCCAACGCAGTAAACAGAGATACATTGAACTCTGTAGCCAGCTGGCGGATGGCAACACCGTCATCGCCGTTGCTGCCGGGGTCTCTGGTGTTAATCACATAGGCGATATGGCCCTGACGCAACGCGTTGGGGATCTCCTCGCTGTTGTCGTGAATCTTCTTGAGAATATGGGTACGAATGCCGTTAGCCTTCAGGAACTTGGCAGTACCTTCGGTGGCCTCAATATTGAAGCCCAACTGATAGAAACGACGAATCAGGGGCAGTGCCTCTTCCTTGTCTTTATCGGCAATGGTGGCAAATACGGTACCGTAATTCTGCAGGTGCATACCGGATGCCTGCAATGCCTTATACAGGGCGCGGTTCATGGTGCTGTCGTAGCCGATCGCTTCGCCGGTAGACTTCATTTCAGGAGACAGGTAGGCATCCAAACCGCGAATTTTATTGAAGGAGAACACGTGCGCCTTGGCATACCAACGGTCCTTCTCTTCAGGATAAATATCAAACAGGCCCTGTTCCTTCAGGCTCTTGCCCAGGATAACCTCGGTGGCAATATCTGCCAAGGAGTAGCCGGTTGCCTTAGAGAGGAAGGGTACGGTACGTGAAGAGCGGGGGTTCACCTCAATGATGAACACATTATCGTCCTTATCCACGATAAACTGGATATTGAACAGACCTACGATGCCGATACCCAAACCCAGCTTCTTGGCATACTGCAGGATAATGCCCTTCACCTTATTGGAGATAGAGAAGGTGGGATAGACGGAGATAGAGTCGCCAGAGTGGACACCGGTACGTTCTACCAGCTCCATAATACCGGGAACAAATACATCCCGACCGTCGCAGATGGCGTCAATCTCCACCTCACGGCCTTCGATATACTTATCAACCAGAACAGGCTTGTCCTCGTCGATTTCAACAGCGGTACGCAGGTAGTGGCGCAGCTGTTCCTCGTTGGCAACAATCTGCATAGCCCGGCCGCCCAGCACGAAGGAAGGACGCACCAGAACAGGGTAGCCAATCTCAGCGGCAGCGGCAATACCGTCCTCCAGTTTTGTGACAGCCTGACCCTTTGCCCGGGGAATGTTCAATTCGTTCAACAAGTTTTCAAAGGCATTTCTGTCCTCTGCCTTGTCGATGGCAGCGCAGTCAGTGCCGATGATCTTCACACCACGGTCATCCAAAGGCTGGGCCAAATTGATAGCGGTCTGACCGCCCAGAGAGGCAACCACACCCTCGGGATTCTCAAACTCGATGATGTTCATCACATCTTCCGGTGTCAGAGGCTCAAAATACAGCTTATCAGCAGTGGTGTAGTCGGTGGAAACGGTTTCGGGGTTGTTGTTGATAATAATGGCTTCGTAGCCGGCATCCCGAATGGTCATCACAGAGTGAACGGTGGAGTAGTCAAATTCCACGCCCTGACCGATACGGATAGGACCGGCGCCAAGCACAATAATTTTCTTTTTATCGGTCAGAACAGAGGTATTCTCACCAGTGTAGGAGGAGTAGAAATAAGGAATGTATGCGCCGGTGTGGCAGGTGTCCACCATCTTGAATACGGGGAACAGCTTGTTGGCCTTACGCAGCTTGTAAACGTCCATTTCTGCGCACTTCCATAGACGGGCAATATATCTATCGCTAAAGCCCATCTGCTTTGCCTGCTTCAGGGCAGCCACATCATTGACCTTGACCCGGAGTTCCTCCTCCATATCAATGATCTTGCGGATGGATTCCAGGAAGTAGGGGGTAATCTGGGTGATTTCGTGAATCTTTTCCACAGAAATACCGTGGTACAGCAGTTCTGCGATAGCAAAGATATTATCAGAGCGGAACTCCTTGATATAATCCAGCAGCTCCTCTACACTCATATTGTCAAATTTGGACAGATACAGGTGATTTGCGCCGATTTCCAGAGAACGGATACCCTTCAAAAGGGCCTCTTCCAGATTGGAGCCGATACCCATAACCTCACCGGTGGCCTTCATCTGAGTGCCCAGCTTGGTGGTGGCGGAGGTGAACTTATCGAAGGGGAAACGGGGCAGCTTGGCAATCACATAATCCAGCTTGGGCTCAAAAGCGGCATTGGTATTGGCAATCTTGATATCCTCCAGATCCATACCCACAGCAATCTTGGCGGTGACACGGGCGATGGGATATCCGGATGCCTTGGATGCCAATGCAGAGGAACGGGAAACTCTGGGGTTAACCTCAATCAGGTAATACTCAGAGGTATGGGGATTCAGAGCGAACTGTACATTACAGCCGCCGGCAATTTTCAGTTCTTTGATGATCTTAATAGCGGAATCGTTCAGCATCTTCAGGTCGTGGTCGCTGAGAGTCATAATGGGAGCAACCACAAGGCTGTCACCGGTATGGACACCCACAGGGTCAATGTTTTCCATACCGCAGATGGTGATGGCGTGGTCGCTTCCGTCACGCATAACCTCGAATTCAATTTCCTTATAGCCCTTGACGGACTTCTCAATCAGCACCTGATGGACAGGAGAAAGCTTAAAGGCATTCAGGCCGATTTCTACCAGCTCTTCCTCGCTATAAGCAAAGCCGCCGCCGGTGCCGCCCAGGGTAAAGGCAGGACGGAGCACAACGGGATAGCCAATCCGCTTGGCCGCTTCCTTGGCTTCCTCGATGGAATAAGTGATTTCAGAGGGGATGACCGGCTCGCCAATGGACTGGCACAGTTCTTTGAACAGTTCTCTGTCCTCAGCACGCTCGATGGACTCGCTGGAAGTGCCCAGCAGCTCTACGCGGCACTCCTTCAGAATGCCCTTCTTTTCCAGCTGCATAACCAGATTCAGGCCGGTCTGGCCGCCGATACCGGGCAGAATGGCATCAGGTCGCTCGTAGCGGATAATCTTTGCCACGTACTCCAGAGTCAGAGGCTCCATATACACCTTATCGGCGATGGTAGTGTCGGTCATAATGGTGGCGGGGTTGGAGTTACACAAGACAACCTCGTAGCCCTCTTCCTTCAGCGCCAAACACGCCTGTGTGCCTGCGTAGTCAAATTCAGCTGCCTGTCCGATCACAATAGGACCGGAGCCGATAATCAGAATTTTCTTTAAGTCTGTTCTCTTTGCCATTTCTCATTCCTCCATTTTATACACTGCCTTGCCGTCGCAGACGGTCAGCAAACATTCACCTTTTAACTTCCAGCCTTCAAAGGGCGTTGCCTTGCCCTTGGACAGGAATTTCTCCGGGTCAACGGTAAATTCCTTACTCAGGTTCCACAACGTAAAATCTCCGCCTGCAGGCAGTCCAAACCGCTTCCGGGCATTGGTGCTTAATAATTCAACAAGCTTTTCAAGGGTGATGACACCGGTTTCTACCAGGTGGGTATACATCACCGGGAATGCCGTTTCAATGCCAACCACACCGAAGGCGCTGCCGGCAAGTCCCTTGTTCTTTTCTTCTGCGCTGTGGGGGGCGTGGTCGGTGGCAATCATATCGATTGTGCCGTCCACGATACCGGCAACCAGAGCTTCTCTGTCGGTTTTATCCCGCAGGGGCGGATTCATTTTGAATCTGCCCTCTTCCTGCAGGAAGCTATCATCCATAGTCAGGTAGTGCGGACCGGTTTCGCAGGTCACATTCAGGCCTTTCGCCTTTGCCTGCCGAATCAGCTCCACACTTTCCTTGGTGGAGATGTGGCACACGTGGTAAGCGCAGCCGATTTCTTCCACCAGCTTCAAGTCTCTTGCGATCTGCTCATATTCGC
The DNA here is from genome assembly GCA_045601715.1 of Faecousia sp. Taxonomy (GTDB): domain Bacteria; phylum Bacillota; class Clostridia; order Oscillospirales; family Oscillospiraceae; genus Faecousia. The sequence continues at coordinate 5,980 of JAZSAD010000052.1, forward strand.
TGGCGCTGCAGATACCTTTATGGTTATGGGCAGCAGCATACTGTCCGTCGTGTATATAACCGCCCTTCAGCAGGTCATTGACCTCGCAGTGGGCAACGATCGTCTTGCCCAGAGCCTTAGCGCGGCGCATAGCCTGGCGCATCATATCGTCACTCTGTACGCCCCGTCCGTCATCGGAAAAAGCGATACAGTCGGTTGCCATACCTTCTAAATCCGCAAGCTCCTCGCCTTTCTCCCCTACCGTAATTGCGCCGTAGGGATAGACGTGAATCACTGCCTGCTGTTCAATCAATTTCCTCTGCTCAGCCAAATGCGCCACACTGTCCGGCACGGGGTTCAGATTCGGCATCGTACACACCGCGGTGTATCCGCCTCTTGCCGATGCCTTAGAGCCGCTTTCAATGGTCTCTTTATAAGAAAATCCCGGCTCACGGAAATGCACATGCACATCACAAAAGCCGGGAAAAACAACATATTCAGATACGCCATCAAAGGACAGTTCCTGCATCAACGGAGCGAAAGAGGAAATAGAAACACCATCACAAAAGCCAATCGCTTTGACCTTCATTTCAGCGCCCATCATTCCGTACTCCTCCTATGTTACATTATCCAGTAAATTGTAGCACAGACGCAGTATTTTGTCAAACGCAGATTATAAAAAATTTATACAAATTATTACCCCTCTAAAAGCATCTGTGTATCCAAATCCACAAAGGGATATACACGGGTATAAATCCCGTCTATTTTCCTGACGCTACTGCGGTGATTGCTGAGGAGTCTGACTATATTATACACATCGATCCAAATCTCGGAATTGCATTCTTTTTGGCTCTCATCAAACACCAGCTGCATACCAAAATGCAGGTGGACAGTTTCAATATTATTGGTATTTTCCTTATCGGAATAGCCGGTGCGCCCCATAAAGCCGATCACATCTCCCGGCTGGACGATTTTGCCCTCATACAGATCCTTGGCGAAGGGTGTGTCCTTTTGCAGGTGGGCATAATAATAGTAGCGCTTAGAATCAAAGGAGCGGATGCCGATCCGCCAGCCGCCGTAGCGATTCCAGCCCATGGCTTCTACCACACCGCCCTCTACCGCCACAATAGGCGTTCCCAAGCCGCCCATCAGATCGTTACCCAGGTGCTTCCGTGCAAAGCCAAAGCTGCGGCTGTTACCAAAATCAGAACAATGGCTATATCCGTAACCTGCTGCTATTGGACTGAAGGCTTTCAGACCATAAGCAGATTTCCACTGTCCGTCGATTTCCACAGAGTAGTTGCCCAACAGGCCGCCTAAAACTGCCGTGTAGGCTTCGTGGTAATAAGAATAGTATTTATATAGATTACCCAGCAATTCTTCCGGGGACTTGTCCCCTTTTAAATCATTTACTGCTTTCTTTACGGAAGCGAGGCCGCACTTGCCCCCTGTCCGGCAGGCAGAGAGGGCCAATATATCAATCCAGCTGATGTGCTTTTCCTGTTCTGCCGTGGCAATATCCGTGTCCATAGCATACTTTAGGGATTCATATGGCACATCAAAATTCACCCATTTGATAGGTTCTGCACTTACAGGAATCACAGGAACCAACGCCAATATCAGCACAAAAGAAATCCATCGTTTCACAAAACCACCTCTAAGGTAGTTTGCGAAACGATGGATAAATCATTCCTTACAATTATTGCAAATCTTTACGGATCCCCTCTGCAATACGATAGATATCTTCCATTTTTTGAATGGAGGAAATCTGCTCCTTATAATAGGATGCATAGGCAACGCCACGAAGATACCAGGCAAAGTGTTTTCTTGCCTCTAAACAGGTGATATGCTCGCCCTTATCTTCCAAAGCAAATTCGAACTGCCGCACTGCGGTATCGATGCGTTTAGCAAGGGGCGGCCGCTCATATTCCATATTGCCGGCAAGAGCCGCCACAGTATCGGCAAATACCCAGGGATTGCCGAAGGTGGCTCTGCCGATCATCACGCCGTCGGCTTGGGTGCGTTTTAAGCATTTTACGGCGGTTTCACCGTCCACAATATCGCCGTTGGCGATCACAGGAACAGAAAGCTGCTGTTTTACTTTTGTAATGGTATCCCAGTCAGCAACGCCGGAGTAAAGCATACTCCGAGTGCGTCCGTGGACAGTGAGCATTGCTGCGCCGTTATCCTCCATTCGCTTGGTGAAGTCCAGCACATTGATATTGCCCTTATCCCAACCTAAACGGCACTTTACCGTCACGGGAACATCTACGGCATTGACAACCGCCTTGACAATCTCCCCTGCCAGTTCAGGGGTGCGCATCAGTCCGCAGCCATCACCGCTGTTGGCGATTTTCGGCATAGGGCAGCCCATATTATTATCGATAAAATCGCAGCCGGAAATTTCCAGCGCCAGTCGTGCGCCCTCTGCCATAATTTCCGGGTTGTTGCCGAAAATCTGCGCGCCGCAGAGGCTGCCTTCGTTTTTACGAAGGAGCGCTGCGCTCTTTTTATCCTTATAGACCAACGCCCGGGAGGAAACCATCTCCGTCACGGTGATATTAGCGCCCAATTCCGCGCAAATAGTACGAAATGCCCAATCGGTGACACCTGCCATAGGGCCAAGAGCAATGGGGTTATTTGTTTCTTTGCCGCAAAAAATCAACCGTGTCACCTCCCGTTTATGATCATTGTGAGATTGCCACGGGCGTAAACGCCCTCGCAATGACGTATAGGTTTGGGAGATTATAGCACAAAATCACAAGTTTTGCAAGTTAAACAATCGATGTCAGCAGCCACAAAAGTCCGGTAAGGAGTGCGCCGGCGCAAGCCCACACAGAGCCGTACATTAAAAAACTGGGCTTCTTCCCTTTCTGTGAGTTTCGGAGCAACTTGTCGGCGGATTTTAAGAGCATATCATCGGTCACACCCTTGGCTACCGCCTCGTCATTGAGAATGAATATTGCCTGTTCAAAAAGCTTTTGATCCGGTGAGTGAACAACGATCACCTGTCGGGAAATTCCTTTTACCATATAGATACCGCCTCCTTACTTATGAGGAGTATGCCCATTGGCAAAAATTTCATTCCTGCTCCTTTGGTCTTTTATAACGACCTTGGGGGCCCCATTCAGGCAGGGGCAGGCGCTGCATAGCGCCGAAAATCCGTTCCTTCAGGTCGGGATAGGTGGCAGACAGGTCATACACCAGCTGCTTAATTTCCTCTCGTTTGGTGTTTTTGTCCACAGGGCAGCGGTTGGCCAGTACAGGCAGGTTGTGCCGGGTCGCAAAGCTATCCACGGTCTTTTCGTGGATATAGAGCATTGGACGGATTTGAATAATGCCGGTTCTATCCAAATCAGTCACCGGCTGGAAGCAGCTGATACGGCCCTCATAAATTAGGGACATTACAAAGGTCTCCACTGCATCGTCGTAATGGTGACCCAAGGCCAGCTTATTCAGTCCTAAATCCAGCAGCGCCTGATTCAGCGCGCCACGGCGCATTTTGGAACACATAGAACAGGGGTTCTTCTCTTTTCGGTGGTCGAAGATAATAGGGGCGATTTCTGTTTTAATCAAATGGAACGGTACATCCAAGTTCTTACACAGGTTCTCGATTTGGGTATAGTCCATTCCCAGACCCATATCAATAGTGATAGCTTCCAGGTGGAATGGGTTATGGTTATATTTCCGCAGTTCTGCCAGCAGCACCAGCAAGACGAGGGAATCCTTGCCGCCTGACACACCCACGCCGATGCGATCGTCGGGCTTTATCATATTGTAGTCTTCTACGCATCTGCGCAGTAAACCTACCATCTTTTGCATATTTCATCCTCCAAAAAGCAAATTGGAATGTTAGCATTTAAGAGTATTTGAGAGATTATGAGAGAATTTAGGAGTTTATATGGTGTTTCATAAATTTTTCTCAAAAATTGGTTGACAATTACCATTTGATGTGGTTTAATAATCAAGCGTTTTGCAGACATTGTACTGCGAATACATGAATTTGTCAAAATAAATTACCTATATGGAGGAAAGCATAATGTCCACTACTTTGGCTAAACTGGAAACTGTTGAGCGCAAGTGGTACGTCATCGATGCAGCCGGCAAGCCCCTGGGCCGTACCGCTGTGATCGCTGCTAACCTGCTGCGCGGCAAGCACAAGACCACCTTCACTCCCAACGTTGACTGTGGCGACTACGTTATCATCATCAACACCGACAAGGCTATCCTGACCGGCAAGAAGCTGGATCAGAAGTCCTACTACCGCGTATCCGGCTGGATCGGCGGTCTGAAGGAAACCAAGGCTCGTGTTATGATGGACAATCGCTCCGACTACGCTATGGAGCTGGCTGTTAAGGGTATGCTGCCCAAGAACACTCTGGGCCGTAACTGCCTGGGCCGTCTGCATCTGTGCAAGGGTGCTGAGCACAATCACGCTGCTCAGAAGCCTGAAGCATGGACTCTGGACTAATGGGAGGTAACTGATTATGTACGAAAGCAAGAAGAAGTATAACTACGGCACCGGCCGCCGTAAGTCCTCTGTTGCCCGTGTTCGTCTGTTCGAGAACGGCACCGGCTCCATCATCATCAACGGCCGTGACATCGACGATTACTTCGGTCTGGAGACCCTGAAGCTGATCGTTCGTCAGCCCCTGGCTGCTTTGGGTCTGGCTGACAAGGTTGACCTGATCGTTACCGTTACCGGTGGCGGCGTTTCCGGCCAGGCTGGCGCTATCCGCCACGGTCTGTCCCGCGCTCTGGTTACCCTGAACCCCGAGTTCCGTCCCTCTCTGAAGGCTGCTGGTTTCCTGACCCGTGACCCCAGAATGAAGGAAAGAAAGAAGTACGGCTTGAAGGGTGCTCGTCGCGCTCCCCAGTTCTCCAAGAGATAATCAGCTGGTACGATTTTTCAAGACCGCCCTGGAAGGGGCGTTCTTTTTTTACTCTGGGAATGTTAGACTCCTCAACGAGCGCTCGTCGCGCTCCCCACCACTGTTGCGGTACCCGATATCTTCCTTGCCGCTTATGCGTCTGCGTCAGCTATCGACCGCTGCCACTCGCTCGCCTCCTTTTACCCGCCACAGGCGGCAGTCGGCTCGCTCCCTCCAAGAGATAATCAGCTGGTACGATTTTTCAAGACCGCCCTGGAAGGGGCGGTCTTTTTTTACTCTGGGAATGTTAGACTCCTCAACGAGCGCTCGTCGCGCTCCCCACCACTGTTG
>JAZSAD010000053.1:0-4583 GCA_045601715.1 Faecousia sp.
TATACTCCCACGGTATTGCAAAGTATCAGGCTGCTGCGGCAGAGGGTAAGTTCTCCTTCCCGGTGCTGTTTTTCCTGATCGTATTCGCAGTTGTGATGTTTGTGGGCAGATTCTTCTATCATCCGGCAAAGGAAACAGAATAATCAAAAGCGGACCGTAAGGTCCGCTTTTTGCTACCTATATTCCAACAAAAATTGCTTGCTAAATCCGCTGTTTCCCGTTATGATAGAGGTAACTTCTTTAGGAGGGATTTTTATGAAACAAAACATTGATGTTTGGGAATATGCGCCGCAGATTTTAAAAGCGGTGAGCAGTGGTGTCTTAATGACCACACAGGCTGACGGACAGGTGGACACTATGACCATTGGCTGGGGTCATTTGGGCATTGAATGGTATAAACCTATTTTTATCGCCTACGTGCGGCAGAGCCGCCATACCAAAACTTTGGTGGACAAAAATCCGGAATTTACCGTGAATATCCCCCTGGGAGCGGCAGATAAGGAGATTATCCGGGTATGCGGCACCCAGTCCGGCAGGGATGTGAATAAACCCCAAAAGCTGAATCTGACCTTAGTACCGGGGGAAACCGTGTCCGTTCCCGGTATCAAGGAAATGCCCCTGACTTTGGAATGTAAGGTGATTTACAAGCAGGATCAGGAGCTTGCCGCTATCAGCCAGGCAGACAGGGATCATTTCTATAAGGCAGGTACGCCCAACGATGGGGATTTCCATACCATGTACTACGGCGAAATCACCGCTGCCTATATTCTGAAAGATTGACAAGAAGCCCCTAAATTCGGTATAATAGCACAAATGGGGAAAGGGAGAGTGACTATGAGTAGAATCGGCGTTTTGGGCGCAGGTACGTGGGGTATGGCGCTGGCGCGTATGCTGCACAATAACGGCCACAGTGTATGTGTGTGGTCTGCATTGAAACGGGAAGTGGAGGAGTTTTCTGCAACCCGTCGCCATCCCAATCTGCCCGGAATGGAGATTCCTGGGGGGATTTCTTTTACCGAGGAAATCGCGGAGGTGTGCAAAGAGCGGGAGATCCTGCTGTTTGCCGTGCCGTCCCCCTTTGTGCGGAGCACCGCCCGGCAGGCCGCTCCCTATATTCCTGATAATCAGATTATCGTGGATGTTGCCAAGGGTATTGAGACAGATACACTGCTGACTATGACGGGCATTATTGCTCAGGAGCTCAATAACCCCACTGTAAAGCTGGTAGCCCTGTCCGGTCCTACCCACGCAGAAGAGGTGGCAAAGGATTTGCCTACTACCATTGTTTCCGCCTGTGAGGATCAGCAGGTTGCAGAGATGGTGCAGAACGTCTTTTGGGGCACCTGTATGCGGGTGTACACCAACGATGATGTGCTGGGCGTGGAGCTGTGCGGCGCAGTGAAAAATGTCATTGCCCTTGCTGCCGGTATCGCCACCGGCCTTGGCTACGGAGATAATGCCAAAGCAGCTCTGATTACCCGGGGTATGGCGGAAATCTCCCGCCTGGGTATCGCAATGGGCTGTAAGTCGGAGACCTTTGGCGGTCTGGCAGGTATTGGCGATTTGATTGTAACCGCCACCAGTGTCCACAGCCGGAATAACCGCTGCGGTACGCTGATTGGCAGCGGTGTTCCCGTGGAGGAAGCGATCAAGCAGACCGGTATGGTGGTAGAAGGTATCAATGCCCTGCCTGCAGTGATGGCGCTGAAGGCAAAATATGCTGTGGAGATGCCCATTGTGGAAGCGGCTTGGCAGATCGTCCGGGAGGGTGTTGCCCCCAAGGATGTGGTGCAGCAGTTGATGGGCCGGGGCAGAAAACCGGAACTTCCCCAGTCTGCGTGGGATAACCGGTACGAATAAGATAGAAAAAGTGAGGATAACCCTATGCCCAAAGTGGTATTTGAAATTGAAGGCGGCAGCCCGGTAGAAATTGCCTGCAATGCAGGAGATAACCTGCTGGAACTGGCGCGCCGGGCCAATGTGGCGATTGACGCCCCCTGCTCCGGTAATGGATCCTGCGGCAAGTGCCGTGTAAAGCTGGTGGACGGAGAAGTGGAGACCATTCCTTCCCGCCATATTACCGAAGAGGAGTTCCAGGCAGGCTGGCGTTTGAGTTGTAACTGCAAGGTAGTGGGTGACTGCACAGTGTTTGTGCCGGATATTGCCTCCGCCTATCAGAGCAGAATGAAGACCGCCGACCTGAGCAGTCCCAAGGAGATTGCAATCTTTGAAGATTGCCAGAGGCAGCTGCAGGAAAGCGGGATTACCTTTGCCAATCATTTCCGCGCCGTGGTTGTGGAAATGGCAGAGCCTACTCTGGACGACACCATGCCAGACAATGAACGGCTCGCCTGGGCAATTCAGGAAGCCCTGGGCGTGGCGCAGGTAAAAATCCCCTTTGGGGTGATGGTAAAGCTGGCAAGTTGCCTGCGTGAGCATCATTTCTGCGTGTGCGTCAAGGGTGAGTTGCAGGGAGATACCTTCCTGTGTATGGAGCTTTCCGCCCCCCAGGATACCGCTATTGTAGGCTGCGCTATCGATATCGGCACTACAACTGTGACCATGGTCCTGACCGATCTGGTAACCGGCAAGCTTTTGGCAAAGGGTTCTTCCGGCAACGGACAGATTCGCTACGGCGCAGACGTGATCAACCGGATTATTGAGCAGGGCAGAGAGGGTGGCAAGAAGAAATTGCAGGATGCCATCGTCAAGGAAACCCTGAATCCCATTATTGCCAACCTGTGCAAGACAGCAAATATCAGCGCTCGTAGTATTCTGCGGCTGTGCGTGGCGGCTAACACCACCATGAACCACTTGTTTGTGGGCGTGGATGCCGAGCCTGTGCGTATGGAGCCCTATATTCCCAGCTTCTTCGGTTGGGATGGTTTAACTGCCGGTGACCTGAAACTGCCTGCAAACCCCTTGGCCAAGGTGCAGATTGCCCCCAATATCGGTTCTTACGTAGGGGGAGACATTACCGCCGGCACGTTGGCAACAGGCTTGTGGGATAAGGACGAAATGAGTCTGTTTATCGACCTGGGTACCAATGGCGAGATCGTCTTTGGCAACCGGGACTTTATGATGAGCTGCGCTTGCTCCGCCGGTCCTGCCTTTGAGGGCGGTGATATCTCCTGCGGTATGCGGGCCACCGACGGCGCAATCGAAGCCTGTGTGATTAACAAAGACACTATGGAGCCTGACCTCACCATCGTGGGTGAAGCCGGTCAGAAGACTGTTGGCATCTGCGGCTCCGGTATTATTGATATTATCTCCGAGCTGTTCCGCTGCGGCATCATCAATGCCCGTGGCTTGTTTATCCGGGAGGGTGACCGGGTAGGGCGGGATGCCCACGGTATGGGAAGATACATCCTGGCAACGGCAGAAGAGTCCGAAACCGGACGGGAAGTGTCCATTAACGAGGTGGACATCGACAACTTCATCCGCGCCAAGGGCGCCATCTTCTCAGCGATTGACACCATGCTTCAGGCGGTGGATATGACGGTAGACTGCATTGACCAGGTGTACGTTGCCGGTGGTATCGGCTCCGGAATCAATATGAAAAACTCCGTAAATATCGGTATGCTCCCCGACGTGGAACTGGAGAAGTACCGGTATATCGGCAACTCTTCCCTCACCGGCGCATATGCCATGGTGATGAGCGACCAGGCAGATGCCAAATGCGCGGAGCTGGGCGCTAATATGACCTATCTGGAACTGTCCACCTATCCCGGTTATATGGATTCCTTTGTGGCGGCTTGCTTCCTGCCCCATACGGATGCCAGCCTGTTTCCTAATTCTGTGCAGGAGATGTAATATGCAGATAGAAAACCATAAAGAAGAAGTTCCCTTCGCCCATTATGAGGAGAAATTCCGCGCCCTTTCCCCGGCGGATGTCACCGCCAGATTGTCTGCTGTCAAGTGGGACGGAAAGACCTTTACCGTGAAACTGCTGGGTAGAGAATTTTTGATTTCTCACCCGAATTATGCCATTACGGCTGCCGACGGCGGCGCTGTGCCGCCCCTGCCCACCCAAACCTTCTTACTCCGGTATCTGCTGGAGTGTAAGGATGTGGCGTGGAAAAGGGAGTGGAAAACCTTCCGGGAGATGCCTTGGGGTGAACTGTACATCAAGCCCTATACCGGCCGTGTTCTGACCCGCGCAGCCTTTACTTTTGGTACGCGTTTGGATGCGTTCCGCAAGGCGGCGGAGCAGATGGGCGCTGCGCCCGTACCTCACGGAGATGCAGGTTACCAGTTTGAGCTGGTGGGTGGCTATCAGATTCAGATTCTTGCCTGGGCGGGGGATGAGGAGTTCCCTCCCAACGCTCAGATTCTGTACTCCGACAACTTTGCCGACGGCTTTGCCGCTGAGGACAGAGTAGTGGCAGGCGACATCCTGATTTCTTCCATTAAAGCGAATATGTAAAAATAACCCCACCTTGATGAACCGAACCAGTAAAATCGGACAATAGACAAAATACCCCCTAATGTAGGATAATAACTACATTAGGGGGTATCGTTATGTCCAAACGAAATTACACACATATCCAGGAATTGCTACCGACAATACAGGCTATGGTAGC
>JAZSAD010000054.1:0-17947 GCA_045601715.1 Faecousia sp.
ATGGCATAGCGGTTGGTCCGCTGCAGATAGGCGATCAGCTCGTCCATCTTTTCGGCATTGATGCTGCTGTTGCGCTTGCTGCTGACGGTGGAGGAATAGTAAAAGTCACCCTTAATGCCTTTTACGTCCACCATCACGGCGGTTTCCGCAGGCAGCGCCTGAATCTGGCTGATGACCTGATCAATATCCTGCAGATCTGTTTTCTCCACATAGTAGCCCAGAATCTGGGTCAACTCGGTGCTGCCGGTCATCTGATCTTCCTGGTCAAAGCGGATGGGAATATCCGGATTCTCGGGAGGGACTGCCAGCTGACCGCCGCCCATAGGGGGCAGTTCAAAATCCAGTTTCACCTTTCCGTCGGCGGTATAGACCACGTAGCGCTGCAGCCACAGAAACCAGCAGGCGCTCACCACCGCCAGCACTATGGCAATCACCGCCAGCACGCCAAGTATCCGCTTCAGCACCCGTTGGGTGCGGTAGGGTATGGTCATAATGTTCTCCTTTTTGCGCTGACACAGCGCCAGTCTTCCTTGGCCTTGGTATCCGTCACCGTAAGGCCTGCCTGCTCCAAGGCAGTTACTACATCACCCAATCGGGTATCCAGAATACCGGAGCAAATGAGGGTGGTGTTTTCCCTCAGAAAATTGGGCAGCACCGGGGCAAGGCCAATGATCACATCGGCAACGATATTGACCAGCACTACATCGTATTCCCCTTGGGACAGCTTATCCATCAGGGCAATATCCTGGGTCACGTTGCCGGTGAAGGCGGTAAATTCCGGGGCGGCAAAGCCGTTGTAGCCGGCATTCTCCCGGGCAATATCCTCAGCCTTGGGGTCAATATCCACACCGATGGCGGATTCCGCGCCCAGTCGCAAAGCGGCGATGGACAGAATGCCGCTGCCACTGCCCAAATCCAGGCATTTTGCCCCGGGTTTTACAGTCTTTTCCATAGTCTCCAGCACCATTTGGGTGGAGGGGTGGGCGCCGGTGCCGAAGGTCAAACCCGGGTCAAGGACAATGGGGATTCTCCCCTGTGTGTCCGTATCCGCAAGCCAATAGGGCAGCACCACAAGCTTTTCACCCACCGGCTGGGGCGGATAGTTCTCCTTCCAGCTCTCTTCCCAATTTTCTTCTGCAAGGGCTGCGGTGGTCATCTCAAGACCCAAGCCGGCAACCAAATTTTCCAGTCGGGACAGGCCATCCTTATCCCAGTCCTCTAAGTACAGCTTGATACAGCTAAGACCCCGCAATTTCTGTTGCAGTTCCTCGTCAATATAATCCCAACAGGCCCGATTCTCTTCCAAAAAGCTTTCAAACTCATTTTGGTCCTCGATCACCAGTTCACTGAAGCCACCGGCTGTGAGGGCAGCGGCGGTGGAGGCGATGTTTTGGGCGGTGGTGGTTACGGTAATTTCCAAATATGCCATATTCCCAATCCTTCGGTATCGTTTTTCATTATTTTATCGTAAAATGCGGAAAATAACAACCTGTAAAGTGTAAATTTTTTGCGCGGTACTTTCCATTTGGCTGTTTTTGGTATATAATACTCACAATGACGAATTTTTGGAGGAAGTATGATTCACACAATCCCCCTTTTACCGGAAGTTACCTTGCGGTGTTTTCGGGATACACGGTTTAAGCAGGAGGGTCTGAGCCTGCAGTTTATCTGCCCTATGGACAAAAAGACAGCCGCTCTCAATGCCCTATTGCCTGCGGTACTGCTCCGGGGCAGCGAAACCGCCCCGGATTTACGGGCAATCACCTTGCGGTTAGACGATTTATACGGCGCATCCTTAGGCTCTCAAGTCCGTCGGGTGGGCGATTATCAGACCACCGGCCTAAGCTGCAGCTTTATGCGGGAGGCCTACGCTCTGGACGGGGACAAGGTCTTTGCCCCTATGGTTGCCTTTTTGGAGGAGCTGATGTTCCGCCCCAAGCTGGAAAAGGGCGTATTCCCCACGGATTTTGTGGAGGGTGAAAAGCGAAATCTCTTGTCCGCCATCGCCGCTCAGAAAAATGACAAGCGGGCATATGCCCAAGCCCAGATGATGAAACGGATGTGCAAGGGTGATTCCCTGGGCATCCCCCGGCTGGGTGAAAAAGAGGACGTGGAGGTCATTACCCCGGAAAGCCTGTACACGCATTATCAAAAGGTACTGCGGGAATATCCCATCGCCCTGTTCTATGTAGGCGCGGCAGTGCCGGAGGATATTGCGAATCTGCTCCGTCCGATTTTTGCAAAATTGGACCGTTGCCCCGCGCCCCTGCCTGCCCAGACCCCTTTCCAGGATCAGGGCGGCTGCGATGAGATCGAAGAAATGGATGTGGCGCAAGGTAAGTTGTGTATGGGCTTTGCTACCCCCATTACTCTGCGGGATAAAGATTTCGTACCTATGCAGATCTTCAACACCATTTTCGGCGGCGGTATGATCAGCAAGCTGTTTATGAAAATCCGGGAGGAGATGTCTTTGTGCTATGACATTCACTCCTCCTACCACGGCAGCAAAGGGATCGTTACCGTATCTGCCGGTATTGACTGCAATATGGATACCCAGGTGCGGCAGGAGGTCCTGAATCAGCTGAAAGCCTGTCAAAGCGGAGAATTCACCGCCGAAGAGCTGACCGCTGCCAAGCAGGCGCTCCTTTCCCAGCTGCGCAGCACCCACGACTCCCCCGGCGCTATTGAGGGCTACTATGCCACCGCAGCCTTAAGCGGTCTGCCCCTGTCACCGGAAAGCTATGCCCGGGCAGTGGAACAGGCAACGGCAGAGGACGTGGCAAATGCGGCTAAGACGTTACAACTGCACACCGTTTACTTCTTAAGGGGGGCTATGTAATGGAAAAACATTTTTACCCTGAAGTAGGCGAAACCCTATACAAAGCCACCTTAAACAACGGGTTGGATATCATTGTCCTGCCCCGACCCGGTTTTACCAAAAAGCTGTGCTATTTTGTCACCGATTACGGCGCAATCCACACAGATTTCAAAATGGACGGCGCAGACTATGCTGCTCCTGCCGGGGTTGCCCACTATTTGGAGCATAAGATGTTCGATATGCCCGGACGGGATGTAACCGGTGAATTTGCCGCATTGGGGGCAATTCCCAACGCCTTTACCAGCTACGATATGACCGCCTACTACTTCTCCTGCACGGAAAATTTCAAAGAGAATTTGGAGTTACTGCTGGAGTTTGTCACCACTCCTTATTTCACCAAAGAGAGTGTTGCCAAGGAGCAGGGTATCATCGGCCAGGAAATCGGTATGAACGAGGATAATCCCGACAGTGTTCTGTTTGATATGCTGGCAGAGGCTATGTATGAAAAGCATCCCATTCGCTACCCCATTTTGGGCACACGGGAATCTATCGCCCGAATCACACCGGAGGTGCTGGAAAGCTGCCACCGGGCATTCTACCGGCCGGACAATATGCTCCTGTGCGTGGTGGGTGATGTTGACCCCGGTGAGGTAGAGAAAATTGCGGAAAAGCAATTGAAAAATGTCCCCTGTCCTGTGGTGGAGTCAGCCCGTGTATGGGACGAACCTTTGACGGTTAAGAAGCCCTATGTCACCCGGCAAATGGAAGTGGCAATGCCTATGTTCCAGCTGGGTTTCAAGAGTGTTCCTCTACCCGACGGCGACGCCGGTGTGCGGCAGGAGATTGTGGGAGATATGGCGGCGGAGGCGCTGTTCGGCGAGTCCTCGGAGCTGTATCTGAAGCTTTACGACGAGGGTCTGATCGACGCATCCTTTGGCGGTGGCTATGAGACCATCGAGGGTATGAGTATGCTGATTGCCTCCGGCGACAGCGAAAACCCCGAAGCCGTACGGGATGCCATTTTACAGGCGGCAAAATCCCTTGCCGAGACCGGCATTTCTGACGAGATGTTCCTGCGTATGAAGCGCAGCGCATTGGGTCGGCGCATTCGGGGGCTGGACAGCTTTGAGTCCACCTGCTTCCGTCTGTGCGCCTACCATTTTTCCAAATTTGACTATTTCCGGATTCCCAAGCTTTACGGAGAAGTCACCAAAGCAGAAATTCAGGCATTTATTCAGGACGTGGTCACCCAGGACCGTATGTGTATGGCGGTGATCACCCCGAATCAGGAGGAGAACAAATGAAATATTCCACCATTTCCTTCCCCGGACTGGGACTAAGCATGAATCCCGGCTACAAGTTTGAAATTGGACCGCTTTCTCTGCATTATTACGGTCTGCTGATCGCTTTGGGTCTGCTGCTGGCTGCTGTCTATGGCCTGCGGCGGAAAAAGGCCTTTGGGCTGACCGAGGACGAGATCATTGACGGCGCCCTGTGTATCATCCCCTTTGCCATTATCTGCGCCCGTGCCTATTACTGCATTTTCGCCTGGCATGAGTTTAAGGCCAACCCCATTGAGGTGCTGTATATCTGGAACGGCGGCATTGCGATCTACGGCGGTGTCATCGGCGCAGCCATCGGCATTGTGGTGTACTGTCTGGTCAAAAAAATTCCCATTGGCACCTGTCTGGACATTACCGCTTTGGGCTTTTTGATCGGTCAGGCCATCGGCCGCTGGGGCAATTTCTTCAACCGGGAGGCCTTTGGCGCAGTTACCGAATCCTTCCTGCGTATGGGTTTGGAAAGCACCGCCACTGGCGCAGTGACCTACCATCACCCCACCTTCCTGTATGAATCCCTGTGGAATGCTGCAGGCTTTGTGCTGCTCCATTTTCTGTCCAAGAAGCGGAAATACGACGGACAGATCGCCCTGGGCTACGCCGCTTGGTACGGTCTCGGCAGAACCTTCATCGAGGGTCTGCGGACAGATAGTCTGTATTGGGGTCCTTTCCGGGTCAGCCAGATACTGGCAGCTATCAGCTGCCTGGTTGCCGTATCCATTTTGGTATGGCAGTCCTTCCGCGACCACAAGCCGGAGGACCTGTATGTAAACCGGGTTGCCGCCCGGATCGCCGCAGAGGAAGCCGAAGCTGCTGAAGAACCTGAAATCACCCAGGAAACCGAAATCATCGAAGAGGATGTTGTTGCGGCTGCAATTGTGGAAGAAGCCGAGACTGAAGAATAATGCAAATCTGCCCTCGCCAATGCGGGGGCAGATTTTTTTGTGAAAAATTGTTGCTCACCCTGTAAAAAAGTGATATACTTACCTTATAAACAAGGTAAGGAGGGTGTTTTATGCCCACAGATACAGAATTTTTAACGGAATCCCGTATCCGCGACCTGGCAAAGGAAGAGATCCAAGCTTCCAAGAAAAACAAGTATATCCCTACCGTTCAGCAGATCAAGGATATGCTGCTGGCACTACCGGCTCAGACCGTTCGGAAGTTCGAAACGGATGTGGTGAATTACGCCCTGAAGTGGGACGATACCGTCATCAAGAATGAATTGCCCAAATTAATTCAGCTTGTCGGCGGAGATAACCCCACCAAAGAAGATCGCAAACTGGCCTTTCATGCATTCTGCGTGGCAGAAAGCTATGCCCGCAGAAACGAAAATCTTTCTGAGCTGAAAGAGACTATGCAGCAATATCAGGCTTATTTTTCCAATGAACCCTTCCTGATCCATCTGGATGTATGCAGTACCATCAAGGAGCTGGAAGCTTTCCGGAAAACCGCCTGGACACCGGAGCGGCTGGAAAGTGTGATCAAGACCGCCCGTATCAATATGGAAAATCTCAGAGGCGCAGTAAACAAGCCG
Source organism: Faecousia sp. (assembly GCA_045601715.1). Classification (GTDB taxonomy): domain Bacteria; phylum Bacillota; class Clostridia; order Oscillospirales; family Oscillospiraceae; genus Faecousia. The sequence goes on from JAZSAD010000054.1 coordinate 5,696, forward strand.
GAAGAGGGAAATATCGGCGGCGCTCACGCCTTTGCGGAAACCGTTCTCCTCGCTTTTGAAAACGCATCCGGCCTGCTGGATAAGCTCACCGGCACAACCAAGGAGGACCTTTTGAAGGAGGCCCTGGATGTGATGGTGGAGACCCATATTCAGGACAGTAAATACGCCAAATTCTACTGCACCCACGGTCGTCTGTTTGCCGTTGCCGGCAGATATGAAGAGGCGCTGGACTACCTGAACAAAGCCATTGACAAAGAAGACAGCAGCAAGGCGGACTATCCTATCCGCATCGGCAGATACCTTGCCTTTGCCCAGCAGATCCGCGCACAGCAGCAAAACTGTGAAAACCGACTGGCTGCAGATGAGCAGTTAAAAACCGTTACCCAGGCATTTGAAGACCAGACCAAAGAATCCACCACCAAGAGTATGGAATTTTTGGGTCTGTTCTCCGGTATCGTCAGCTTTACCATCGGCAGCCTGACCATCGGCAGCGCCGTTGCCGAGCAATCCATCAAACATGCCGCCGGTTTGATCATCGTACTGATGGGCGCATTAATGGGTGTTTTTGCCGCCTTTGGCATTATTCTTCACGGCGCCTGGGGCAAAAAGGCCATCCGGAATCTCATCGTTCTGCTTCTGGGACTTGGCATTGTTTTGGGAGGCATTTGGCTTTGTTTACAGTAAAACAGAAACTTTGTTACCCCGGCGATCCCACAAAGTGCAACGAGGATATTGTTGGTTTTGGCAAAAATTACTGCTTTGCAATGGACGGCGCTTCCTGCTTAAGCGGTGTGGAAGTGATGGGTCGGGGGTCTGATGCCACCTGGTTGGTAGAAAATATGGCAGCTGGTCTTTGTCAGCGATTGGATGAAGACGACGACCGTCCCACAGAAGAGATTCTTAAGGATATCCTCCTGCCCCTGAAGGCACAGTATCTTTCCGTTTTGAAGGAAAAGGGTATGGAAAAACCGGACGACAGCCCCTCTGCAGGTCTGGCTCTGTTTCGCCAGCGGAATGGAAAACTGGAGTTTTTTGGTCTGGGAGACTGTGTAGGTGTTTCCGCCCTGCCGGATGGCACGGAATTTTATTCTCTGGACACCAGCCTTCCCAATCTGGATAACCAAGCCCTGAAGCAAATGGCGCTGATGCACCGGCAAACAGGCATCCCCTTTTTGCAAACCCGGGCCATGTGCAACGATTTGCTGTTAACCAATCGGAAGAAACGAAATCATCCCGATGGATACTGGGTCCTGGATTTGGATACACCGGAAGCCCTCATTCAAGCAAGGCAATTTTCCTGGGAGTTAACCGAGCCGGTGATTGTCGCTGCCTTCAGCGACGGCTTCGCCCAGCTTTCCGATGTGTTTGGATTTTACGAAGGATATTTCCAGCTGTTTTCCGCTATGCAAAAAACAGATTTGGAACAGCTGTTCCAACGTTTGTGTAATGCGCAGAACGCTGACCCTGACTGTAACGATTTTCCCCGCTTCAAGCTGCGGGATGACACCTGCGCCCTTTGGGGTGTCTTTACACCGTAACAAAACCGCCTTGGAAAATTCCAAGGCGGTTTTTCGATTAACTTAAGGGTTCAAAATCGGCGGCGCCGTGTTTGCACAGGGGGCAGACAATATCCTCAGGCAGGGTATCACCCTCATGGACCCAACCACAGATCTTGCACACATAGCCCTTCTTTTCGCTGTCAGGCTTGGGCTTCACGTTCTGCAGGTAGTAGGTATAAGTCATGGTCTCGGCCTTATTCAGGTTGGCGCACTGGACCACATCGCAGATAAACATCACGTGAGTACCCAGATCCACCTGATTGATCACCTTACAGCTGATAAAGGCATTGGAATACTTATCCAGAAACAGCAGTCCATTGGCTGCCCGCTGGGTGTGGTCAAAGCCGGCGAACTTATCTGTATCCCGGCCGGAATGGAAGCCGAACCGCTCAAAGACGGTAAAGGGTGCATCCTGGGACAGGGTGGAAATGTTCAGCTTGCCAGTCTTGGCAATCACATCACAGGAGTAGTTCAGCTTATTGACGGTGACCGCTACCCGATTGGGGGTATTGGTGACCTGGGTAACGGTGTTCACAATCAGGCCGTTGTCCTTCTGGTCGTCGTTGGTGGTGACCACATACAGACCGTAGCCGATATTGTTCAGGGCGGTGGGATCTACATAATCGTCCTGCACATCCGCAGCGTTATAGGAGGCGGACAGCTCATCTGCCAGGCGGCCAATCTGCTTTACATTCTCCTGGCTCATAGCAGACAGAATGGTTACATTATTCTCTGCGTAGCTGATGTTCTTGGATTTCTCCAGTTTTTCCTTCATCACCTTAATTGCCACGGGAGACCAGGAGCCGTTTTCGATCATAGCCACGGTGCGGTTCTGGAAGTTCCGCTCGGTGAGCTTATCCAAATAGGTACGCATAAAGGGGAATACATCTGCGTTATAAGTAGTCGTTGCCAACACCAGCTTGTCGTACCGGAAGGCGTCGGACACCGCCTGTGCCATATCGCAGCGGGCCAGGTCGTATACTACCACATTGGGCACTTCCCGTTTACGCAGTTCCAGGGCCAGCAGCTCTGCCGCTTCCTTTGTGTGGCCGTAGATAGAGGTGTAGGCAATCACAATACCGTCAGACTCGGGGGTGTAGCTGGACCACAGGTCATACAGCTTAATATAGTGACCCAAATTCTCGGTGAGGACAGGTCCGTGGAGAGGGCAAATGATCTGAATGTCCAATGTTGCGGCAACCTTTAGAATGTTCTGCACCTGCTTGCCGTACTTACCCACGATGCCGATAAAGTAGCGGCGGGCTTCATCGTCCCAATCCTCCTTGGCGTCCAGTGCACCAAACTTGCCGAAGCCGTCAGCGGAGAACAGGACCTTATCGTAACTGTCGTAGGTCATCATAACCTCAGGCCAGTGAACCATAGGCGCAAAGGCGAAGGTCAGGGTGTGCTTGCCCAGGGACAGGGTGCCGAAATTCTCCACAGTCAGGGTGTTTTCCATCTTCAGATTGGGGAAGAACTGGGCGATCATGCCAAAAGTCTTTTTGTTAGCCACCACGGTGACCTGGGGATATGTATTTACAAAGGCTTCAATGGATGCTGCATGGTCGGGCTCCATATGCTGCACCACCAGATAGTCAGGCTCACGGCCGGAAAGCGCCTGCTTTACATTGCCCAGCCACTGGGTTGTCTTACTGGCGTCGATGGTGTCCATAACTGCCACCTTCTCGTCCAGAATCACATAGGAATTATAGGCCATACCGTTGGGAACAATGTACTGTCCCTCAAACAGGTCTACATCACGGTCATTTTCGCCCACATATAAAATGGTATCGGTCACTTTTTTCAGCATTATGTTTCCTCCTGTTATTGAGCAGTCCTGCCTGCCCTCCTTTTTATGGATGTATATTAACACATTTTTCCCATTTTGTCAATAAGAATGATTCTTATTCTTAAAATATTTCTTGACAAAATTTTCCCTGCTGTATAGAATGATAGTGGAGCGACAAATCGCTCTACCCCAAAGGAGTGAAAACGATGAAATTGGTACTTCTCACCGCCTTAGGCGTAGGCGGCGCAACTATATTCGGTACAGTTTTGGGATTTCTGTTTAAAAATATATCCCACAAGTTCAGCGATATGATTCTGTCCTTCGCCGCAGGCGTAATGCTGGCGGCGGCCGTGATGGGACTGATTCTCCCCTCTCTGGAACACGGTGGAAAATTCGGTCTTTTATATACCATTACCGGTGTTTTTGCCGGCGCTCTCTGCGTCAACTTATTTGATAAATTGGTTCCTCACCTACATCGTCTCAGCGGCGCAGATCAGGAAGCCCACCCGGCTGATTCGGAAAAATTAAACAAGGTTCTGCTGTTTGTCACCGCCATTGCCATTCACAATCTGCCGGAAGGCATTGCCGCAGGCGTTGGCTTCGGCGGCGGCGATGTGTCGGAAGCCCTCACTGTGGCCGGCGGTATTGCACTGCAGAATATCCCCGAGGGTATGGTGATCATCGGGCCTATGCTGGCAGCCGGCTTTAAGCCGTCCCGTACCTTTGTCGTGGCGGCCGCCACCGGTGTGGTGGAAATTATCGGCACCTTATTCGGCTACTTTGCCGTTACTGTTTCTTCTGCCATTTTGCCCTTTGCCTTAGCCTTTGCAGGGGGTACGATGTTATACGTCATCAGCGATGAAATGATTCCCGAAACCCATGCCCACGGCTCTGAGCGGGGCGCAACCTATGCGCTTCTGGCCGGTTTCTGCCTGATGCTGATATTTGATGTGCTGCTGAACTAAAAAAGAGGGTGCGATGCACCCTCTTTTATTTTTCTTTTGCCGGGAGTTTGCTGCGCCGGCGGCGGCGCTGATTGGAGGACGGCCGAGTCCTTTCCGGCTCTGCCTTCTCTGCCCGTCGGGCATAGGCGGCAGCCGCCTCGGAGGTGGCCTCATAGGTCAGCCGGCTGACACGGAATGTGCCGTCCGGTTGCTCGGACAGACGCACCCGAATCAAAAATTTTCCGCAAGCAGGACATTCTGCCAAGTCCATATACCGGTGTCCCGGCTGGGAGAACCACCGGGTGCCGGTCATCTGCTTGCCGCAGGTGGGGCATTTGTTTTCCCCCTCGGCCATAGCCTTTAATGCCGCGTGCTTATCGGCATAATCATAGAACACCTTGCGGCTGATGCAACCGGGAAGCTCCGCCCCGTGGAAGCCGTCCTCGTGGCTCTTTAAGGCTTTGCCGTATTCTTCTACGCCTTTTTTCAGATCCAGCTTGGCGCAAATCAGCGCCGTATGATAGGCATCGCCCAAGGCATCGTGCGCCGGGCGGGTGGCCTCAATTCCAAAGATCTCCATGGCGGTTTTCAGCGCCTTTTGGGCAGAAGAGCCGTCGGTCTGGGCGTTAAAAATCATCTGGGCATTGTACCACCGCTGTACCCAGCTCTCGTCGATTCCGTACAGGCGGAGATTTTCCCGGAGAATGCTGATATCGTCAAAACCCCAGGTGAGAAAAATCACATCCTCGCCGCACCAGGCGCGGAAACGGGACATTGCCTCGTTCATAGAAACGCCCTGCTCCAGCAGCTGGGCTTCCTTAATGCCGGTGAGTTTACTGACTCGGCGGTTTAGGCGGCGGTAGTATTTAGGTTTAATGAGCACCTGAAACTCGTCCGTCACCTGCTGGTCTTCCGTCACCCGCACTGCGCCGATCTGAATAATCTCTCCCCGAATCTGTACGGGAAGAACCTTCTTGGACGACGGCGAACCAGGCCAGGGCTGATTCCATTCCATATCCAAAACGATATAGTTCATACGTAATAAACCTCGTAAACATCTGTTCTTTTGCTATCATACCACATTGCCGGCGGATATGCAAACATTAAAACGAAGGAATGAACGCGGTATCACCGGAGGATGCCTCCTGGGTAAACCCCTCCAAATCGTTGAGATACATCCAGCTTAAAACTGCGTCGTACTCCTGGTCGGTAATTTTCCTGTCCAGGGGCGCGGGCAATCCCGGCATAGGGGTGTACTGGCGCATCAGGCTTACCAGCACCTGTCCGGGTTTAAAATCCTCCCCGATCCAATCCAGTACCCGCAGGGAATTTTCCACCTGCCCCGGGAGAATCAAATGGCGGATCATCACACCCTTGATCACCTTTCCCCTCTGCCACTGCACCGGTCCAACCTGCTCTGCCATTGCTTTGATGGCCTGTGATGCAACGGCAAAATAGTCGTCAGCGCCGGACAGTCGTTTTGCCAAAGCATTGTCGGCGTATTTCATATCCGGCAGATACACATCCACCAGTCCGTCCAGTTGTCGGATGGTTTCCACCGATTCATAGCCACCGCAGTTGTACACCACGGGAACAGGCAGTTTCGGGGTCAGCGCAGGCAGGATGGTGGGCAAAAACTGAGTGGGGGTAACCAAATCGATGTTCTCCGCCCCCTGGGCAATCAGTTTTTCCATAGCTTGTCGCAAAGCGACAGAATCCATAGGTGTGCCTGTGGGTTTTGCGGAGATCGCCCGGTTCTGGCAGAACTGACATCCCAATGTGCAGCCGCCAAAAAAGATCGCGCCGCTGCCGCCATCCCCCGCCAGGGCAGGCTCTTCCCATTTGTGGAGCATGGTCTTGGCCACCAACGCCGTATCCGGGCAGCCGCAGAAGCCTAACTCCCCCGATTTCCTGTTTGCCCCACATTTTCGGGGGCAGAGATTGCAGTTTGCGTAATTCATAGCATTCTCCCGGAGATTGCCACGGGCGGCAAGCCGCCCTCGCAATGACATTGTTTGTTGATATTTGTCTGCATTGTATCATAAAATGGAGAAAAATGCCACCGTCACAAAAATTTCATTTGCTATTCTCTTCCATATATCGTATAACTATAATCAGAATCAGGAGGTGTGTTCTGTTGCAATTTTCTGATATACAAGGGCAAGCCAAAGCCCGATTGCAGGAGGTATCCGGCAATCCCAAAAAACTGGTTTTCATTCATACCGCAATCGCCCTTGGCAGTTCGCTGTTACTGACTTTCATTACCTATCTGCTGAGCCTGCTCATCGACGAAACCGGCGGCCTGAGTGGACTGACTGCCCGCTCTCTGCTGACCACCGCCCAGTCTGTGCTGGAATTAGCGGTAATGATCGCCATGCCCTTCTGGCAAGTAGGTATCTTCTATGCTGCGCTCCAATGGACAAGAACCGAACAGGCAGACTTTGGCAGCCTGCTGCAAGGCTTCCGCAGATTCGGTGCTGTACTGGGCTTGCAGATTTTGCGGGGTATTCTGTTTATCGCGCTGGGTATGCCCCTGTCCTACATTGCCACGGCCATTTTTATGCTGACCCCCCTTGCTGCGCCTTTTTTGGAAAAATTTGCGCCAATGATGGAGCAGGGCCTTACTCCGGAGCAGCTGGAAGCTATGCTCACCCCGGAATTTACCGCTGCAACCACGCGGGCGGCAATTCCTCTCATAATCATTTTTGCAATCGTCTATCTTGCTGTTGCCATTCCCGTTTACTACCGCATCCGTTTTGCGGATTTCGCCGTTGTGGAGGGTATGCCCGCCGGTAGAGCCATGGTAAACAGCTTTAACATTACCAAGGGCAGCTGTTTACAGGTGCTGAAAATCGACCTGTCCTTCTGGTGGTTCTATCTGCTGCAAGTACTTTCGATTGCCGTGTGCTATGCAGATACGATTCTGCCTGCCTTGGGCGTTAGCCTGCCGGTTTCCGGTGTAACGGCTGCGTTCCTGTTTTATATTCTCGGTACTGTCTGTCAGGGTGTTCTGCTGTGGCAGTGGGAGGCCCGTCGGGTCACCGTCTATGCCCTTGCCTACCGTAGGCTGGACGGCACAATCGACTCCGATAATATGGATGCAGAAGTCTAATTTTATGCTTTTTGTATTCTGTGTCAAAACTTTCCCCGAAAAAATGCGGTATTTTTACAATTTGGCTACTTTACAAGAAGTTTTTCCTATAGTATAATGGTGTCGTATAGGGTCATTTACACCCAAAAACATAATCTATTTTGCTGCAAACCGCAGCAAGTAAAAATTGGAGGAAATTACCATGTCTGTAAAAGTTGCGATTAACGGTTTCGGTCGTATCGGCCGTCTGGCTTTCCGTCAGATGTTCGGCGCTGAGGGCTTCGAGGTTGTTGCTATCAATGACCTGACCTCTCCCAAGATGCTGGCTCACCTGCTGAAGTATGACTCCACTCAGGGCGCTTACGCTAAGCCCTTCGGTGCTCACACTGTTGAAGCTGGCGAGGACAACATTGTTGTTGACGGCAAGAAGATCACCATTTACGCTAAGGCAAATGCTGCTGAGCTGCCCTGGGGCGAGCTGGACGTAGACGTAGTTCTGGAGTGCACCGGCTTCTACACCTCTAAGGAGAAGGCTCAGGCTCACATCACCGCCGGCGCTAAGAAGGTTGTTATCTCTGCTCCCGCTGGCAACGACCTGCCCACCATCGTTTACAATGTTAACCACGAGACTCTGACCAAGGATGATCACATCATCTCCGCAGCTTCCTGCACCACCAACTGTCTGGCTCCCATGGCTAAGGCTCTGAATGACCTGGCTCCCATCGAGTCCGGCATTATGTGCACCATCCACGCTTACACCGGCGACCAGATGATTCTGGACGGTCCCCAGAGAAAGGGCGACCTGCGTCGTAGCCGCGCTGGCGCTATCAACATCGTTCCCAACTCCACCGGTGCTGCTAAGGCCATCGGCCTGGTTATCCCCGAGCTGAACGGCAAGCTGATCGGCGCTGCACAGCGTATCCCCACTCCCACCGGCTCCACCACCATTCTGAATGCTGTTGTTGCTAAGGAAGTGACCAAGGAAGAGATCAACGCTGCTATGAAGGCTGCTACCACCGAGTCCTACGGCTACACCGAGGATGAGATCGTTTCTTCCGACATCATCGGCATGACCTTCGGTTCTCTGTTCGATGCTACCCAGACCATGGTCAACAAGCTGCCCGGCGGCAAGACCCAGGTTCAGGTTGTTTCCTGGTACGACAACGAGAACTCCTATGTTTCTCAGATGGTTCGTACCATCAAGCACTTCTCCACTCTGCTGTAATTTTACATTATAACAGATTTCCCCCGGCCAATCAGCCGGGGGATTTTTTATTCCAAAATCAGCTTAAAAGCACCGTAGACACCGGCATCGTTGCCCAATGCGGCAAGTTTAAATTCCACATCCCTACTGGCGTGGTACACATATTTGTCAAAATACCTCTGGATACCAGTAAGGAGCGGCTCCCCTGCTTTGCTGACACCGCCGCCAATCACCACCTGCTCCGGATTCAGCACAATGCAAATATTGGCGATAAACTCACCCATATAGGCATAGGCCTGCTCCAGCACCGTCTGCGCCACGGCATCCCCGTGGGCGGCTGCATCAAAGACAGCCTTGGCGGTGAGTTTCTCCACATCCCGGAGGGAAGATGCCTCCGATGACTCTGCCAGATAGTCCGTTGCCATCCGCACAATACCGGTAGCAGAGCAGTACTGCTCTACGCAACCGTACTTACCACAGTTACAGGGTTTTGTTTCATTGGGATTCAGAACCATATGTCCAATCTCACCGGCGGCGCCGGTTTTGCCCGCCAACGGCTTTCCGTCTATAATGATTCCCCCGCCCACACCGGTCCCCAGGGTAATGAACACCATATTGTCGCAGCCATTACCTTTCCACGCTTCACCCAGTGCTGCTACATTGGCATCGTTGCCTGCTTTTACGGTAAAACCGGTCAGGATCTGCAATGCCTGCACCACATCTGTCCGACCCCAGTCCAAATTATCACAGGTCGCTACAATGCCGGTCCTATCCACCGCGCCAGGTATGCCAATGCCCAGGCCGATTACATTCTCCCTGGAAATATCATTTTCCTTGCAATAGGATAATACGGAATCTGCAATATCCGGCAGAATCTGCGCTCCGCCATTTTCTGTCGCTGTAGGAATTTCCCATTTGGAAAGCAGCTTACCCTCCGGAGAAAATACCGCAATCTTCACCGTCGTGCCGCCTAAATCCACGCCAAAGCCAATCTGCATTCCCACGCCTCCTTTTTTAGAAATATTATACAATTTTCCCGAGAAAATTACCATAATTTTTTTGTAAAATAATTAAAAAACATGTATGTTACACTTGCGAAATTTTCGGATGTGTTGTAACATATATGTATAACCCTGAAAGGACGGAGCACTTTTATGATTAAGGTTGATATTTCCAATGTATGGGGAGAGCTGTCCCTGCCTGACCTGCTGACTGCAGAGAAGGAGGTTTTCGATGCGCATATGACCCTATCCGAGGGTAACGGTGCGGGTAACGACTTTCTTGGCTGGCTGAATCTGCCTGTAGCGCAGGAAACCGAGGAAATTTCCCGGATTCGCGCTGCCGCTCAAAAGATCCGCTCTGACTCTGACGTATTTGTGGTCATCGGTATCGGCGGCTCCTACTTAGGCCCCCGCGCTGCCATCGAGCTGATGCAGGGCTGCAATCATAACATTGGCAAAGGAAAAGGCAATCCTCAGATCTATTACGCCGGCAACACCCTGTCTACCCGCGCCTGGAATGAACTGACCCGCCTGTTGGAGGGCAAGGATTTTTCCATTGCCATCATCAGCAAATCCGGCACTACTACCGAGCCTGCCATCGCCACCCGGGCGCTGCGCTGGCTGTTGGAACGCAGATATGGCACCGATGGCGCCAAAAAGCGTACATATGCGATCACTGACCCTGTCAATGGCGCTTTGCGGCAGATGGCCACAGAGGAAGGCTGGGAGACCTTTGTGATTCCTCCCGATGTGGGCGGACGGTACAGTGTGCTCACCGCCGTAGGTCTGTTGCCTATGGCAGTTGCCGGCATTGACCCTATGGAGGTTATGAAGGGCGCATATGCGGCAAAGCAGGAGTACGATATTCGCTCCTTTGAAAATCCCGTCTGGCTGTATGCAGCTACCCGGAATCTACTGTACCGCAACGGAAAAGCCATTGAGATTCTGGAATCCTTTGAACCGGGCTTCCGTATGATGGGCGGCTGGTGGCAGCAGCTCTTCGGCGAGTCTGAAGGCAAAGATGGCAAGGGCATTTTCCCCGTTTCCGCAGAATTCACCCCCGACCTGCATAGCTTGGGTCAGATGATTCAGCAGGGCGAACGAAACATCTTTGAGACTATGGTACGGTTCGCGCCCCCTGCCCAGGAACTGGTCATCGGCGGCGACTACAAAAATCTGGACGGCCTCAACTATTTAGAGGGCAAAACCCTGGGCTTTGTGGACGAGCAGGCATTTCAGGGTACATTGGCTGCCCACGTGGACGGCAACGTGCCGGTTATCACCATGGATATGGGTGAGCTGAACGCCCAAAAGCTGGGTGAGATGTTCTACTTCTTTGAACTGGCTTGCGGCATATCTGCCTATATGCTGGGGGTCAACCCTTTCAATCAGCCCGGTGTGGAATTTTACAAGCGGAATATGTTCCAGCTGCTGGGTAAACCCGGTTACGAAGTCTAAATAACAAAAGAATGCGTGTCCCGTTGGGACACGCATTCTTTTAATAAATTCTGTAAAATAGCGCCATAAACACAAGGGCAATTGCCATACAGACACCGCCAACGAGGAACAGAAAACCGTAGCCGGAAATTTTCTTCTCCCTTTTGCGGGTCACGTAATCGTAGTAACGCTCCGTCCTATATCTGGCGCCGGGAATCAGCGCCCGCCAAGCCACATTCAAACAGTAGCTCAGACCATAGAAGAATCCGTCATTGGATACCCAAATCAGCACGCCCACGCACAGGGCAACAAGTCCCGGAATGGTAAAGGCATCGCACAAAGTGCGGTATTTTTCCACCAATTCCATTTGAGAAAAATTCCGGGCGCTGCAATAAATCAGCGCAATACCGGCGCACACCCCGGCGGAAATGCCGTATTTCAAAAGCCCGTTACGCAATTTCTCGCTCACAGGCCCAGCTCCTCTTTGTACGCTTTTTCCTCGGCATCGTTACAGTAGACAAAGTGGCCGGGGGCAACCTCACGCATAGTGGGCTTGTCCACAGAGTAATCGTGGGAGCTTTCCGCATTATAGGCAACTCTGGTGCGCTGCTTTTCAATATGGGGGTCGGGCAGAGGAATTGCAGACAGCAAGCTCTTGGTGTAGGGGTGCAGGGGGTGGTCAAACAGCTCATCTGCGCTGGCCAGCTCCACCATTTTGCCAAAGTACATAACACCGATGCGATCAGAAAAATACTTGACCACACTCAGGTCATGAGCGATGAACAAAATGGTCAGATCCAGAGTGTTACGCAGCTCATTCAAAAGGTTAATGACCTGGGCCTGAATGGATACGTCCAAGGCGGAGATGGGCTCGTCGGCAATCAGCAGCTCGGGGTGCATAATCACGCTCCGGGCAATACCGATTCTCTGCCGCTGACCGCCGGAGAATTCGTGGGGATACCGACCGGCATGCTCACGAACCAAGCCAACCAGCTCCAAAATCTCGTAAACTTTTTCGTCAATATACTTCTGGTCCTTCACACCCTGAATTACCAGACCCTCGGCGATGATTTCCTTAACGGTCATACGGGGATTCAGCGATGCAATGGGGTCCTGGAAAATCATTTGAATATCCGTCACCATGCCAGACTTGGCATGGTCTTTTTTCGCCTGACGGATTTCATCCTTCAGCTGGGCAATTCTTGCCTTGCAGCTTTCTGCAGCGGC
>JAZSAD010000055.1:0-12850 GCA_045601715.1 Faecousia sp.
AGGCTCTTTTCTGTCGGAGGACACCTTCGATGTGCAGTTTGAAAAGGCGCTGGAAGGGTATGATGGCGCATATGCCTTCATCAATCGGGAGTTTGCCCGATATCTCCGGGAGAAATACCCGAAACTCCAATGGCTGAACCGGGAGGACGATTTAGGTATTGAGGGTCTGAGAAAGGCCAAGCTGTCCTACTGCCCGGACCGGCTGGTGGAAAAAAGCTGGGCATGTCTGAAGGAGGACGGTTATGACTGCTGAACTGCGCCAGCTTTGGCAGGAGGCCTTCGGGGATTCGGAAGAGACCTTGGACAGCTTCTCTGCCACCGGCTTTTCCCCGGACAGATGTCACTATATTTGTGACGGTGATACCCCTGTCAGCGCCCTTTACTGGTTTGACTGTGAACTATCCGGGTGCAAGCTTGCCTATATTTATGCGGTGGCGACTCTAAAAACCCACCGGGGACAGGGTCTTGCCAAGCGGCTGATGACCGAAACCCACGAAATTTTGAAAGAAAAAGGCTATGCCGGGGCGATTTTAGTACCGGGAGAAAAAGACCTGTTTGCCTTTTATGAAAAATTAGGCTACCGGGTTGCAACGAAAGTAGATCATTTTTCTGTTGTGGCCACAGATTCGCCTGTTGTTATTCGCGAGATTTATCCGGCGGAATATGCCACTTTCCGAAGAAAATATCTGCCGGAGGGCGGTGTGCTGCAGGAGGGGGAGACCCTTTCCTATCTTTCAGCTTACGCAAAGTTTTATAAAGGCGAGGACTTTCTGCTCTCCGCAACCAAGGAGGGAGAAACCCTTCTTGTTTATGAGATTTTGGGAAACACCAATCATTGCGGCAATATTCTCTGCGCCCTTTCCTGCAAAGTCGGCCATTTCCGCGCCCCCGGCGCAAGTCATAACTTCGCTATGTATTTGCCTTTCCGGGAAGATTGCCCCCAGCCCCGTTATTTTGGCCTGGCGCTGGACTAAAAAAGTTGCCAGAATACGTATTTTTTTCTTGCACATCAAAAAAAACAGAGGTATAATACTATATATTTTTTGAATTTCTGTAAGGAGGAATCCCTTATGAGTAACAATCTCCGTCCCGAAACTATGGAGCGTATCACCACCAAGGCTTTGGCCGATGCTTTTATTGAAGAGCAGGTAGCTGAAGTCCGCAAGCAGGTGGGTGACAAGAAGGTGCTGCTGGCGCTGAGCGGCGGTGTGGACTCTTCTGTGGTTGCCGCGCTGCTGATTAAGGCCATCGGCAAGCAGCTGGTTTGCGTTCACGTAAACCACGGCCTGATGCGGAAAAATGAGTCCGAAGACGTCATCAAGATGTTCAAGGACGGTATGGATGCCAACCTGATTTATGTGGATGCTACCGACCATTTCCTGAATCTGCTGGCCGGTGTTTCTGACCCCGAGACCAAGCGGAAGATCATCGGCAAGGAATTCATCACCGTGTTTGCCGACGAGGCCCGTAAGCTGGAGGGTATCTCCTTCTTGGCTCAGGGTACCATTTACCCCGACATCCTGGAATCTGTCAAGGCTGCCGAGGGCAAGAAGGCCGTCAAGTCCCACCACAATGTGGGCGGTCTGCCCGAGGATTTGCAGTTTGAGTTGGTTGAGCCTCTGAAGCTGCTCTTTAAGGACGAGGTTCGTGTGGTTGGCGAGGCTCTGGGTCTGCCCCACGCTATGGTTTACCGTCAGCCCTTCCCCGGCCCCGGTCTGGGTGTCCGTTGCCTGGGCGCTATTACCCGTGACCGTCTCCACGCTCTCCGGGAGGCTGACGCCATTCTCCGTGAGGAGTTTGCCAACTGCGGTCTGGCTGAGAAGACCTGGCAGTACTTTATCGCAATTCCCGACATCAAGAGCGTTGGTGTGAAGGACGACAGCCGCTACGAAGGCTGGCCTGCTATCATCCGCGCTGTGAATACCAAGGACGCTATGACCGCCACCATCGAGGAGATCCCCTACCCTGTTCTCCACAAGATCGTTGCCCGTATTACCAACGAGGTAGAGGGCATCAATCGCGTCCTGTTCGATTTAACACCCAAGCCCACCGGCACAATAGAGTGGGAATAACAGTATGAAAATGAAAGAAATTACCATACAAGGAACACCCTATGAGCGAGGATGCGCCTACGGTCAGCAATGCCGGGAAGAAATTGGCATATCCATCCGGGTGTACGGTGCCCTTTTCCAGGAACTGCAAGGTATATCCTGGGAAAAAGCCCGGAAGCTTTCTGAATTCTACCTGGAAAAGACCCGGGAGTTTGCACCGGACTATGTGAAAGAAATGCAGGGTATTGCCGATGGCGCAAATACTGACCTGCTGGACATTGCTGCCCTCAACGCCCGTACAGAAATTATGTTTGCCCAGCTGAAGGATGCCCAGGAATGCACCACACTCAGCCTGATGCCCCCCGCCACAGCAGACGGACGGGTCATTGCCGCGCAGAACTGGGATTTTTACAGACAGCTCCGTGACAGTCTGGTGATTGTGCACGTTCATCAGGAGGACAAACCCAATTTCGTTATGGTGTCTGAGGCCGGTATGATCGGCGGCATTGGTATGAATGACCGGGGCATCGGTGTTTTGTTAAACGCCCTCTCCACGGATACTTCCTGCCTTGGCATCCCTCTGCGTACCCGTATGCGGGCTATGCTGGATGCCGGAACTCTGGGTGAAGCCTATGCCAAAGGCAGCCAAGCTCCCACTTCCGTAGGACACCTGGTAGCCACCCACAAAGACGGTGTGGCCATTGCCTTTGAGATGGACTCCAAGACCGCCGAAACCCTCCTTCCGGAGGATGGCGTTTGGTTACATACCAACCACTATGTGGGCCCCAAGATGTACCAGGCTCACAATGCAGTTCCCAGAGCCAGCACCTACATTCGTTTTCAGCGGATCAAAGCGCTGGTAAAGGAAGCCTACGGCAAGATCAAATGCGAAGATTTGATGGAAATGCTCCGGGATCACGCAGGACATCCCTATTCCCTCTGCACCCACGCAAATCCGATAGACCCCGTAAACAGACAATATGTCACCAATTTCGCCATCATTATGGACCTGACCGAAGGCTGCTTCTATCTGGCCCCCGGCAATCCCTGCATGAGTGAATTTGAAAGATTCGAGATCTGAGGAGAAATACATCTCAGAAATTCCAAAGTGCTTGTATCGCACTTCGTAGAATGTTGATTGCAACAGTAATCGTTTTACAACTGCCCGGAAGTCCTTGGCAAAGGGCATTCCGGGCAATTCTGTCATAAGGAGAAATCCCCATGTATGATATTTTAATTAAAAACGGCAATTTGATTGACGGCACCGGCAGTCCCGCTATGAAAGCCCAGCTGGCTGTGAAGGACGGTAAGATTGTCAAAATCGCCCGGCATATCGATGGAGATGCCAAAAAGGTAATTGACGCTGCCGGTAAGGTGGTCACCCCCGGCTTTATCGATTCCCACAGCCATTCCGACAATCAGTTTTCCACCAACCCGGTGCAGACCGAAAAAATCGAGCAGGGTATCACCACCTCCGTTGCCGGTCAGTGCGGCGGCTCTGTTTGCAGCGCCAACGCCGGAGAATTTCTGGATAATGCCAGAGGCGCCCAGCTGGGCGCCAATATGGCGCTGCTCATCGGCCACGGCTCTATCCGTCGGGCGGTATTCGGCACGGAAAACCGGGAGCCTACCCGGGAAGAATTAGAGAAAATGAAGGATATTATGCGCTCCGCTATGGAACACGGCGCATTGGGCGTATCCTTCGGTTTGATCTACACCCCCGGCTGCTATGCCAAGACCGACGAGCTTATCGAAATCGCCAAGATCGTGGGTGAGTATCACGGCATTGCCGCCATCCATCTGCGCAGCGAGGCTGTGGAGCTTATCAAAGCGGTACAGGAATTTATCACCGTCGTCCGGGAAAGCGGTGTGCGTGGTGTGATCTCCCACCACAAGGCCGCCGGTCTGACAGAAAACTGGGGTAAGGTACATACCACCCTGCGGCTGATTGACAAAGCCAATGCAGAAGGCTTGGAGCTGTATGCGGATGTGTATCCCTATGCCGCCGCATCCACCAATTTCTCCTCCGCCTTTATTCCTGCTGCCGATAAGACCGGCGGCAATGAGGCCACATTGAAGCGGTTGGAAGACCCGGAAATGGTGGCAAAGTGGAGAGATCTGTTCTACAGCAAATACACCGACACCCAATGGGTCATGGCCACCCGTTGCCCCAACGCCCCGGAATACGAGGGTCTGCGGGTGCCGGAAATTGCCGAGAAGATGGGTGTGGATGAGTTCACTGCCGCTATGGAGCTGATTCGTCTGACCAAGAACGAAGCAGCTGCCGTATTCTTCTCCATGTGTGAGGAGGATGTGGAAACGGTGATGGCTCATCCTCGTGTGATGATCTGCACCGATTCCGGTGTCACCGTCCCCGCAACCACTATGTATCATCCCCGTCTGCGGGGCAGCTTCCCCAGAGCGTTGGGTCGGTATGCACGGGAAAAGGGCGTGGTTTCCCTGCCGGAAATGATCCGGAAGATGACCGCAATGCCTGCCGCCGTGTACGGCTTCCAGACCAAAGGTCTCCTGCGGGAGGGTTTGGATGCGGATATCTGCATTTTTGACCCGGAGACCATCATTGACCGGGCAGAATTTACCAATCCCCATCTCCACGCTGAGGGACTGGATTACGTAATTGTAGGCGGTAAAATTACTGCCGAAAATGCAGTCGCCACCGGTGAATTGGGCGGCACGATGCTATATAGAAATGTATAAAAAGAAATCCCCCGATTTTCATCGGGGGATTTTTATGTAGCTTATTACAGAAGTCCGCGGATCAGGCCTTCTGCCAATGCCAGCACTGCGGCAAATACCAGACCGCCGGCGGACATAGCGAACAGCTGCAGGAAGGTCTTATTCCGATCCTGTGCGGTGACCTCATCACCGGAGGAGGAGGCTGGCAGCATCAGGACGCCGCAGCTGGACAGCGGGCTGAGGGCTGCCAAATGGGCGCCAATACACAGACCCACGGTAATCACCAGCTCGTTGCCCACCATTCCCGGAACGGTGGGGATCAAGGTAGGCATAACCACACCGGATGCGGAGGAGAACCAGCTCATCACACCTGCCAGCAGGCACATAATGGAGGCCGCGGTCTTCTCTCCGATGATGGTTTCCAGACCCTTCCGCAGCAGTGTAATACCGCCCAGCTCAGTGACCAGGGAAATCAGGATACCCACGCCGGTAATCATCAGCAAAGTGCCCCAGGAGATTTTTTTCAGAGCAGCGCCTTCGTCGGCGCAGCCAAATACGGTCAGCAGCACTGCCACGCACACGGCGGCAAGACCCACATTGATGCCGAAAAATGCCATAACTGCCACAGTAGCAATGCCCAGCAGGGTTGCCCACTGCTTGCCGGTAAAAGGCGGAACTTTTTCACTTTCTGCGCCCTCAGCGGCGGGGGCGGGGGTGAATTTATGCCACTTGAACACGAAGAAATACAGCACTGCGGCAAACAGAATATTGACCAACGCCATTTTCAGGTTCAGCGGACCAGCCAGACCCAGAATACCAGCCTCCTCGGCCTTGCCCATAGCCACGATGCCGGAAGGGGTGATGGGAGATAGGCCGCCGGCGAAAGAACCCAATGTACCGAAGGGCAGCAGACTGATAGGACTGCAGCCGGTACGCTTTGCCAGCGCAACAATAATGGCGGCCATCAGGGCGGTGACGGAGATCAGTCCGGGTCCTACGGCAGAAAGCACCGCAGCCAGCACAAACAAAATCACCGGGAACAGCTTTACCCTGCCCTTACACATTGCAATGACCTTCCGTGCCAGCACATCCAGGGTCTTATTCTCCTGGGCGATGCAGAACAGGAACATCACACCGAAAAGCATCAAAAACATTTTACTGTCAAAGGCGTTGATGATGAATTTTTCCTTCATACCGGTGGCATAAACCAGTATCAGGGAGGCCATAATAGCGGCAAGGCCGGTGTTCACCTTAAAAATAAAAGCGGCAGCAATCACTGCAACCAGCACGATTAACGATATGTAATCCATAATTTCCCTCTTTTCCAGCAGTTACTCTTTTCATTTTACATCAAGGGTCAGGCTTTTTCAAGTGCGATCTGGGGGGATTGTATATTGAATTGCTTATATTTTGAAATACGGTATAAGAAAGGAGTATATAGCCGGGAGGAGAGCCCCACACATTGTACCGGGAGATTGCCACGGCACCTTCGGCGCCTCGCAATGACAACAAAAATTTTCATTATGCATTCAAAAAAGCACCGCCGAGGCGGTGCTTTTTTATTCAGAACATACGGCGCTTGGTGAAACAAATTGCCAGGCCCAGCATACTTACCAGCATTACAGCAGGCATCAGCATTACCTCGCCGGTCTTGGGGTTGCTGTTGGGCAGAGTTGCCTTCTCTGCGATGATGTAGCTGGAGAAGTGGGTGGTTTCAAAGGAGATCACGCCGTCCTTATAGGTGGTGGGCATGGCGGTGACCTTACCGTTATCGGCAACGTAAGCTACCGCAAAATCTGCGGCCTTCTTGCCGGTGGGGATGGCGAAAGGAACGGAAACAGTGACCTTACCACCGCCAAAATCGGAGATCTTGGTGGTACCTGCTTTGGCCTCCAGGGACAGAACCTGATGGATCTTGGTCTTTTCCAAAGCTTCCTTCTGGGGCGCATTCAGAACGGTCTTTTCCACTTCCTTGGCAACCAGGGTCACAGCGGAATTGCCCGCCTGGGTATTGATGGCAGAAACAGCGGTCTTGTCGAAGGTCACGGTGGCCTCCGGCAGTTTCACGGACACAGCGGTCTGATTGTTTGCCAGCTTATCCACAGTCTCGGCCTTGATCTCCACGAAGTCGGCCTTCTCGGCCTTGGTCACATCAATAACGGTGTCCTTGCCGGACTCCACCTTCACGGTGCTATCCGGAACGGAAGCAACACCACCGGAGACGGTGATGTCCTGGGCGGGAGCAAAGGTAACGGGAATCTTGGCAAACTCTGCCTTTAAAGGCTTGACCCAGTTTTCATAGAAGCCTTCGTAATCATGATCATCGCCGAAAATTTCCTTAATGCTGGGGGAGTCCACCCGGGTGATGGCATTCCACTGGGCTTCTGTACCGGCGAAGGTGATTTTCTCCAGCTTAATGGAAGCATTGCGGCTATCCATACCGGAGAGCATAATGCTCAGCTCGTCCATCTTCTTTAAGGTAGAGGGCAGGTTCAGTTCCTTCAGCGCGCCAAAGCTATTGCCGGGAGAGCCAAGAGGCCAACCGGTAAATTCCGTGACACCCTCGGGAATGGTCAAAGTCTCCATTCTGGAGGATACGGTCAGCCAAAATTCGGGAATTTCCTTCAGGGTGGAAGGCAGCTGCAGGGTCTTCTGATCCAGCCAGCCAAAAGCGAAGTCGGGCAGCTTGGTGATGCCCTCGCTTACCACGATATCATCCACATCGCAGAACCAGAAGGCGGGCTTATATTCATAATCCTCTTCCCAGAAAGCGTCCAGATCTTTGGCAATCTGATACATCTCGCCGGTTCCGGTAAGGGTCAGCTTCTTGGTTGCGGCATCATAGGTCCAGTTGATGTTGTCGCCGCATTTACCGGAAGTGGGAACCTCCAGCACTGTGATAGACACAGGCACATTGGTGAATGCGGAGAAGCTAATGGTGTACGCATAGGTACCTACCTCAGTGGGGAACTCCCATTCCCGGCCATAACCGCCGGTCATAACCTCCTGAGTGCCGTCCTTATAGGTAATAACAGGGTGTAAAATTGGTTCGCTCTCACCCTTATACATAGTCACAGGCTTTACGGACACAGATGCGATTTTGGTTTCGCAGGCCATCGCCTCTGCTTCCAGAGTAAACAGATCGTCCATGGTCTCTGTTTTTTCATTCCAGGCTTCAAACCAAATGGTTACAGGATAGGTCTTGCCAACCTCCCACTGGGTTTCATACTGGTCGCCCTGGTTGGTGCTATAGTTGACATACACACCATAAGCTTCGTAAATTGCCTGGGACAGACCTTCCAGGGTGATGCCCTTCAGTTCCTGACCTTTCACCACGGCATCAAACTTACCATCGGAAGCCCACCAATAGTGAGGCTCGCCTGATGCGTCCCGATAGGCCTCGTCCACCACGATGGTGGATGTGATTTTCACATCATAGGCATTGTCTTCTGCCACCGCAGGCACTGCCAGGGCTGCCAGCATAGCCAACACCAAAAGAATGCTAAACAGTTTTTTCATCTTCCTATACCTCCAAATTATCAGTTTTCTGAATTTCGCAGGCTCAGACCTGTTCTCTCCTTTATTGTAGCATGGAAAACCTTTTTTGCAAGGGCGATTCCCCGAAAAAAAGCATAAAAATCCCCATCTGACGTTCCAGATGGGGATTTTTCTTACTTTTCGTTCTTGTAGATTTCCTTGAAGTACTTGTAGGTATCTACCTTCAGCTCGCCGCAGGCAGCTTCGTCACAGGCAACGATGCCGTCGGGATGCATCTGCAAAGCGGAGATGGTCCAGGCGTGGTCCACACCGCCTTCCACGCAGTGGCGCAGGGCGCGGGCCTTATTGTGACCGGAGATCACCAGCAGCACCTGCTTGGAATCGCAGACAGTGCCAACACCCACGGACAGCGCGGTCTTGGGGACCTTGTTGGGGTCGTTAACAAAGAAACGGGAGTTCACAATCAGGGTGTCCTCGGTCAGAGCCCGGACACCGGTACGGGAGGTCAGGGAGGTGAAGGGCTCATTGAAAGCAATGTGGCCGTCCACGCCGCTGCCGCCCAGGAACAGGTCGATACCGCCGTAGGAGGCAATCTTCTCTTCATACCGGGCGCACTCAGCTTCCAGATCCTCTGCCATACCGTTGAGAATATTCACGTTCTCAGCAGGGATATCGATGTGGTTAAAGAAATTGTCGTGCATAAAGTACCAGTAGCTCTGGTCGTGCTCACGGGGCAGACCTACGTACTCGTCCATATTGAAGGTCACCACATTCTTGAAGGTTACCTTGCCGGCCTTGTTCATTTCAATCAGCCGACGGTAAACACCCAGAGGGGAAGAACCGGTGGGCAGACCCAGTACAAAGGGACGGTTTTCCTTGTGAGCGTTGATGGCATCGGCGATATGGTTCGCTGCCCACTCACACATAGCTTCATAATCGTTTTTAATAATCAGTTTCATTCTTTTTCAGCTCCAATTTTGGAAGAATCGGTGACAAAAATCACCGCTACTATTATACTGCAAAATTTTCATTTGTAAATTGGGTGCAAAAAATTTTTACATTTTGCACAAAATTATTTTAAACTTTCATAGATCGCATTCCGCATCCGGGGCTGATAGTAAGACTCCTGGGGATTGAGCATATGGTGGGCATAGCAAACGGAAAGCTTATACTCCGGGTCGATCCAAAGGCTTGCGCCTGCTGCGCCGCCCCAGCCGAATTCACCAATGTTGCCGTTGCCATCCTTGGGGATCTCCAATAGAGTCCGCACACCCAGACCATAGCCGTAGCCATTCAGCTGACGCCAGTTGAATAGGGATTTGTCTACATTTGCAATTTGATTGGTACGCATCAGGTCGATGGTTTCCGGCTGCAAAATGCCCTTGCCGCCGTTTGCCAGAGCGTCGCAGAATTTGGAATACTCCGCCACAGAGGCAGTGATACCGCTGCCGCCGCTGTCGTATTCCGGGCCAAAAATATGGGCAGACTGCCGTCCTTCCTTTTGGATATAGCCCCCCTCCCGGGAGAAATCACCGGACTGTTTCTCCACCAGAGTGCCCTCTACTCCGTCTACAAACCGGTATTTCGTAGCCACTTTATCCTGCACACCTTCATTGTGGTACACACAATCTTTCATATCCAGCGGATCAAAAATATAGCTTTTTACATAGTCGCTAAATCTCTGTCCGGATACCACTTCCACCACCGCTGCCAGCACATCGTGGGACAGGCTATACTGCCATTTCGTGCCCGGCTCAAAGGAAAGAGGATCTTCCGACAAGCAGCGAATGACGGTTAATGTGTCCATTTTACCGTCGGTCAGTTTCCTTGCCTTGTCAAAAGCGGGGGTGTTTTTGTTATAGGTCAGGCCGGAGGTCATGGTGAACAGGTGACGCAGCGTGATGGGATTCTTTGCAACACTTCCGTCTGCCAAATACATCTGACGAAACTCCGGGATATAGGCATACACCGGGTCGTCCAGCTTGATTTTCCCCTGTTCGTACAGCTGCAATGCCGCTGTGACCGTGGCTGGCTTGGAGCAGGAATAGAGATTCACCAAATGGTTGACCGTCATAGGCTCTTTGGTTTCCACATCTGCATAGCCGGAGGCATAGGTGAACACCTCTTTGTCATCGATTGACACCCGAATGCTGTTGCCGGGAATCCGCCAAGCGGTCAGGTGGTCCATAAATTCTTTTAAGGGTGTAAAATCCATTTCCATAACCTCTTCCTTTTTTTATTTATTATTATAGCCTTTACGAGGGATTCGTCAACCTCAAATAGGAGATTGCGAGGGTAAGGGTTTCCCCTCCCCTAGGATTTTTTATAGAAATCAGGTGGATATTTACAAAATTTTCATGAAAAAACCGCAAATACCTCTTGCATTTTCCCTGTCTGTCTGCTAGAATACTGTTTAGCACTCCGGTAGTTTGAGTGCTAACATCAAAAAATGTAGATACACGCGGCTTGCCGCAATCTAAATACCATTTATATTATGGAGGCAAAACTATGAAACTGAAACCCATGGCAGACAATATTCTGCTCAAGGCCGCAGAAGCACAGGAGACCACCGCTTCCGGCATCATTCTGGCTACCACCAACAAGGAAAAGCCCGGCTTCTTTGAAGTCGTATCCGTTGGCCCCGGCACTAAGGACGTTACTGTGACTGTGAAGGTTGGCGACAAGGTCGTTGTGGGCAACTTCGTGGGCAACGATATCAAGCTGGACGGCGCAGACTACAAGTTCGTGAAGCAGGACGACATTCTGGCCGTTGTCACTGACTGATTATAGGAGGAACTAACTATGGCAAAAATGATTGTTTACGGCGAGGAAGCCCGTAAGAAGCTCCAGTCCGGTATTGACCAGCTGGCCGATACCGTTAAGGTTACCATTGGCCCCAAGGGCCGCAATGTGGTGCTGGGCAAGAAGTTCGGCGCTCCCCTGATCACTAACGACGGTGTGACCATCGCTAAGGAAGTGGAGCTGGAAGACCCCTTTGAGAATATGGGCGCCCAGATCATTCGCGAGGTTGCTACCAAGACCAACGATGTTGCCGGTGACGGCACCACCACCGCTACCGTGCTGGCACAGGCTATCACCCGTGAGGGTCTGAAGAACCTGTCCGCAGGCGCTAACCCCATGGTAATGCGCAAGGGTATCGAGAAGGCTGTTGAGGTTGCGGTTAGCGCTATCAAGGAGCATTCCGTTCCCGTGAAGGGTTCTGACGACATCGCCCGTGTCGGTACTGTTTCCTCCGGCGACGAGTCCATCGGCGCGCTGATCGCCGAGGCTATGGAGAAGGTTGGCACCGAGGGTGTTATCACCATCGAGGAATCCAAGACCGCTGAGACCGGCCTGGATGTGGTGGAAGGCATGCAGTTCGACCGTGGCTACATCTCCCCCTATATGGTCACCGACACCGACAAGATGGAAGCCATCCTGGACGATGCTTATATCCTGATCACCGACAAGAAGATCACCTCCATTCAGGAGATCCTGCCCATTCTGGAGCCTGTTGTCAAGTCCGGCAAGAAGCTGATGATCATTGCTGAGGACGTAGAGGGCGACGCTCTGGCCACCCTGTTGGTGAACCGCCTGCGTGGTAATTTCAATGTGGTTTGCGTCAAGGCTCCCGGCTTTGGTGACCGCCGCAAGGAGATGCTGCAGGATATTGCCATCCTGACCAACGGTACTGTCATTTCTTCCCAGCTGAATATGGAGCTGACCGAGACTCAGCTGACCGATCTGGGTCACTGCCGTCAGCTGGTTGTCACCAAGGACACCACCACCATCGTGGACGGTGACGGCTCTGCCGAGGCAATCGCTGCTCGCGCACAGCAGATCCGCGCTTCCATCGCAACCACCACCTCCGAGTACGACAAGGAAAAGCTCCAGGAGCGTCTGGCTAAGCTCAGCGGCGGTGTTGCTGTTATCAAGGTTGGCGCCCAGACCGAGGTTGCTATGAAGGAGAAGAAGCTCCGTGTTGAGGACGCTCTGAATGCTACCCGCGCCGCTGTGGAAGAGGGCATCGTGGCCGGCGGCGGTACTGCTCAGGTCAACGCCATCGCAGCTGTGGAAAAGCTGATCGCTAAGCTGACCGGCGATGAAAAGACCGGCGCAAAGATCATCGCCACCGCCCTGCAGGCACCTGTTCGTCAGATCGCTCAGAACGCAGGCGTAGACGGCAGCGTGGTATTTGAGAAGATCAAGAACTCCAAGCGAATCGGCTACGGCTACAACGCCTACACCGAGACCTATATGGATATGATCGAAAACGGCATCGTGGATCCCACCAAGGTGACCCGCTCCTCCCTGGAGAATGCCGCATCCATCGCTTCCTGCGTGCTGACTACCGAATCTCTGGTAGCCGATAAGCCCGCTCCCGAGGCTGACGCCGCTGCTATGGCAGCTGCTGCACAGGCCGGCGGTATGTATTAAGATACAAAGAAAAACACCCCGTGGAAATGAACTGCCCCAATTTGTGCGGACAGTACAAAAACACCCCTATGTAGGAAATATTAAATTCAAGCGGAGTGGCGCAGCGTCAGCGGCGCCACTCCCGTTTTTGTTTGGATGCGCTCATTGTTGTAAAAGTAAATATATTC
>JAZSAD010000056.1:0-14569 GCA_045601715.1 Faecousia sp.
GTCTTCCTAAGACCGCTTGGCCTCCGACTTTCTTTCCGGATTTGAATCTGCAATCAGCCATTTTTTGTGTGATTGCATATTGAACTGCGGAAAGAAAAGATGTATAATAAGAAAGATAAAAAAGCCTTTTGCTTTTCAAAAAACAGGAGGGGTTAGAATGATCAGAAATCTGTTGGCTTTCGACTTGGGCGCCAGCAACGGCCGTGCCATTTTAGGCCGGTTCGACGGTGAGAAAATCACCATGCAGGAGCTGCACCGCTTCGAGAACAACTACATCGAAATGAACGGCGTTTTTTACTGGGATACGCCCTATCTGTATAACCAGCTGAAAAAGGGTCTGCTTGCTTTCAAGCAGGGCAATTTCGGCGATCTGGACGCTTTCGGTATCGACACCTGGGGTGTGGACTACGGTCTGCTGGATAAAAACGGTCAGCTGGCCGGTGTTCCCCGTTCCTACCGGTTGGGCACACAGGAGGACATTGATGCGGTAAAGGAAAAAATTCCCACCGAAACCCTTTACGGCCGCACCGGTATCGATACTACACTGACCTTCAACACGATCTATCAGCTCTACCGCAGACTCCGTGAAGAAGATCCCGCGTTGGAAATTGCGGACACCATGCTGCTGACCCCCGACTTGCTGGGTTACTTCCTCACCGGAGCCAAGGGTACGGAGTACACCATCGCTACCACCACCGGCCTTTACAACCCCACCAATCAGGATTGGGACTGGCAGACCATCGAGGAATTGGACCTTCCCAAGAAGATATTCACCAAGATTGATAAGACCGGTACCATCCGCGGTCATCTGCGGAAAGAAATTTGCGAGGAGATCGGTATCAATGCCGCTCCCTTTGTTGCCGTAGGCAGCCACGATACCGCCTCTGCGGTGGCCGCCATTCCCGGCAGCGGCAGCTTTGCTTTCTGCTCCTCCGGCACATGGAGTCTGTTCGGCGCAGAAATGGACAAGCCGGACCTGTCTATGGACGCCCAGAACCGCGGCTTCTCCAATGAGGGTACCATCCAGGGTACCTATCGTCCCTTGAACACCATCATCGGCATGTGGATCATTCAGGAATGCCGTCGCGACTGGATCAAGGCCGGCATCGAGATGAGCTGGGATGAGATCGTAGTTGCCGCCCGTGAGGCTGAGGCCCTGCGTTCCATCATCAACCCCGACGACTCCCGGTTCTATGCCGGCGGCAATATGGTACAGAAGATCAAGGATTTCTGTAAGGAAACAAACCAGCCTGTTCCTGAAACCGTGGGGCAGATCGCCCGTACTGTCTATGAATCCCTGGCGCTGAAATACCGCAGCGCGCTGGAGGGTCTGGAGACTATGAAGGGTCAGCGGATTGACTCTTTGAACATTGTGGGCGGCCCTATCAACAACAAGTTCCTGAACCAACTGATTGCCGACTCTCTGGATAGAGAAGTGGTCACCGGCCCTGTGGAGGGCGCGGCCATCGGTAACCTGCTGACCCAGGCCATGGCCCTGGGTGATATTAAGGATTTGGATCATCTGCGGCAGATTGTCCGCAACTCCGAATCTGTGGAGACCTGGAAACCCAACCACACCCAGGCTTGGGAAGAAGCATATCAGAAATTACTTACATTTTTAAAATAATTTGAAGGAGACATAGTTATGAGCGTAGATATGACAAAGTGGCAGGAGCTTGCCAAAAAGAATATCCACAACCGTCCCGCCGGCGAGGGCCGTCTGGCAGGTAAGATCACCATCGTTACCGGCGCAGCACAGGGCTTCGGCAAGGGCATTGCCGAGGAACTGTACAAGGAAGGCGCAACCATCATCATTGCCGATATGAACCTGCCCCTGGCAGAGACCGTTGCCAAGGAAATGGGCGACCGTGCATGGGCCATCGCTGTGAACGTATCCGACGAAGAGAGCTGCGCCAATATGGTAGCCCAGGTGGTTGAGAAGTTTGGCGGCCTGGACATTATGGTTGCCAACGCAGGGGTTGTCCGCTCCGGCCCTATCGCTGAGTTCGAGAAGAAGGACTTCGACTTCGTTACCGCTATCAACTACACAGGCTTGTTCCTCACCTGCAAGTATGCCGCCATCATCATGGAGGCCCAGCACGAGGCTGACCCCACCGCTATGTTCGACATTATCGCTATGTCCTCCAAGTCCGGCCTGGAAGGCTCCAACAAGAACTTTGCCTACGCAGGCTCCAAGTTCGGCGCGATCGGCCTGGTCCAGTCCTTCGCTCTGGAGCTGTGCGCTTACAATATTAAGGTCAACGCCATCTGCCCCGGCAACTACCTGGACGGTCCTCTGTGGTCTGACCCCGAGCGCGGCCTGTTTGTCCAGTACCTGAATGCAGGTAAGGTTCCCGGCGCAAAGACTGTGGAAGATGTCCGCAAGTTCTACGAGGCAAAGGCTCCTATGAACCGTGGCTGCCTGCCCATCGACGTGGCCCGGGCTGTGATGTACTGCGTAGAGCAGAAGTATGAGACCGGCCA
Organism: Faecousia sp.; assembly: GCA_045601715.1. Taxonomy (GTDB): domain Bacteria; phylum Bacillota; class Clostridia; order Oscillospirales; family Oscillospiraceae; genus Faecousia. The sequence continues at coordinate 2,485 of JAZSAD010000056.1, forward strand.
GGCTCTGCCCGTAACCGGCGGTCAGGTAATGCTGAACTGATAAGGTAACGCTATGATTGCTATTGATATTTTAAACAAACTGAACGCTCCCACGAAGCAGGAGCGATTGAAGAACCTGAAGGAAGTACTGAAAACCACGCAGTTCCCTCCTATGGTTCCCCAGTACATCAATAACCACATTCACACCACTTATTCCTTCTCCCCCTATTCTCCTACCGCCGCGGTGTATGCCGCCCGTATGGAGGGTCTGTGTACCGCAGGTATCATTGACCACGATTCCATCTCCGGCGCAGAGGAGTTTTTGGAGGCTGCAAAGATCGTGGATATGCCCGTCACCATCGGTATGGAGGCCCGCATCTCCATGGGGGGTACCCGGCTGGAAGGCCGCCGCACCAACAACCCCGATCAGGTGGGTGTCAGCTATATGACCATTCAGGGTGTACCCCACAACAAGATTGCCACCCTGACTGAGTTCTTCAAGCCCTATCAGGCTGCCCGTCACGCCCGCAACCGGAAGATGATTGCAAAAATCAACGAACTGGTGGGTGTTTCCCTGGACTACGACAAGGACGTACTTCCCCTGTCTATGGCTGCCGAAAACGGCGGTGTCACCGAGCGGCACTTGATGTACGCACTGGCACTTGAACTGGAAAAGCAGGTGGGCAGAGGTCAAGGTATGATTGACAAGCTGACTTCCCTGGGTATGAACCTGTCCGAAAAGCAGAAAACTCTGCTGCTGGACACCGAATATCCTTTCTATGCCTACGATGTGCTGGGTATGCTGAAGGGTACATTTGTTCCCAAGATTTTCATTGACGCTACCGACGAGTGTCCCAAGCTTTCCGATATGGTGAAGCTGTGCAAGGATGTGGATGCATACCTGTGCTACGCTTACCTTGGCGATGTGGGCGACTCCGTCACCGGCGACAAGAAGGCCCAGAAATTCGAAGACGATTATCTGGAGGATGTTTTCGAGTGCCTGAAGGAAGAGGGCGTAAAGGCTGTCACCTATATGCCCACCCGAAACACCCCCGCCCAGCTGGAGCGCCTGAGAAATCTGTGCGACCAGTACGGTATGTTCCAGATTTCCGGCGAGGACATCAACACTCCCCGGCAGAGCTTTATCATCAAGGCTATGGAAAACCCCATGTTCCAGAACCTGATCGATGCTACCTGGAAGCTCATTGAACACGAAAAAAACACCTAATGGAGGTATGAATTATGAATACAAAGGCTGTTAGAATTTACGGTAAGAAGGATCTGCGCCTGGACGATGTCCAGCTGCCCGAAATTGGTCCTGACGATGTTCGTATCCGCGTTGTTTCCGACTCCCTGTGCATGTCTTCCTATAAGGCAGCCATCGAGGGCGGCGACCATAAGCGTATTCCCAGCGACTGCGCTACCAACCCCACCATTCTGGGCCATGAATTCTGCGGTGATATCGTAGAAGTTGGCGCAAACTGGGCCCACAAGTACAAGGTTGGCGACAAGTTCGTCATCCAGCCCGCCCACTACCACAAGGGCTCTCAGATGGCTCCCGGCTACTCCTACAACTACTGCGGCGGTAACGCACAGTACGGCAATGTCCCCATTGAGACTCTGCTGGAGAACTGCCTGCTGCCCTACGAGTCCGATACCTACTACTTCGGCTCTCTGGCTGAGCCTCTGAGCTGTGTCATCGGTACTTTCCACGCAATGTACCACACCAAGGCCGGTTCCTATGTTCACGAAATGGGCATCAAGGAAGGCGGCAAGATGGCGCTGCTGGCATCCGTTGGCCCCATGGGTCTGGCTGCTATCGACTATGCAATCCACTGCGATCGCAAGCCCAGCCTGCTGGTGGTTACCGATATCGACGAAGCTCGTCTGGAGCGCGCTGCTTCCATCTACACCGTAGAGGACGCAAAGGCAAACGGCATCGAGCTGCACTACGTGAACACCCGTATGGAGAACGCTACCCAGTACCTGCGGGACCTGACCGGCGGCACCGGCTATGACGATGTAGTTTGCTTCGCTCCTGTCAAGCCCGTTATCGAGCAGGCTGATGATATCCTGGGCTTCGACGGCTGCCTGAACTTCTTCGCAGGCCCCACCGACTCCCAGTTCAAGGCTCCCTTCAACTGGTACAATGTCCACTACCTGTACACCCATGTGGTGGGTACTTCCGGTGGCAACACCAACGATATGCAGGAAGCTATCGCAATGATGAACGCAGGCAAGCTGAATCCCTCCGGTCTGGTTACCCATATCGGCGGTCTGAATGCGGCCATCGAGACCACTTTGAACCTGCCCTCCATCCCCGGCGGCAAGAAGCTGATCTACAACCACATTGAGCTGCCCCTGACCGCTATCTCCGAGTTTGAGGAGAAGGGCAAGACCGATCCTCTGTTTGCTGAGCTGGATAAGATCTGCAAGGCCCACAACAACCTGTGGTGCCCCGAAGCAGAGAAGTACCTGCTGGCCAACGCACCCAAGAACTAATTTTTTCAACAATTACGGCACCTCTCAACAGAGAGGTGCCGTTTTTCTTTGCAGTCAAACTACAATAGCTTTGAAAAACAAAGTGGCGCTATATATAATATCAACAAATACTTCGTGGAATCCTTCTAAAAATCTGCTATACTAAAATTACAAAAGCGCTTTTGAATACTTTTTTGGAGGAATGAATATGTCTATTGGTGCTAACATCAAACGCTTGCGCCGGGAGCAGGATATTACACAGGAGCAACTTGCTGAATATCTCGGTATCACCTCCCGGGCAATTTCTCAATGGGAGTGTGGCCGCACTACACCGGATATATCACAAATCCCAGCGCTTTGCCATATCTTTGATGTAACCTCCGATACTCTTTTGGGCATTGGTATAGAGAAGAACAACGAGGAAATCAACAGGTATTTAGATAAATCCAGTAAGGAACAGATACAAGGAAGATTTGAAAGCAGTGTGGCAATACTCAGAGAGGCCATCCAAAAATTCCCAAAATCCTATGCAATTATGCATGAGCTTGCCAGCGCAATTATTTGTGCAAATCGCTGTAATAGCGACAATGCATACGAAGAAGCGATTGAACTTTGCAAACGCATTCTTGCAGAGTGTACAGACAGTGTTCCACGTTATGAAGCACTTCGTACACTTGGATCAGCCTACGATTACGCGGGAAAGCAAGAGGAACTGCAAAAGGTGGCAGAAGAACTGCCTAATACGTATTTTTCCCGGGAAGATTTTATGCGCTATCGTTGGAAAGGCGATGCCGACTTTGAAAAATTCCAAGGTTATTTCGATTTTTTGATTGGCCGCATCATTGAAATGCTGGGAATTGCTGCCGAATACCGCCACGATAATAACGAATTTGTATATTCTCTTGAGGACAGAATTTATTTGTGGAAAACAAGAGTAGCCCTTTTGGAATTATTCTTTCCCGAGGGGGACTATCTGTTCTATGCCCATTTGGGAGATCAGGCCTGTACCCATCTGTGCAGTCTATATCTAGAAATTGGTGATTATGAGGAAGCGTGGTGTTGGCTTGAAAAACGTGCGGATTTTGTCATCCATATGGAAACCTATGATTTTAATGCACCGTTTACTTCACCTATCCTCCGTGGTGTGGTCATCGGAGGCTGGATTGGGCTAAGGGGGGATGAGTTTTCACAAAAAATGCTTAATTGGCTGACAACGGATGAGGAAAGTGCTGATTTGCGTTCTGATGTGCGTTATGAACATCTGGTTAACCGGCTAAAAGAAGTAGCAAAAAAATAGCTATAAGTGCATCCATATAATAAGACCCGGTAGGTTTTTACCTACCGGGTTAAAATCTTTTGCAATTACAGCAACGGAATACCGGCTTTGGCGCAGGCGTCCACAGTATCCTTATCCCAAACGCTGGATTGCACCTCACCAATGTGGGCGCAGCCCAACATCAGCATAGCCAAACGGCTCTGGCCGATACCGCCGCCGATGGTCAGGGGCAGTTCATTGTTCAGCAGCATCTTGTGGAAGGGCAGTTCTCTGCGGTCGTTGCAATTCGCCAGATTCAGCTGACGATCCATTGCTTCTGCATCCACACGAATACCCATGGAGGAGATCTCCAACGCTCTCTGCAGGGTCTCGTCCCAGAAGAAAATGTCGCAGTTTAAGCTCCAATCGTCATAGTCGGGGGCGCGGCCGCCGTGAGGCTTGCCGGAACGAAGCTTGCCGCCGATTTGCATGATACAGGCGGTGTGATGCTCCTTCACGTAGGCAATCTCTCTTCCGTTACCGTCCAACTCGGGGTACAAATCTTCCAATTCCTGGGTGGTGACAAAGCTGACCTCCCGGGAAAGCTGGGTGCGAATCTGGGGGAATCGGACATGGAGACGGTCATTGGTGTCGCAGATGGCCCGAACAATGGCGGTGACGATGAGCTTTAAGTAATCCATATTCCGGTTTTCAGCGCCGATGACCTTCTCCCAGTCCCACTGGTCCACATAGATGGAGTGGATATTGTCCAGCTCCTCGTCACGACGGATAGCATTCATATCGGTGTACAGTCCCTGACCCATACCGAAGCCGTACCGCTTCAGCGCCAGGCGCTTCCACTTTGCCAGGGAGTGAACAACCTCTGCATCCATACCCACAGCGGGAATGTCAAAGCTGACAGGGCGCTCATAGCCGTTTAAGTTATCATTAAGACCCGACGCATCCGTAACAAACAGAGGAGCGGACACGCGCTTTAAGTTCAGCGCGCCGGCGAATTCCTCCTGGAAAGCCTCCTTGATGTACGCGATGGCCCGTTGGGTCTCATAAGCATCCAGCGGGGGCTTGTAGCCTTCGGGAATGTAAATTTGGTTCATAACAAAATCTTCCTTTCCGGAATTACAGATATGGTCTATTTTATTCATTTTTGTCAAGAAAATCAAGCAAAAATTTTTGATTTGCCTTCATAATCCTTCTGAGAATGCGCCATACTGTAAAAAAGAGGTGTGGCTATGAAACGAATTGGCATTTTTATCCTGTTGGCATTACTGCTGGTGGGCTGCAAAAAACAGGCAGAGCCTGTCCACCGAGTGGTGACCGGCGTGGAGGTGGACTATTACCGGAACGGGGAGACCATATCCCGTACCTATACAAAGGCCTCCAGTGTCCAGTCGGTGCTGACCTATTTGCGGATTTTGCGGCCATTTGGGCCGACGATTCCTCAGGGGGAGTTCGACAGTACCTGCAACTTTACACTTCACTATTCTCACGGACCGGACAGCGTATATGTGCAGCAGGGGGATAAATATCTCTGCCGTGACGGAGGCGACTGGGAGAGTATCGACAATTCCCGGGCGAACCTGATTTATCCGCTTCTGCTCCTATTGCCGTCGGACGGGTAAAAACCGCTGACCGAAAGGTCAGCGGTAAGCATTAATCACAGTTAAATTGCTGCTGGCAGCCGGCGCAGTCGGCGCGGGTCTTCATCTGCAGCTCCTGATTTTTTATAGAAATAGTGGTGCAGGGGGCGATGGATTTGGTGATAAAAGCATTGGAGCCAATGACGGAATCCCGTCCAATCACCGTGTCGCCGCCCAGTACAGACGCGCCTGCGTAAATGGTTACGTTGTCCTCGATGGTGGGGTGACGGCGTTTGCCTCGCAGGCTTTGGCCGCCCCGGGTAGACAGCGCGCCAAGGGTAACGCCCTGATAAATTTTTACATTGTCGCCAATAACGGAGGTTTCACCGATAACAATGCCGGTGCCGTGGTCGATGAAGAAGTACTTACCCACGGTGGCGCCGGGGTGAATGTCAATGCCGGTGATGCTGTGGGCGTGCTCTGTCATAATCCGGGGGAGCATAGGCACATTCAGGGTGTACAGCACGTGGGCCAGCCGGTATACGGTAATGGCAAACAGACCGGGATAGGCAAAAATAATCTCTGCCATACCGGTGGCTGCCGGGTCGCCGTCATAGGCAGCCTGCAGGTCCGTCTGCACCATCGCCCGCACGGCGGGAATTTGCCGGAAGAACTCTAAAGCAGTTTCCTGAGCGTGGCGCTGGGCGTCCGTTTCTGTTTCACCCGTACCCTGATATACCAGAGAAAGCTGGTCACTCAGGTGGTACATCACGTCCTCAATGAGCATAGAGAGGTTGTGCTTGGCGTTGTACATCCGGTAGGTTTTATCCTTAAAATAGCCGGGGAAAACAATTCTGCGAAGCTTTTCAATGATGTCAATCACCACGTCCCTGTCCGGTTGGCGGTACAGCTCCAGCTTGTCGATATCCCGTTGGCCCTTGTAGTCCACCAAAATGGTGTCCACCAGAGATTCAATTTCTTTTTCAAAGGGTGTCATTTGAGGCCCTCCCTCTATTTCTTTTACCTATTTATACCATAGGTTAATAGCCTTGTCAATGTTCCTATTGACAAGAAATCCCGGCGGAGGGTATAATTTACTTAACAATCACAGGAGGCAGGACGATGGCTGTTTACAAATCCGCCAATGAACTCATTGGCAATACCCCCTTGCTGGAGCTGACTGCGACGGAAAAGGTCAAGGGTTTTTCCGCAAAGGTACTGGCAAAGCTGGAGTTTTTCAATCCTGCCGGCTCAGCAAAGGACAGAGTAGCTCTGTCTATGATCGAGGACGCAGAAAAACGGGGACTTCTGACCGAAGGCTCGGTGATTATCGAGCCTACCTCCGGCAATACCGGCATCGGCCTTGCCTGCGTGGCGGCCAGCCGGGGTTATAAAACCATAATTGTAATGCCCGACTCTATGAGCGTGGAGCGGCAGACTCTTATGAAAGCCTACGGCGCAGAGGTGGTCCTCACCCCCGGCAAGCTTGGTATGCAGGGGGCAATCGATAAGGCAGAACAGCTGGCAAAGGAAATTCCGGGTAGCTTCATTCCCGACCAGTTCGGCAATCCTGCCAATGCCTATGCCCATCGCACCACCACCGGCCCGGAGATTTGGAAGGATACCAAGGGACAGATCGATATTTTTGTAGCCGGTGTGGGTACCGGCGGCACGATCACCGGTGTGGGGGAATTCTTGAAAGAGAAAAATCCCAACATTCAGGTGGTAGCGATTGAGCCTGCCGGCTCGCCATTGCTGTCCGGTGGACAGGCTGGACCTCACGGCCTCCAGGGCATCGGCGCAAACTTTGTGCCCAAGGTACTGAACACAGAAATTTACGACCGGGTGATTCCCGTCACCGAGGAGCAAGCCTTTGAAGCCGCCCGGTTCTTAGGCAAAACCGAGGGCATCTTGGTGGGCATTTCCTCCGGCGCTGCGCTGCACGGCGCATATTTGCTGGCAGAGGAGAATCCCGGCAAGACCATTGTGGTCTTTTTGCCGGATACCGGCGACCGGTATCTTTCCACCGATTTGTACAAATAAAGGAGAATATCCTATGGAGAAGAAAATTCGCATCGGCATCTTAGGCTACGGCAATTTAGGCCGTGGGGCGGAGCTGGCTGTGAAGCACAACGCGGATATGGCGCTGGTGGGTGTGTTCACCCGCCGTGACCCTAAGACAATTTCCTGCTCCGCGCCGGTTTATAGAGAAGACGACCTGCTGAGTATGCAGGATAAAATTGATGTGCTGCTCCTGTGCGGCGGCAGCGCTACCGACCTGCCCAAACAGAGCCCTCAATGGGCAAAGCATTTTCATATTGTAGACAGCTTTGACAACCACAGCAAAATCCCCGAGCATTTTGCCAACTGCGACAAAAATGCCAGAGAAACAAATCATGTTGCCCTCATCAGCACCGGCTGGGACCCCGGCCTGTTCAGCCTGATGCGTGTGCTGGGTGAATCTGTCCTACCCCAGGGACAGGGCTATACCTTCTGGGGTAAGGGGGTCAGCCAGGGGCATTCCGATGCCATCCGCCGGGTGGAGGGCGTGTTGGATGCCCGGCAGTACACCATTCCCGTGGAATCTGCCTTGGAACAGGTGCGTTCCGGCAGCAATCCTCAGCTTTCTGCAGGTGAAAAGCATAAACGGGTCTGCTATGTGGTGGCAGACCCGGAAGCAGACAAGGCTCGCATTGAGAATGAAATTAAGACGATGCCTGCCTATTTTGCCGATTATGATACCACGGTGCATTTTATCACCCCGGAAGAACTGCTCCGTGACCACAGCGGCATTCCCCACGGCGGTTTTGTGATTCACACCGCGGTTACCGGAGTGGAAAACCGGCAGAAAATGGAATTCTCCCTGGAATTGGACTCCAATCCGGAGTTTACCTCCTCTGTGCTGGTTGCCTGCGCAAGAGCGGTGGTTAGATTCGCAGAGAAACAGGATTTCGGCGCAAAGACCATTCTGGACATCCCCCCAGCCTATCTGTCTGCCAAACCTGCCGAACAATTAAGAAAAGAAATGCTATAAACGATGATTACTCCGCTTTCCTTGAGGGCATCCAAAAGGGGAAGCGGAGTAAAATGTTATTTGTGGATCATTGCCAAAATTCTCAATTTTTTTATTCTTAAAAACCACGGGCGGCGATAACCAGAATGGGTAGGTTATCCCGATAAATTTCATCGAACTGGGAAATGGGCAGAGGGTTTACCCCTTCGCCCACCTCGATGGTGTAGCCGGGGCGGCGAAATTCTTTGATAAACCAGTCCTTATAACCGGCAAAGCTGGAATTATAGGGGGTGTCCGCCAAGGCATAGCCGCTGGCATCCGCCATTTTTCTGCCCAATTCCTCTGCTCCCGGTATAAAGATATCCTGAAATTGCCAGTAGATCTCCTTGCCTTGGGAGTGGAGCGCCAGCACCAGAGCCGGGTCAATGTAACGGGTATACTCTGCCAGAGAATTGGATTCCACCTGATTCAGGGGAGCGCGACCCACATAATCCCGGGGGCCTGGGTTTACATAACCCTGAGAAAATTTGATTTCTCTTGCCTGCAGCCAGCCGGCGGGATATTGCAGATTCAAATCCACCCCCAATAGGTTGGCTTTCCATCCCTCAGGAAAAGGGATGTCGGGATAATTTTGGGAGAGCCGTCGGGCAAGGTCGTATTGAATACCCACATCAGGGATTGCCCCAACCACCAAATCCACCCCGTCCGGATTTACCATAGGCACCATATAAACGGTCACTGAATCCGCCAAAGCCCTTGCGTCTTGGTCATAGATTTTGCCGCCGGTGCGGATGGCCTCGGCAAATTCCTCCGCGAATTTCAGCAGAATCGGGGTGGTGATCCACTCGTTGGCGTGATGGCTGGCGGAGAAAATGACTTTTCGAGGGCCATTTCCAATCACCAGGGTCGGAATAGGTCGTTGAAACACGGTGGTGGTTAGGGTTTCTGTCCGCATAAATGGATAAGTACGAATAAGCCTTTCAATCAGCTGAACGTTCTGCGCCGCTGTGATGGGAGCGTCTGTAGGGACAATAGACATGGAATCACCTCCAGGCATTCTATGCAGAAATTTCCAGTCTGTTACCTTAACATCCCCCTGAAGGGGTTGCAAGAATGAAAAAAATAGGGTATGATAAGAAAAATAAAAAAGGAGGTGGGCCTATGCACCACCACGATCACGAACACGACCATGCCTATATGCATGCCCACGGCATCGCCCACTCCCACGGCCATGTCCACGAAAACCAGAAAGCAGTTGTGAACCGCCTGGCCCGGGCCATCGGTCACCTGGAAAAGGTCAAACGAATGGTGGAGGAGGGGTACGACTGCTCTGAGGTACTGATTCAGCTGGCCGCAGTCCGGTCTGCCCTGGATAACACCGGCAAGGTAATTTTAAAGGACCATATCCACCACTGTATGGTGGATGCAGTGACTGCCGGCGATCAGGACGCCATTGACGACCTGTGTCAGGCAGTGGAGAAATTTATGAAATAGTGCCACCGGCGCACCCGCCGGTGGTAAGGAGAGATTGAGAATGAAACGACTGATTTTATTGCTTTTGGCGTTGATATTGGCGTTGTCCTGTTTTGCGGGCTGCAAAAAAGAGCCGGCGGAGACACAGCCTTCTACGGAGGCGACCGTGCCTGTGGAGCCGGGACTGGAGCTGGAGGAGAACGGTATTGTCTACGAATCCCTGGCCCAAAAGGCGGTTATCAAAACTGCCCTGGCATATCTTTCCCGGAGAACCCGGATTCAGTATGACGACACCAATATGCTCACCAAAGGCACGCTGAATATGTACCGCTGGCAGGCAGGTGTCCGACAGCATCCGGAATCCTACACTGCCCAGAATATCGGTTACTCCAACTGCGCCGCCTTTACCTATGACGTATATTGGTCCGCTTTGAATATGAAAATCGGTGGCTATACCACCAGAAATCTCACCGGCGTTGGCGGTAAGCAGCGGATTTTCAGCTACTACCCCAAGGGTACGGAAACGTCTGAGGAGCAGAAGGCAGTGATGGAGAAATTTCTGTCCAAGTTGAAGCCTGCCGACCTGATTATCGTTCGCTACAATGGCGCCAAGGATGGCAACGGCCACGCTATGCTCTATGTGGGCAAGGATGTGCTGAAGGGCGTGGAGGGCGCAAAGGACGGCCACGACATCATCCACAGCACCGGCAGCAGCTATCAATATGGCGACAGAACGGAAAAATATGAAGCCAAAGGCACCGTCCAGACTATGGGCACCTACCGATTCTTTGAGTCCGATGCCGGTATGTATATTTTTTCCAAGCTGAAGAGCATTGTGATTCTGCGGCCTCTGGAGGTCTACAACAAGGAGATTCCCGAGAACACCCTGAACCGGATGCGGAATATGGACAATGTTGTGGCAGAGAAGCTGTCATCTCACGCCTTGGGTCATACTGCCAGCCCTGGCGAAGGGATCAATTATCTGTTCTCTGTCACCAATCACAACGATAAGGCAGTTACCGTTACCATTGAGGACACAGTGCCAGCCTTTACTACGCTGGAATCTGCCGATAAGACAGAAATCTGTTCTGTGAGCGGCGATAAGCTCATTTGGCAGCTGACGATTCCTGCCAACACAACATCCTCTTTGAATTATTCTGTCAAAGTCAATGGGGATGCCACGGCGGGACAGGAAATTGCTGCAGATAAGGGCACAGTAGGCGGCATTTCTGTGCCTTGCCACAGTGTGTTTGTTGGCAGAACTCTGACTAAGCAGGAGCAGACCGATTTGGTTGCGGCGGTGGATGCTCTGGCAGACAGCCGTCTGCTGCGGGGCGAGGATTTGGTCAACGCCCTGTATTCCAAGACGTTGAAGGTGGAAACCATCTTGCCGGAGGGTTTTGACACCATTTGGGGAAGTTTGTTCCAGACCTTTGAAGACCTGTCCTACATAAACCCCGACAGCCCGTATGCAAATGCAGTTGCCCCCGGCTTACTGGGCGGACGAAATCTGCTGTCAAAAAATCTGGCAGCTGACAATGTGACCCAGTATATGCGGCTGGAAGGTGTTCGCACCCGTCTGCCCTATGCAGATCAGCTGATGGTGGGCGATGTCCTTATGGGAGAATTGGGTGCTGAAGAAACCGAACGGGTAATGTACCTGTATACCGGCGAGCAGATGGTGAATCTGCTTAGCGGAAAAGAAATCGAGTATAAGCCTGTTCAGGACTGCCTGACGCCTGTGTTGTCCTACAAGCGGTTTGTGGTCTTGCGCCCGTCTTTGCTGCTGGATAATCAACCATAAAAAAGAACCCCCGACGGATTTCCGTCGGGGGTTAAATGCATATCTTACTTTAGGGCAGCCTTAGCCTGCTCAACCAGAGCAGCAAAAGCGGTGTTGTCCTGGATAGCCATCTCGGACAGGCTCTTGCGGTTCAGCTCGATGCCGGCCTTCTTCAGACCGTTCATAAAGGTAGAGTAGTTCAGACCGAAGGGCTTCACAGCAGCGCTGATACGGGTGATCCACAGTCTGCGGTAGTCACGCTTCTTCAGCTTGCGGCCAACAAAAGCATAGTTGCCGGACTTCATGACAGCCTGCTTGGCCATCTTGAAATGTCTGGACTTGGAACCCCAGTAGCCCTTAGCCAGCTTCAGGGTAGCGTTTCTTCTCTTGCGCGTCATCATTGCGCCTTTAACTCTTGCCATTTCTTACATCCTCCTTGGCTTATTTGTAGGGAATCATCTTCTTCACTGTTGCTACGTAGGTATCATCAGCATAGGCAGTGG
>JAZSAD010000057.1:0-4476 GCA_045601715.1 Faecousia sp.
GTGGAGGAGTAAGAATATGCTCAACCACATCACAATTATGGGTCGTCTGACCCGTGACCCCGAGCTGCGCCGTACAGGCAGCGGCGTCGCTGTTGCTTCTTTTACCGTAGCGGTTGACCGCGATTTCGGTAAGAACGAGAACGGCGAAAAGGAAACCGACTTCATTGACTGTGTCGCTTGGCGTCAGACTGGAGAGTTCGTCTCCAAGTATTTCACCAAGGGCCGCATGGCAGTGGTGTCCGGCCGGCTGCAGATCCGCAGCTGGACCGACAAGGACGGCAACAAGCGCCGCACCGCTGAGGTCGTAGCAGACAATGTCTACTTCGGCGACAGCAAGCGTGACGGCGAAGGCGGTAGCTTCAACGCTGCTCCTGCATTCGGTGGCTATTCTGCCCCCGCATCTGCTCCTGCATCCGATTTTGCGATGCTGGACGATGACGATGCACAGCTGCCCTTCTAATTTGGGTCGTCATTGAAAAATTTTTCAGCCCACAGCGGTTCTTTTGCCACAAACCTGCCCAGCAACCCCTTGAAATACACAAAGTATTTCTGCGGTTCTGCTGCTTGGTTTGTCCCAAAATTCCTCGCTGTTTGCAAGAAAAATTCTTTTGAACGACTCCCCTCGGTTTCTATTTTAATCTTTGAACTTTTTCACAATGCTTAAAAGGAGGTTATACCCGTGGCTAACGAACAGCGTATGCGTCCCCGTAAGCGTAAGAAGGTTTGTGCTTTCTGCGTTGACAAGGTGACCGCTATCGACTACAAGGACACTGCAAAGCTCCGCCGTTACCTGTCCGAGCGCGGCAAGATTCTGCCCCGCCGTACCACCGGTACCTGCGCAGCTCATCAGCGCAACCTGACTACCGCTATCAAGCGCGCTCGTCAGATCGCTCTGCTGCCCTACGTAGCTGACTAATCACAAACAAAACCGCTCACTTGAAAAAGTGAGCGGTTTTTTCTATGGAAAAGAGGACTGCAATGCAGTCCTCTTTTATTATGTTATTTTGCAACCTTCAGAGCCTTACGCTCTTCCTTGGTCTTGCAGTATTTCTCCAGCACGGGCACTAAAATGATGCACACGAAAATGGCGGTGAAGCCGCCGTTATACAGGCAGAAGCCGCCGTGGAGATTGGGAACGATGGTCACCAGCGCATAGTGGATCATCGCGCCTACAAAGCTGTACTGCCAGCCGTACTTGTCGGTGATGGGGCTCAGGCCGTTGGCGTAGCACAGACCTACGCAAATTGCGGCTGCATTCACCGGCAGAGTGAAGTCGCCGCCAAGGAAAGCGGACACATATTTGGCGGCAAAGGATGCTACCACATAGCCGGCCATAATGGGCCATACATTGGTGGGACGGGAGCCGGAGTTACAGGTGCAGAGCATACAGAAAATCAGGCCGAACTGTACGCCGTTGAAGTTTGCGCCGATGGCATTGTAGTAGGCGAGGATAAACAGACCGAACACACCCACATTCATCAGGAACACGGCATTTCCGCAAGTGCCGGAAACATTACCCACCTGATTGGGATTTTTCAGCAGCTTCCAGTAATCCTTGGCGCCGCCCATCAGCAACGCAAAAATTACGCAAAGGCCAAATAGCGCGCCGCAGAAAATATTGGAGATAGGCGCGCTGGCCAGCTTAATATCACCAATGGCAGCGGGCAGCGCAATGCCGGGTACTTTATAGAAGATAGCATTCAGCAGGAACGCGCCCATACCCACGGGCAGGGCAGCGGAGTACAAATTCATACCCTTATGCACATTGGGAGAGTGGGGCAGACCCGCAGGCACGATAATGCCCATAATCACACCGGCAATGAGAGCAAAACCCAAACCCAGCCAGTTAAAGCCGACGATTTCTGCACCCGGATACCGCACCAGCATATCGGAGATAAAGGGGGCAACACCGGTGGTAAACAGGGCGGCATTGAGAACAGTGCCCAGCTTCTGCTTCTTGATCAGAGCAACCAGGAAGGTGCCGATCATCGTGGGCCACATATTCAACACATTGATGCCCCAGGAGCAGAAACCCAGGGTCAGCAGGAATGCCAGAGTGGCCACATTGTTGACTGCAGCGCCGGTGATACAGAACAAAACGATCATAATGGCAGCAACCAATCCCATATTCAGGAAAGTGCCGGCAAAACCGCCAACACTAAAGTAGTTGGTAGATACCTTGGCAGGATTCTTAATAATCTCCCACAGACCGGTGAACATATCCTTTCTGTCGGGCATACAAACGGCAGCAATCAAAAAACACAGAGAAAAAAAGGCAAAAAACAGTTTCAAGAAGCTGCTTTCGGACAAGTTTTTAATCTTTTTCATAGGCTTACCTCTCAACCACGAAATAAAAATGGGCAATCCAACCCTGCGGTCGGATTGCCCAGACGGTCGGCTTTTCACTTTTATGCTCCCTGGTGGTAATCCACCTTTTCCGTCAGTCACATAAAAGCGTTATTAGAATTTAGATCTTCTCAGCGGCTTCGACCACATGCTTCATAAGCACAGAGGTGGTAACAGCGCCAACACCGCCGGGAACGGGAGTAATTGCGCCAACGATGGGCTCAACCTCGTCGAATACGCAGTCACCGGACATACCGCCCTTGCCCTTGGAGGTGATCTTCTCGGGATTCCAGTTCATGGAAACGTCGATAACGATCTGACCCTCACGGACAAAATCCTTGGTCAGGCTGCCCAGCACACCGGCTGCGGTAACAATGATGTCTGCATTCTTGCAGATTTCAGCGGTGTTCACAGTCTTGGTGTGGCAGATGGTAACGGTAGCGTTCTTAGCCATCAGCATCATAGCAGCGGGCTTGCCAACTACCAGGCTGCGGCCGATGACAACAGCATTCTTGCCCTTGCAGTCGATGCCGTAGTGGTCCAGAATTTCCATACAAGCGGCGGGAGTACAGGGGGCATAGCCCAGATCCTGACCTTCAAATACGCCGGCGTTGGACATATGGGTCATGGAGTCTACGTCCTTGCAGGGAGCCAGACGGTTGCAGATTTCGTCCTGATCGTTCTTCAGGTGCTTGGGCAGGGGACGGAACATCAGTACACCGTGAACGGATGCGTCTGCGTTGACCTCGTCGATGACCTTCAAAACCTCTTCTTTGGTAGCGGTCTCGGGCAGAATGTAGTTCTTAACGGCTACGCCAACCTCTTCAGCGCGCTTGGTAGCGCCTTTTTCGTAGGACAGGTCGGAGGGATTCTCGCCCAGACGAATGATACCCAGAGTGGGAGTAATGCCCTTTTCTTTCAGGGCTGCAGTACGGGTCTGAAGCGCAGCTACCAGAGCCTCGTTCACTTCTTTACCCAGCAATTGCTTTGCCATAGTATTTTTCTCCTTGTTATGTATTGTGTTTCATTGCTCTATTATTGCAGAAAGAGCAGGGTAAATCAATAAGATAATAAAGCTAAAATTATAGATTGCTTCTATGAATCACTGGCCGAAGCCGGCCTTTACGGTGGTGAAAATTTCGTCAGCCATTGCGCCGTATTTTGCCAGCATGCCGTTTGCCTTGGCGTTCATCTCCTCAGCAACCTCGCGGTTTTTCAGGCTCTTGGTGTTGATGAATACATTCAAAGAAGCAGCCTGCAGAGCGGCCTTGCAGCAAACAGCGCCGCAGCCGGCATCGGAAACAGCCAGGCGGCTGCCCTTAGCGGCAAATACAGCAATGTACTCGATAGCCTGGCAGCACAGCTCCATAATCTTCATGGGGGTGGAGCAGGCGATGATGGTAGCCTCTTCCATCACGGTGTCACGGTTGGGGTCGTCCTTGGGGATACCGTAGGCCTTTGCCAGGGGCAGGAAGTTCACCTCGTCAGCCTCAACCTGGTTCAGCAGTTCTGTCTGCAGAGCATCGCACTTAGCCTTCAGGGCAATAATCTCTTCCTCAACCTCAGCATACTTCTTCTTGCCCACGGTCAAAGAGCCAACCATGTTGCCCAGGGCAGTGCCGATTGCGCCAACCAGCGCAGCAGCGCCGCCGCCGCCAGGTGCGGGTGCGTCAGATGCCAAAACCTCCACGAATTTGCGGCAGGATTCCAATGTCATATCCATAATATTTCTTTCCTTTCAATTATTTGTTGTAGGACAGGGGCTTGCCTCCGCAAGCCTACCCGGCGGGAGCAAGCCCCCGCCCTACAAAAAGTCCCAAAAGGCAGAGGCGGCTTGCCGCCTCTGCTTTGGTTGGGTAAGTAAATTAGAACAGACCGCTAACCTTACCGGTTTCCACGCCAACGTCAACGCGGCGGTATGCGGGGTCAGCTGCAGTACCGGGCATCATGGAGATGGTACCGGCCATGGGGCACAGGAACTTAGCGCCACCGTACTCCAGAATGTCACGGATGGTCAGCTTCCAACCGGTGGGCACACCCTTCTTAGTGGGATCGTCGGACAAAGACAGGTGGGTCTTAACCATCATGGTGCAGTAGTCAGCGTACTTGGGATCGGATTCGAACCGCTCG
>JAZSAD010000058.1:0-12112 GCA_045601715.1 Faecousia sp.
TTGGCCTTACCGCTGCGCAGAACCGCAATATCTGCATTGGCGAAGGTGTGGATCACTTCCGGCTGGTCTTCCATTTTGACCTTGACCCGCTGGCGGAGCAGGTCAATTTCCACCACAGTACCCCGACCCTCGGGGGTGTCCACAAAGGACTCGGCCTTGGGGGCGGTGCGGAGCAGATCCTCATAAGCGTCCTGCTCATATTTCAGGCAGCACATCAGTCTGCCGCAGGTGCCGGAGATCTTGGTGGGATTCAGGCTGAGATTCTGGGTTTTTGCCATTTTGATGGACACAGGCTGGAAATCGTCCAGGAAGCTTGCGCAGCAGAAGGGGCGTCCGCAGATACCCAGACCGCCAACCATCTTTGCCTTGTCCCGGACACCGATCTGCCGCAGCTCGATACGGGTATGGAAGGTGCTTGCCAGGGTCTTGACCAACTCCCGGAAGTCTACCCGTTCGTCAGCGGTGAAGAAGAAGAGAATCCGGCTGCCGTCAAAGGCGCACTCTGCCGATACCAGCTGCATATCCAGCTTCTGGGCGGCAATTTCCTTCGTGCAGAACGCAAAGGCTTTCTTTTCCTTTGCCTGATTTTCCGCGGCGGCCTTTTCGTCCTGCTCGTTGGCAATCCGAAGGACCGGGCGCAGGGGAGAAACGATATCCTTGACGGATATGGTGTGGTTGCCGGCGGCGCAGAAGCCGTACTCCGGACCGCGGGCGGTGTCGATAATTACGTGGTCACCGGCTTTCAGCTCGTGACCTGCCGGATCAAAATAATAAACTTTCTGCCCGGGGCGGAACTGAATGTCCACCACCTGCGCCTGTTCCGGCGCCTGGGGCAAGTCTTTTTTCTGGTCTTCCATTGTGTACTCCTTATTATCGCAAAGCCCATTGCAGGTAGCCGCAGATCGCAGCTACTGATATGTTGCCTTGGGCATATTCTATGATTTTTTGCAGGGTGGTAATGGCCTGCATCAGCTCCTGGGAGCTGCGGGTTTCGCTTAGCTGACGGGATAGGGGAGAGGTGGCTTTCTGCCCTGCGTGACAGGTAAGGGCATCGGTCAATAGCTGCAGCCATACCTGCCATTCGGGAATTGCCTGATCCCGTTTCCATTTTTCCATAGGTACCAGCATCTGCAGCAGTCCGACCGCATCCCGGGCGGCAAAGCTGCGGACAAAGGCCTCTGTTTGTGCGGATACAGCGCCCTCGGAAAGGAGCGCTTTGGCTTGCCCTAAGTAGCCGCCGCTGCGATGTATGGCGGCAGATAAGCTGTCTTCATCCGCTTCGGGAAATTCTGTTCTTAAAGCCTGACGCAAGGCAGCTTCCGGCAAGGCGGACAGACTCAGCTCTGTACAGCGGGAACGGACTGTGGGCAGCAGCTTTTCCGGATTGTCAGAAAGCAGGATGAACACGCCGTACTCCGGTGGCTCTTCCAGAATTTTCAATAAGGCATTCTGTCCTTCTACCCGCAATTCTTGGGGAAAAATGTAAATTTTGCGGTCGCTCTCATTGGGCATCACGTACATATCTGCCCGGGCGTTTCGCACGATTTCCACCGCAACAGTTTTATGCTCCGGGTCATCTACAGTGATGCAGTCCGGGTGATTGCTACTTATTACCTTCCGGCAGGCATTGCAGGAAAGGCAGGGCTTGTGTTCTCCTTGACAAAGGATTGCTGCAGATAATAGCTTTGCCAGGGTGTGTTTGCCGGAGCCGGCGGGGCCGGATATGAGATAAAAGTGGGAAATACGACCGCGACCGACGCTTAGCGCCAGGTTCTCCTTCAGCCGTTCATTGCCCAGTAAGCCTTCGAATCCCATATCGCCCCTCCTTTTTCCATAACTATATCATAAACTTGTGGGGTTTTCTACCCCGAATTATTAGCCCCACAGAGCGGACAGCATAGGAATGACCTGCTTTTTCCGGCTCATAACACCGGGCAGGAACAAGGTGTTGTCCTTGGGGGTGACACCAAAGGCTTGGTGAATAGTCTCATCGTCGCCCACATAAATCAGCTGAGTACCTTCTTTCAGCACGTCGGTGAGCATGAGAATCATCATGGAAAGATTGTCCTTTTCCGCAGACTGCTTCATCAGCGCAAGGAACTCGTCCTTCCGCTCCAGCATCAGAGGACTATCCACACAGGTGACCTGGGCCACTGCCAGATCGTGGCCGGCGATGTGGAATTCCTTGTAGTCGGCGTACAGCAAATCCTTGGCGGTGCGGTGCTCCAGGGATGCGGAGAAGATTTCCCGTCCCAGCTCCTCCAGGGACACATTGGCAATTCGCGCCATACGCTCGGCGGTGCGAATGTCCTTTTGGGTGCAGGTGGGGGATTTAAACATAACTGTGTCGGAAATAATGGCTGCCGCCATCATACCCGCCATCTTCTCCGAGGGCATCAGTCCCCGGTCCTGGAACATGGAAGCAATGATGGTGTTGGTAGAACCCACCGGCTCGTTGCGCACATAGATGGGATTGTTTGTCTGAATATCTGCCAGACGGTGGTGGTCGATAATCTCCAGAATTTCCGCCTCTTCCAAGCCGGGCACGGACTGGGAGGCTTCGTTGTGGTCAACCAAAACCACCCGTTTTCTCCGGGGACGGAGCAGATGGTATCGGGTCAAAACGCCCACGACCTTTTCGTTTTCATCTAAGATGGGATAACAATGCTCCCGGAATTTCAGCACCTGTTCTTTTACCTCGTCCACTCTGTCTTCCAAGTGGAAGCAGACCAGGTCTGCGGTGCGGCAGATGCCGCCGATGGGGGCAGATTGGAAAATCAGGCGGGCAGCCCGGTAGGCATCGTAAGGTGTGGAGATGATGCAGGTGGTGGTAGGCATGGTCCGCAATTCTTCGCTCAGCTCTGCCTGACACAGCACCAGACAATTCACATTCATTTCCAGCGCCCGTTTGATCATATCCGGCTGGTGACCGCACAGGACAATGGAATTGTTGCTGTTAAACAGCAGATTCTCCCGCTGCTGGGGCATAGCGATGGATAATTCGCCCCCGATGGTATCGGTGTTCTCCCCAGCGGCATTGATCACCTTGCCCTCCAGTACGGAAAGAACGTTGAACAGGGGCACAGGCTCCAGCACAGCAGAGGAAATCCGCTCCATATTATAGCTGGCCACATTCTCCCGGGAGAGCATGCCGTACAGAGTGCCGTCCTCGTTAATCACGGGGATAGCGGAAATGTTCTTCTGTTCCTGTAGAATTTTCCAGCCTCTGCCAACGGTAACAGCGGTGCTTAAAAAGGGTGGGGTATCAAAATCCAGGTCTTTCACTTGGGTAAACATACTGGTGATGCGCTTGGGGGGTTGAAAACCGAAACGGTCCAACACAATTTGGGTTTCGTCGGAAACGTGACCCAGACAGGCGGCCTCATACTCTCTGTCACCCAGGTTGTTTCGCAGGGCGGCATAGGCCATGGCGGCAACGATGGAGTCGGTGTCCGGATTGCGATGTCCGGTAACATAAATGGGATCCATGGCAAAGTCCTCCTTGTTTCCATACTAATTCATCATCTATTATAGCCTTTTACCGGGGAAATAGCAAGAAAAATCCTACGGTCTTTTTTGGAAAATAGCTTGCTATTTTGTTTTGTTTCTTATACAATAAATAAAATGTTTGATTTTGCAAAACCTGAGAGAAAAGGGGCGTAGGAAATATGAAGTTGGGTTACGATAACGATAAATATATTCGCACCCAATCTGCCCATATTCGGGAACGGATTGCCGCGTTTGGCGGTAAACTGTATCTGGAGTTCGGCGGTAAGCTGTATGATGATAACCATGCGGCCCGGGTACTGCCCGGTTTTCAGCCGGACAGTAAGCTGCGGATGCTGCTGGAATTAAAGGATCAGGTGGAGATGGTGATCGCCATCAATGCCGACGATATCGAAAAGAATAAGATCCGGGGAGACCTGGGTATTACTTATGACCGGGACGTGATTCGGCTGATTGATGTGTTCCGGGGCTTTGGCCTGTATGTGTCCAGTGTGGTGCTGACCCGTTTTTCCGGGCAGAGTATGGCAAAGGCCTTCTGCGACCGGCTGGAGGCTATGGACATTAAGGTTTACCACCATTACGATATCCCCGGGTATCCTGCCAATATCTCTTATATTGTCAGCGATGAGGGCTACGGCAAGAATGACTTTATCGAAACCACCCGGGAGCTGGTGGTGGTGACTGCCCCCGGTCCCGGCAGCGGCAAGCTTGCCACCTGTATGAGTCAGCTGTACCACGAGCACAAGCGGGGCGTGCAGGCAGGCTACGCCAAGTTTGAGACCTTTCCGGTATGGAATCTACCCCTGAATCATCCGGTGAATCTTGCCTATGAGGCGGCAACCGCAGACCTGAGCGATGTGAATATGATTGGTCCCTTCCATCTGGAAGCCTATGGGGAGACTACCGTGAATTATAACCGGGATGTGGTAGCATTCCCGGTGCTGGTCGCTATGTTTGAGCGGATTTTGGGCGAGTGTCCCTATAAATCTCCCACGGATATGGGTGTCAACATGGTGGGCAACTGCATTGTGGACGACCAGGTGTGCTGCGAGGCCTCCCGTCAGGAGATTGTCCGCCGCTACTATGCCGCACTGTGCGACCATAAGCAGGGAAAAATCGATTATAATCAGATTTTGAAGCTGGAGCTGCTGATGAAAAAGGCGCAGGTGACGGAAGCCTCCCGGAAGGTGGTTGCTCCCGCGCTGGAACGTGCGGAGCAGACCGGCAAGCCTGCGGCGGCTATGGAATTGCCTGACGGCAGAATTGTTACCGGTAAGACCTCCAGCTTGCTGGGCGCATCGGCGGCGCTGCTGCTGAATGCGTTGAAAACTTTAGCGGGGATTGACGACGAGCTGCATTTGATTGCGCCGGAAGTCATTGACCCCATTCAGCACTTGAAAACTGACCATTTCGGCAACCGGAATCCCCGGCTGCACACCGACGAGGTGCTGATTGCCTTGTCCATCTGCGCTGCTACCGATCCTAAGGCGGAGCTGGCTATGGAGCAGTTGTATCAGCTGCGGGGCTGTGAAGTGCATTCCTCGGTGATTCTGTCTGCCGTGGATGAAAAGGTGTTTAAGCGGCTTGGTGTGAATCTCACCTGCCAGCCCAGATACAAAGGATAAGAAAAAGGAGTGGCTGCGCCACTCCTTTTTCTACCAAAACTGCATAAAAAAAGATAGTGATTTTTGTAAACAATTTCCCTTATATTTCCAGACGGACTGTGGTAGAATGACGACAAAGAAAGACAGCATAACGGGAGGTACGTTATGAAAGAAAATCTGATGGAAAAAGAGCTTAGCCCCGCGTATTTACAGAGCGGTGTCAGTGTGGATATCAATGCGCCATTTCGGGGCGCGAAGTTTATCGCCAATAAGCAGCTGGATGGGGCGGATGTGCAGAAGCTGGAGGAGACGATTTCTGCTGAAGAGTGCCTGCAATTTGTGATTGTGGGTGACTTGAGCATCCAAAGCCGGTATGCTCACGCATTTCTGGCGGTGACGGATAAGGCGCTTTACAGCTTTGACGATGCCTTTGAGGGTGGTGTCCGCCGGCAAGCTTATGAACAGATAAAGCGGGCATATGTGAAGCGGTATTACGGCAACGCTATGCTGGTGCTGTACCCGCCTGAGGACGGACGGAAAACCAATTTCCTGCGGTTTTCCTATCGGGAGGCGAATCTGTTTGATGCCGCTGCCGGTTACATAACTGCTGTTGCCGACGGCAAGGAGATGGCAGAGGAGCTTGCCGTTGTCAAGGCAGCCTTTGAAAAGCAGTTTTGCGTCTGTCCCAAGTGCGGCAGAACGTTGATGCGACCCGGCGCGCCTTGTATGAAATGCGAGTCCCAGGATAAGATCATGCAGAAGCTGGGCAAATATGTACTGCCTTATAAAGGTATTTTGTTCTTTTGTTTGCTGTTGTCTGCGGTGACCACCGCCGTATCTCTGGCGCCCCCGTATATGACCAAACAGCTGGTGGACGATGTGCTGCCCGGCGGTGATACCAAGGGCCTTGTGCAATGCGTTTTGATTCTGCTGGCTACTTATCTCATTCAGCACGGTATCGGCGCAATTCGGGACTATCACCTGAAGGTCACCGGTGACCGGATTGTGGCAGACCTGCGAAACGATGTATACAAAAAGGCGCAGCTGCTGCCTATGCGGTTTTACGACACCACCTCCACCGGTTCTATGATCAACCGCATCAGCGGCGACAGCTCCACCATTCAGTCCTTTATGCTCCGGGTGACCCAGGAAGTGCTGGTACAGCTGTTTATGTTAGTGGGTATTGTGGTGATCATGTTTACCATGAACTGGCAGCTGACGCTGTTGTCTCTGATTCCAGTGCCTTTTGTGGTGGTTTTCTCCCGGAGATTCCGGAAGAAAATGGTGCCCCTGTACCGCCGGATTTGGCGGGCATGGTCGGCGGTGACCAGCGTGCTGACGGATACCATTCCCGGTATTCGTGTGGTGAAGGCCTTTGCCAATGAGGGCAGAAGCATGGAGAAATTTGCCGGCCGGAACGCCTTTTGGCTGAATACCAACCGGAACGCCTCCCGGATTACCACACTGTTTCCCCACGTGGTGGGACTGATGATGACTTGCGGCTCCCTGCTCATCTGGGCGGTGGGCGGACAGCTGGTGATCGACGATCCGGATTTCATTTCCCCGGGTCTTCTGGTGTCCTTCATTTCCTATACCTCTATGTTCTACGGACCGGTGCGATTCTTTGCCAACTTTAATGATTCCTATCAACATTTCCTGAACTCTGCAGAACGCCTGATGGATATTATGGATGCAGAGCCGGAGCACGATTTTTCCCAGGGCAAGCATCCGGAAAAGCTCATCGGCAAGATTGAATTCCGCCATGTGAATTTCTCCTTTGAGCGGTCAAAAAGAACTTTGTCCGATGTAAGCTTTGTCATTGAGCCCGGCGATGTGGTGGGTATTGTAGGCACTACCGGCGCCGGCAAGACCACTATTATCAACCTGCTTATGCGGTACTATGACCACTACGATGGCGAAATTTTGGTGGACGATATCAACATCCGGGATATTGATATGAATTTCTACCGGTCGGAAATCGGCTATGTGCAGCAGGAGCCTATGATGTTCAATGATACCATCTATCAGAACATCGCCTTTGGCTGCAAGAATCCCAGAGTGGAGGACGTGATGCACGCGGCGGATGTTGCCAATGCCCACAGCTTTATTTCCCGTCTGCCCGACGGCTACGATACAGTGTTGGGTGAACGGGGCGTAGGCCTGTCCGGCGGCGAGCGGCAGAGATTGTCCATCGCCCGCGCGGTGTTGAAAAAGCCGAATATTCTGTTCTTTGACGAGGCAACCGCTTCCGTGGACTCGGAAACAGAGCATTTGATTCAGGAGTCCATTGAAAAGCTCATTGCCGGCAGAACCACATTGATGGTTGCCCACCGGTTATCCACTCTGCGGAAGGCTAACAAGATTATTGTGGTGGACAGAGGCAAGATCCTGGAAATGGGTACGCCTGAGGAACTGCTGGAGAAGAAGGGCAAATATTATAAGCTGGTGCAGATTCAGACCATGTCCGACGAAGTGCAGAAGGCGAAGAAGGAAGAGAGGTTCAGCTGATGGAACGGATTTATATTGATGGAGATTCCGCCTGTTTCACCCGTAAGGACCTGACGCTGGTGGATGTGGAGCTGAAAGACGGCACGAAATTTGAAAATCTGGAGCCGAAGCGGCTGTTTCCCGTGTCTATGCAGGACAAATATATTACCCTGCTGGACGAAAGCGGTACAGAGCAGGCGGTGATTCGGGATATCAACACGTTACCCGATGACCAGCGGGCAATTTTAGAAGGTTGTCTTGACGAGTATTACCGTGTACCCAAAATTCTGAGGATCCGGGCATATGAGGAGCGATTCGATGGACTGACGCTCCACACAGACACGGATAAAGGATCTACAGACATAGAAATTCGTGTACTATTGAAGGGCTTTAAACTGGACGGTGTCCGGGCGCTCCTGCGGGATGTAAACGACAACCGGTACGAGATACCGGATGTAACGGCGCTGGACAATTTGAGTAAGCAGATACTGGGCCGGTATTTATGATAATGTAAAAGGGTGTCGCAAGACACCCTTTTTCTCATGAGAACAATTCGCTAATCGGAGCAAAACGGTAGCCGGCAGCTTCCCATTTGGTGAGCAGCTCGTCTAAAATTTCTCCATTGGTTTTCGAGGTGGAGTGGAGCAGTACGACTGCGCCGTTATGGGTGCGGGACAATAGCTTATCAAAGGCGTATTCCTTGGTAGGCTGGGCATCGTTTTTCCAGTCCACATAGGCGAGACTCCAAAATACAGTTTTGTAGCCTAACTCTTTGGCCATCTGCAGATTCTCATGGCTGTAAACACCCTGGGGTGGGCGGTAGTATTTGGGCAAATCCTTGCCGGTGGTTTCTTTGAACAATTCCTCCAAGTCCTGCAGCTCCTTGGCAAAGGCGTCCTTGTCAGAAAGCTTGCTCATATCCAAATGGTGCATGGTGTGGTTGCCAACGATATGTCCTTCATCTACCATACGGCGAACCAAATCTCCATTTTTCTCTATGTAGTTGCCAACCAAAAAGAATGCGGCGGGCGCATTATGCTTTTTCAGCGCGTCCAAAATCTTTTCGGTAGAGCCGTTTTCGTAGCCGGAGTCAAAGGTCAGATACAAGACCTTTTGGGTGGTGTCTCCCAAATATGCGGCATCGTAGGTATATAGCTGCTTTTCCCCGGCCGGTCCTACCGGCGGCTGCCCCTCGGTCTGAAAGGACAGGCCCCACGCCCCGGTTTCTACAGTCAGTCCCCAAAACTGGGTGATGGACAAAATAATTGCGGCGCCCACTGCCGTTAGCGCGATCCATAAATCTTTTCTCCCCATAGTTATTTCCCTCCTTGAGACAGTCTATGGGAAAATACCTTTGGTTATGTGGCTTGTTTGTCTTTACAGAAGAAAAGAATGGTGCTACAATAAGACAAATTCTCTATATTATAATGTATAAAGGGGTAGGAGCGTATGGGGACGCTGATTAATGCAGCGCTGATTCTGTTGGGCGGCATCATCGGATTGGTGTTCAAAAAGGCGGTCAGCAAGGAAATGGAATTTTCCATTCATAAGGCCACCGGCGTGGCGGTGCTGATCATTGGCATCTGCGGTGTGCTGTCCGCTATGCTGAAGGCCGAGGATGGTGTGATTTCCAGCTCCGGTGAGCTGATTCTGGTGGTGAGCCTTGCGTTGGGTACATTTATCGGAGAATTGCTGAAATTGGAGCAGCGGCTGAATCAAGGGTGCAAGTGGATCGAAAGCAAATGCAAGATGTCCAATTTCTCCACCGGTTTTATCACCGCCACGATGATTTATTGTATCGGTGCTATGGCCATTGTAGGTTCTATCAACGACGGCTTGCTGGGAGATAGCAGCACGTTGATTACGAAGGGTATTATCGACGGCATTACCTCTGTGGTGCTGGCGGCATCCCTGGGATACGGTGTTTTGTTCTCTGCCATACCTATTTTAATATATCAAGGCAGTATGACTTTACTTGCTGCTCAACTGGAAAATGTGTTGGTTGGGGAGCTGCTCAGCAATATCTGTATGGTAGGCTATGCCCTGGTGATGTGCATCGGCATCAATTTCCTGACCAGCGATGACAAAAAGATCAAAACTGTGAATATGCTGCCGGCGCTCCTTGTGCCTGTGGTGTACGAAATCGTAAAAAATATCATTGGCTAAAGCACCAAAAAATAATGAAAAAATTTGTGATTTTTTCTAAAAAAGTTGTTGACAAGAGGCAGTTTTAGTGGTATCATAATCGGGCACGCATAGGGGATACTATGCGCTTGCACTGCGATGATGCAGGAGATTGCGCTGAATAAGCGGTAACTTCTGCGGAGTATGTCCGGTCATCGGGCGGCTGAACTGCTTCTGTTTAGCGCAGCGTATATCGTTGCGACAGGAGAACGGTCGGCCTTGCGTCGGCCATTTTTCTTGGCTCAAAGTGATACGCACGGTTGCGTTAGCAGAAAGGTTCACCGTACCCAGACACCACGTAAACTGAGTACGAAATTCAAGGAGGAAACAAAACCATGGCAAATCAGGAAATGATTCGCATCCGGCTGAAGGCTTATGACCATCAGCTCATCGATTCCAGCGCAGCAAAGATCGTAGACACCGCTAAGCGCAACGGCGCTGCTGTGTCCGGCCCCATCCCCCTGCCCACCAAGAAGGAAGTTGTGACTATCCTTCGCGCTGTTCACAAGTACAAGGACAGCCGTGAGCAGTTCGAGCGTAGAACCCACAAGAGACTGATCGATATCCTCAACCCCAACCAGAAGACTGTTGAGGCTCTGATGAGCCTGGACCTTCCCGCTGGCGTTGAGATAGAGATAAAGCTGTAATCCTTATACATTATTAATATAAGGATTCACCGCTGCCCGCACTGAAAAGCATCGGGCGACGGGTCATGTTGGCTGGGCGTTCCCAATGCGCCTGTCAACCAATAACCTAAAAAAGGAGAAAACCAAAATGCAGAAAGCAATCATCGGCAAGAAAGTGGGCATGACCCAGATCTTCGATGAGACCGGCAAGGTAATCCCTGTTACCGTTGTGGAAGCAGGCCCCTGCACCGTTACTCAGAAGAAGACCATCGAAACCGACGGCTACGAAGCCGTACAGCTGGGCTTTGAGTCCGTTAAGGAATCCAAGCTCACCAAGCCTGAGGCTGGCCATCTGAAGAAGGCTGGCGTTGAGGCTGTCAAGCACCTGAAGGAGTTCCGCCTGGAAGACTGCTCCGCTCTGAATGTGGGCGATGTAGTAAAGGCTGACACCTTCGAAGCTGGCGACATGATTGACGTGACCGGCATTTCCAAGGGCCACGGCTATCAGGGCGTCATCAAGCGCCACGGCGCACACCGTACCGATATGACCCACGGCGGCGGTCCTGTTCACCGTCACGCTGGTTCTATGGGTGCTTCTTCTCACCAGTCCCGTATCTTCCCCGGCAAGATTGGCGCCGGTCAGATGGGCAATGAGCAGGTTACCATTGAGAACCTGGAGATCGTTAAGGTTGATGCAGAGCTGAACATGATCGTTGTTCGCGGCGCAATCCCCGGCCCCAAGGGCGGTCTGGTATTCATCCGCAACACTGTAAAGAACAACCGCGTCAAGAACGTGGAGTCCGGCATCAGCAAGAACCCGCAGAAGGCTTCCGGCAGAAATCCCCAGAAGGCTTCCGCAAGAAATGCCTAAAGAAAGGAGAACTTAAAATATGCTTAAGACTAATGTTTTGGATATGTCCGGCAAGGTTGTGGGCGAGATTGAGCTCTCCGAGGCAATTTTCGGTATTGCTCCCAACCAGTCCGTGGTTCACGACGTTGTTAAGAACCACCTGGCAAACCTGCGTCAGGGCACCCAGTCCGCTCTGACCCGCGCTGAAGTTTCCGGCGGTGGCCGTAAGCCTTGGCGTCAGAAGGGCACCGGCCGCGCCCGTCAGGGTTCCACCCGCGCTCCCCAGTGGACTCACGGTGGTATCGCATTTGCTCCCAAGCCCCGGGATTACAGCTACACCCTGAACAAGAAGGCTAAGCGTCTGGCTCTGAAGTCCGCTCTGAGCGCTAAGGCTCAGGAGACTGCAATCGTTGTCATCGACGAGATCAAGATGGACGCACCTAAGACCAAGGAATTTGCTGCTTTCCTGAACGCTGTCGGCGTACAGGGCAAGGCTCTGGTTGTTACCGCTGGGGCAAACGCCAATGTAGTAAAGTCCGGCCGTAACATCGCCGGCTGCCAGGTAACCTTCGCAAACCTGCTGAACGTTTACGACGTTGTAAATGCTAACAAGCTGGTTGTTGATAAGGCAGCCCTCCAGAAGATTGAGGAGGTATT
The DNA here is from genome assembly GCA_045601715.1 of Faecousia sp. GTDB lineage: Bacteria > Bacillota > Clostridia > Oscillospirales > Oscillospiraceae > Faecousia. Next base: position 11,916 of record JAZSAD010000058.1, read on the forward strand.
CGCATAATGAACGCTTACGATATCATTATTAAGCCGGTTATCACCGAGCAGTCCATGGAAGATGTTGCTGATAAGAAGTACGTTTTCCAGGTGGCTATCAACGCCAACAAGACCGAAATCAAGGCCGCTGTTGAAGAAATCTTCGGCGTAAAGGTCAAGAAGGTCAACACCATCCGTATGCAGGGTAAGGTAAAGCG
>JAZSAD010000059.1:0-13245 GCA_045601715.1 Faecousia sp.
CTGATCTCCGATCAGGAGACCGGCGAGTGGAGAACCTTCACCGACATTCAGGGTGTTGAGGACTTCCACGGCGAGATGGACTTCAAGGTTGCCGGTACTACCGAGGGTATCACCGCCATCCAGATGGACCTGAAGAACAAGGGCCTGACCATGGAGATCATCGCTGACGCTCTGGAGCGCTGCCGTCAGGCTCGTCTGGTCATTCTGGACGAGGTTATGATCCCCTGCATCCCCGAGCCTCGGGCTGAGGTTTCCGAATACGCACCCAAGATGCTGAGCCTGAAGATTCCCGTGGACAAAATCCGCGAAGTTATCGGCTCCGGTGGCAAGACCATTCAGAAGATCTGCGCTGACACCGGCGCTAAGGTAGACATCGATGACGATGGCTCCGTCTTTATCTCCGCTGTGGACTCCGCTGCCGCTTACGCCGCCAAGAAGATGGTGGACGACATCTGCTTCGTTCCCGAAGAGGGCAAGCTGTACTACGGCAAGGTTGTTCGCATCCTGCCTATCGGCGCATTCGTTGAAATTGCTCCCGGCCACGATGGCATGGTGCACATCTCCAAGCTGGAGAACCGCCGTGTCGAGAAGGTTGAGGACGTGCTGAATCTGGGCGATATGACCTGGGTGAAGTTCATGGGCTTCGATGAGAAGGGCCGCGCAAACTTCAGCCGCAAGGATGCTCTGAAGGAAATGGAAGAGCAGAACGGCTAATTTAACAACAAAAAGGACTTGGAGAAATCCAAGTCCTTTTTTATTGTCGATTGTCCGGCAGCGCTTTCCGGTACTGGGTGGGAGTCATAGCAAAATACCGCTTAAAGCTACGGGAAAAATGGGCCAAATCGTAAAAACCCGCATCTTCTGCGATTTCTATGATACTCCGGTCGCTTCTGTCCAGCAGCTGCCGGGCATATTCCATCCGTACATCGGCTATGTACTGGTGAGGCGTCTGCGCCATTCTCAGCTTGAATGCCCGGATAAAATGGGTGGGGTGCATATGGCACACGCCGGCCATCTCCTCGGTAGTGAGATTCCGGCGGAAATTTACCTGAATGTAGGACAGGACGTTCCGCATATCCTCGTCCCGCTCTTTCCACACCACCTGTGTATTCTTATCTGCCAAGCGGATATATTCGGCAATCAGATTCAAAATTATCGCCTTCACCCGCAGGCGGTCGCACAGGTCTGCGCTCTTCCGCAGCCTGGCAAACTCCCGAAACAGCTCCTGCACCTTGGGGCAATTTGCCCCATTGACCTTATAAGCCACCTGCAGCGGCGCCAGCAGATTCACCGAGGGGTAAATGTCAAAGTGCATCCAGTACTTCTTCATTTCCACACCGGGGATATTGCTGTACCGGTGCATAGCCCCGGCGGGGATAAAAAACCAATCCCCCGGCTGGGCGGTATACTCTATTCCCTCAATGGTAATCGAAAACGCCCCTTCTGTCAGGTAGTAAAATTTATTTTGACCGAACCCGTGAAGACGGTCCAGCTGCCACACACCGTCAGGTGGCAATTCATAGTATCCGCCCTGACGAAAAATGGCGTTGAGATTCTGATAATCCAATTCCTGTAATTGCATAGTGTTGCACCTTTAATGCTAATTTTATACAAGGATATGTTAACACGATACATTGCAAAAGGCAAGCCGGAAACAGATAATAAACCTGTAATATAATGCATTTGGCATTGGGAGGCTTACAGAGTAAGCCGCGGCAATCTATGCTGCATCCTTTAGATTCCCACGCCAGTTTGCGAATTGGCTCGGAATGACGAACAGTATGACAAGGAGTAAACAATATGAAAACAAGAAGCTTCCATATGGAATTTTCCTATCCTAAGGAAATGGAAATTGCAAAGAAAGAGCGCTGGCCCATTCTGATTCCCATCGGCACTATGGAGTATCACTCCACCGTCTGCCCCTACGGCTGTGACAGCCTGGTATCCATGGGGATTGCCCGGGAGATCGCCGCGCAGATGGACTGCGTGATTATGCCCCCTGTGTGGTACGGCGTTGCCAGCTATGCTGTGGGCGGTCCGGAGACAGGCACCATTCACGTGGACTGCGATACCTTTGAGCAATACATTTACACGATTCTAAAATCCTTAATGCTGGCTGGCTTCAATCGGAACATCTATATGATCGTTTCTCACCAGACCGAGGACTACAACCCTATGGAGCTTGCCTGTATGAAAGCAGCGCGAAAACTGATTTTTGAATATCTGGATGACACCAAGGGCTACGGCTGGTGGGGCAAGAACGAGAACAAAGCGTTCTATCAACAGATGTCTGCCGAGGACAATCCCTGGAACTGGATTAAGACCATCCGCGGTATGTCCGAAAACGCCAAAGCTATTTACGGCGGCGGCGACCACGCTGGCAAGGTGGAGTGTTCCTGCCTGGAATATCTGTTCCCCGGTACCATCAAACTGGAGCGCCTGCAGGAAACCGATGACTGGTTTGCTCAGGCATCTGCTGAAATGGATGTAAAGCTGGGCGAAAACCGTGTAAAGCAGAGTGTTGCCGATTATGTAGCGCAAATGAAAGCTCAGAAGGGCACGCAATAAGGAGTATCCTATGACCATCGAAAAACGCTATGAATTCAAAAAAGACCTGATGCAGATTCACAAACCCGATCTGCGGAACAGGGAGCTGACGCCCAACGCAGATGACTTTGTGTTCAACCACGGCACTGTGATTCTGTTGCCGGAGAATGCGGACAATGTGATTACCCACGCTGCCCGGGACTTTGAGGATTTCCTCTACACCTCTATGGGCGTATCCGTTTTGGTATCCAAGCATCCTATCCCAGAAGCAAAAACACTGAAAATTGTACTGAATCGGGATATTGAGGAAGCTGCCGGCTATATGGGCTACCGCATCACCGTGAAAAGCGACAGCATTTTGCTGGAAGGCTATCACAACCGGGGCGTTGCCCAGGGTCTGTATTTTCTGGAGGACCTGATGGGTGTCCGCCGCGCCCCCTACCTGAAACAGGAAATCATCAAACGGAAATCCGTATTTGAGGGCCGTACCTCTCAGTCCCCCTTCGGTATGTACCAGTGGAATGACGAGGCATTCGCCCACATGGCCCACCTGGGTATGGACACCATCTCCCTGTGGATTAAGGACGCCAACTTAGATAAGTTCGACAGTTTTCTGGACATCAACGCCTTGGCTGAGCGGGCAGAGAAGTACGGCATTGACGTAACCTTCAGTTTGTACGCCAAGCACAATGTCCATCCGGACGACCCCGGGGCAGAGGCCTTTTATGAGAATCTTTACGGGCCGATTCTGGATGCCTGTCCCAAGCTGAAAGGCTTCGGTCTGATAGGGGAAGCCACAGAATTCTGCAGCAAAGACCCCAAAGCCGGTCTTGCCCCCAGACTAAAGAATTTTGTGGACAATATCCCCACCGGCAAATGCACCCCCGGCTGGTGGCCTTGCTACGACTATGCCCAGTGGGTTTCCCTGATTCACAAGGTAGCAAAAAAGCACAACCCCCATATTCAGCTGTCCTTCTCCACCTATAACTGGGGCTATGCCCCCGAGGAGGACCGGATTGCCCTCATTGACCGTCTGCCCACCGACATCACCCTGCAGGCTACCTGGGATATGTTTGAGCAGCGGCAGATGGGCAACACAGTACAGGATGGGGTAGACTACTCCCTGAACTTTGTAGGCCCGGGCAAATATTTCGTTTCCGAAGCGGAAGCCTGCAAGCGACGGGGTATCCGTCTTTCCACCAATGCCCAATCCTCCGGCCGCACCTGGGACTTCGGTATGGTTCCCTATGAGCCAATGCCCTACCAATGGATGAAGCGGTGGGCGGGTATGGTTGAAGCCGCTGAAAAATGGGATTTGAAGGCCGTGGGCGAGAATATCCACTACGGTTTCCACCCCTCCATTATGACAGAGCTGGAAAAATATATGTTCTTTACCCCCTATCAGGGCGCAACGCCTGAGCAGTGGCTGCTGAAGCTGATTGCCCGTGACTTTGGCGAGGAGAACGTCGCCAAGGTGGATAAGGCCTTCCGCTGTTTCAGCCAGGCCATCACCTACTACCCCGCCACCAACGAGGACCAGTACGGTGGATTCCGCACCGGTCCGTCCTTCCCCTTCTGGATGCAGGATCCCCGGGTAGGTCTGACCCCCCTGCCCAACGGCGGCAGAAAGCCGGTCACCCGTCTGGGCGCCCACCAATACTACTGGGCCTGGTACACCCCCGACATTGCCGGCCGAAACTCTCTGCCCGGTGTGCGTATTTACGATGAAATGGAACTGCTGGGCAAGGTACGCAAGCTTATGCAGGATGGTATGGACAGCCTGAATACCATTACAAAGGACAGCCGTAATCTGGAAAAACTAAAAGCGCTGACCACCTTCATCATCAACTCCTGCACTACCGTTATCAACATCAAGGCGTTCTACATCAAGCTGCAGCAGCTTTCCATCATCGGCGACAAAGAGAAGGCCGCAAAGCTGTTGGAGGAGATTGAAGCATTGCTCCTTGCCGAGCGAAAGAACGCAGAAGATACCATTCCTGCGGTGCAGGCGGACAGCCGTCTTGGCTGGGAGCCTATGCAGGACTACCTGTGCGACGAGGAAGCTCTTCGCTGGAAGCTGCGGCAAATCGACTATACCCTTCAGTTCGAACTTCCCAAATTCCGGAAGTCTAATTCTCTGTAAAACAAAAACTGCACTGCCAAATGGCAGTGCAGTTTTTTCATTTATAACCCATTTATATTTTTGGCCGTAGGGCGGGGCCTTGGTCCCGCCGAAACACCTTCTTTACGGCGGGAGTAAACCCCCGCCCTACACTTATAACCCGTTTTGTTCCAAATAGATGAGCAGCACGGCGATATCTGCCGGACTGACGCCGGAGATCCGGCTGGCCTGTCCGATGGACACCGGGCGGATCTGGGAAAGCTTGTCCCTTGCCTCCAGCCGCAGACCGGCGATGGCTTCATAGTTCAAATCCCCAGGAAGCAATCTTGCTTCCTCTTTTTTGAACTCCGCCACCTGCTTTTCCTGACGGGCAAGATACCCGGCATACTTCACCTGAATCTCCACTTCCTCCTTCACCGCTGCCGGCAATTCCGGGCGGTTTGGGTCGAAAGGCGCAATGTCCGCATAAGTCACTTTTGGTCTGCGGAGCAAATCTGCAAGACGAGCAGAATTTTCCACCGGGGTGGACTCCCGGAGAGCGAGCATTTCGTTCAGTTCCGGACTCCCCGGTACGCCGTTGCTTTCCAGCCGCTGAATTTCCCTTGCCACAGCGGCATACTTTTCTTCCACCTGCTGCAGCCGCTCCTGGGGTACAAGACCCACCTTTGCGCCCATATGGGTCAGCCGCTGATCGGCATTGTCCTGTCGATGGAGCAGCCGATATTCCGACAGGCTGGTCATAATCCGATAGGGCTCTTCTGTGCCTTTGGTCACCAAGTCGTCAATGAGCGTACCGATATAACTGGTATCCCGGGTGAGGATCAAGGGGTCTTTTCCCTGCAATTTCAGCGCCGCGTTGATACCGGCAACCAAGCCCTGCACCGCCGCCTCTTCGTAACCGGAAGAACCGTTAAACTGACCTGCGCCATATAAACCGGAAATCTTCTTGTATTCCAGGGTAGGCAGCAAGGCGGTGGGATCGATGCACTCATATTCAATCGCATAAGCCGGACGCATCATCTCCGCATTTTCCAGTCCGGGAACGGTGTGGAGCATTTGCAGCTGCACATCCTCGGGTAGGCTGGAGGAAAAGCCTTGAATGTACATCTCCTCCGTGTCCAGACCGCAAGGCTCAATAAACAGCTGGTGGCGGCTCTTCTCCGCAAAGCGGACGATTTTCGTCTCGATACTGGGGCAGTACCGAGGGCCAACACCGGATATGGTGCCGTCATACATAGGACTGCGGTGGAGATTCTCCCGAATCACCTGATGGGTCTCCTCGCAGGTATAAGTAAGATAGCAGACCGCCTGATTATTCAGCTTATGGGTGGTGCGGAAGGAGAAAGGCTCGGGGGTCTCGTCACCGGGCTGCAGCTCCATTTTGGAAAAATCGATACTCCGGCGGTTGACTCTGGGGGGTGTGCCGGTCTTGAACCGGCGCAGGGGCAATCCCAGCTCCCGCAGGTTATCTGCTAGACCGATAGATGCATGCATACCGTCCGGGCCGGCAGATTCCACGCTCTCGCCGGTGATGACAGTGCTGTCCAAATAGGTGCCGGTGGCGATAATCACCGCCTTGGCATTATAAATGGCGCCCAGCTTGGTTCTCACACCGGTCACAGCATTGTTTTCCGTATAGATTTCCACAATCTGCGCCTGCTTTAACTGCAGATTCTCCTGCAGCTCCAGGGCGTGCTTCATATATTCCTGATAGCGCCGCCTATCTCCCTGGGCCCGCAGGGAGTGGACAGCAGGGCCTTTGCCCCGGTTCAGCATCCGGTACTGGATGCAGGCCGCATCCGCCGCCAGGCCCATTTCGCCGCCCAATGCGTCCAGTTCCCGCACCAAATGGCCCTTTCCCGTGCCGCCGATGGCGGGATTGCAGGGCATATTACCCACTGCGTCCAGATTGATGGTGAACAGAATGGTGGAAAGGCCTAACCGGGCAGCTGCCAGCGCCGCCTCGATACCGGCGTGGCCTGCGCCAATGACGACTACATCGCAGTCACCTGCGTGATATGTGTTCATAGAGTTTCCTCAGTTTCTTTCTTTTCCTCTTTGGGCATTACGAAGGGTTTGCAAACCACCTCGCAACGGTTAATGGGTGTACCCAATGCGTGGAACTTCTCCTCGTAACCGGTCATAATGCCCACAATGCCGTTTTCGTGTAAATTCCGGGTCAGGTTATTCACCTGCAAACCGCAGGCCGCAAATTCCTCTACAGAGTATTCAAACAAGGGCGCATTATCGGTCTTGAAATGAATCTCGCCGCCCTCTTTCACTGTCCGGCAGTACTTATCCAAAAAGCCTCTGTGGGTGAGTCTGCGCTTGGCGTTTTTCTTTCTGGGCCAGGGGTCAGGGAAATTGATAAACAGCCGGTCCATCTCCCCGGCGGCAAAAATTTCCTCAATGCCGGCAACGTCCATATCGATAAAGGACACATTGGTAAGGCCCATTTTTTGCGCCTTTTCCCTCGCCACAACCATAGCTTCCCGGCAGCGCTCCACTGCAATCAGCAACACATCGGGATTTGCCTCAGCGGTCTCGGCGGTAAATTTACCCTTACCGCAGCCCACCTCCACCCACAGGGCGGTGCAGTCAGGCTTCAGGCTGCGCCACTTGCCCTTGTAGTCCGCAGGAACACCAATGCGGTAGGCAGCGGTTGCCTCCATACGGCTGTCTAAATTTTTCATTCTACGCATTCTCATAAACAGGACCTCGAATCCATAATATTTCAGGATATAGTATAGCAGAAAGTTATGATAACTGCAACTGTTGTGTTTTTATATCTAACTGTGACCCGTGGATTTACTCCGGCTCTGACCCATCCGGGTCTGATCCGAAGCAAATGGAATCTCCCCCGGCCTAAAAAAGTGTCCACCGGACACTTTTTTGCCCTGCTCCGCAGTGCCGGCCTCTTCGATTCCCGACGGGAGCAAAAAAAGAACAGACACCTAAAGGTGTCTGTTCTTTTTTTGGTGACCCGTACGGGAATCGATATGAAAATGTAGCCACCAGTTTTTGAACTGGTGGCAGCAACTGTCCACCGGACAGTTGCACTGCTAAGGGTTCGATTCCCTGGGTCAAGCAAAAAGAAAAACCACACCTTACGGTGTGGTTTTCTTTTTGGTGACCCGTACGGGAATCGAACCCATGTTACCGCCGTGAAAGGGCGGTGTCTTAACCGCTTGACCAACGGGCCTGGTAGCGGCGACCTGACTTGAACAGGTGACATACCGGGTATGAACCGGGTACTCTACCAACTGAGTTACGCCGCCATATAAGGCACTGATTCCGGATAGCCGAAAATCAGCTTTGTTATTATATACAGGGTTTGCCCTTTTGTCAAGATTTATTTCTGTATTTTCCGGGAAATTTTTGGGAATCCTACCCCAGAGGTGATCATTTTGCGTATTTTAAAAGGATTTTTGCTCTTTTTGCTGGGCGGCAGCGGATATGTAGGGTTGGAATGGCTTTGGCGGGGGTGGAGTCACATCAGTATGTTCTTTGCCGGAGGTGTCTGTTTCTTGCTTTTAGGCAAGCTGAACGCTGTCCGTCCCCGATTAAATCTGCCCCTACGGGGTATCGTAGGGGCAGGGATCATTACTATGGTGGAGCTGGCAGCAGGCCTTTTATGCAACCGCAGCTATGGGGTATGGGATTACCGCCATATGCCCTTTAACTTCCACGGGCAAATTTGCCTGTTTTTTTCTCTGCTGTGGATTCCCATCAGTCTGCTTGCTATGGGGCTGTACCGGCTGGTCAGTTCTTCTCTTGAATCAGTAACAGGTCGGAAATAATGGTGTTGGACAGCAAAAAGCCGTTGGGGGTCAAATGCCAGCGGCCGTCAAAGGTCTTGGTGGCAAGGCCTTTTTCCTTGCATTCCTGCAAACACTTTTCCAGGGGCGCAAAGGGCAGCAAATACCGCCGCTCGTATACCTTGGGATCAATGCCGGCAGCGGTGCGCAGGCGCATCATCAGATACTCGCCCGCCCGCTCCCGGGAGGCAATCTCCTGCACCTCGTCCAGCACCTGTCCGCCTTTTTTGATGCCTTCGATATACTTTTTCAAATCCCGAACAATAGTAAACCGGCTGCCGCCGAAGTCGGAACTGGCATTGGGACCAAATCCCAGATAGGGGTCGCCGTTCCAGTATTTGAGATTGTGACGGGACACGTTACCCTTCCGGCAGAAATTGGAAATTTCATACTGGCGGTAGCCGTGCTGCCGCAAAATTTCCACTGCCGACAGATACATATCCGCCTGGGTATCATCGTCTGCCAGGTTGCAGTATTCCTGATACTCGGCAAGGGGTGTACCCTCCTCCACCTTCAGACCATAACAGCTGATATGCTCCGGTTGGAGCTTCAGCACGTTTTTGAGGGTTCGTTCCCAGGCCTGCAGGCTCTGTCCCGGCAGACCATACATCAGGTCCACCGACAGATTCTTGAATTTATATTTCCGAATCCGCTGCACCGCAGACACTGCCTGGGCATAGGAATGGGGTCTGCCCAGCTTTTTGAGAATTTCATCATCATCGCACTGGATGCCCAGGCTTACCCGGTTAAAGCCCTCGCTGTGCAGCCGGCGGAGCAGCCGGTCAGTGACGGAATCAGGGTTTGCCTCGAAGGTAATTTCCGCTGTGGGAGATACCTTAAAGGATTTTCGTATTGTGTTCAGGATAGCGGCCATACCGTCCGCGCCGAAAAAGCTGGGGGTGCCGCCGCCAAAATAGATGGTATCCACCACGTAGTCCGGCGCCAGAGGGCCTGTCTCCCGGATATGGGCGCAGACCGCGTCCTGATAGCCGTCCAGCCACTTGTCCTCCTTGGTTGTGAGGCTGTAAAAGTCACAGTACTGGCACTTGCTCCGGCAAAAGGGCACGTGGATGTAAATACCCAAAGGGGTTCTGTTTTTGCTAGCAAATAAGGGCATAATTGCCTCCAAAGTGTTATATTTATTGCCTGTCGGCAGAAATGCCTCCGGCGGGTAACTTTCTTGTTCCGGCAAGAAAGTTACCAAAGAACCGGCCAAAGGGGATCACTCGAGCTCCCGCTCGAGACGCCGTGCCCCTTTGGTATCCCCCAGGCCATTCTATTTCAGTGCCGAAAAAGGAATTTTGTTTTTATTCCGCAGTCTTGGGGATTCCAAAGGGGGAAGCGGAGAAAACTGCTGATAAAGAGGATGTTTAGCCGCTCCCCCTTTGGTCGTGGGAAGAGTCCGGGAAACCTACGAAACGTTTCCCGGCGGCTCTTTGCATACTTTCTCGCCGGAGAGAAAGTATGAAGACATTAGTCTTCGTCCAGTTTGAGGACTGCCATAAAAGCTTCGGAAGGGACGGAAACCGTACCGAAGGTACGCATCCGCTTTTTACCCTCTTTCTGCTTTTCCAGCAGCTTCTTTTTCCGGGTGATATCGCCGCCATAGCACTTGGCGAGCACGTCCTTCCGCAGGGCCTTAATGGTCTCACGGGCAATAATCTTGCCGCCAATGGCTGCCTGTACGGGGATTTCAAACTGGGCGCGGGGAATATTTTCCTTCAGTCGTTCGCAGATCTTTCTTGCCCGGGGGTAGGCATTGTCCGCAAAGAGAATGAAACTCAGAGCGTCCACAATGTCGCCGTTCAGCAGAATATCCAGCTTCACCAGCTTACTGGGACGATAGCCGATGAGCTCATAGTCCAAACTGCCGTAACCACGGGTACGGGATTTCAGGGCATCAAAAAAGTCGTAAATAATCTCGTTCAGGGGCATATCGTAGTGCAATTCCACACGGTTGGCATCCAGATACACCATATCCTTAAACTCGCCTCGACGGGAGGTTGCCAAATCCATAATGTTGCCCACATACTCCTGGGGCGCCATCAGATTGACTTTTACAAAAGGCTCTTCCGCCAGCTGAATATCCATGGGGTCGGGGTAATCCAGCGGATTGTCCACCATTTTCACCGTACCATCCAGGGTTGTGACCCGATAGGAAACGTTAGGGGCGGTGGTAATCAAATCCAGATTATACTCCCGTTCCAGACGCTCCTGGATAATTTCCATATGGAGAAGTCCCAAAAATCCGCAGCGGAAACCAAAGCCCAGGGCGATGGAGCTTTCCAGCTCATAGACAAAGGACGCGTCGTTCAGCTTGAGCTTTTCCAGTGCTTCACGCAGGTCCTGATATTTGGCGCCGTCGGCAGGGTATACACCGGAGTACACCATGGGCTGCACCTGCCGATAGCCGGGCAGCGGCTCACTGGCGGGATTTTCCACGCCGGTGATGGTATCGCCCACCTGAGTGTCGGAAACCGTCTTGATAGATGCGGTGATATAGCCAACCTCACCTGCGCCCAGAGCATCGGCAGGAACCAAACCCTTGGGACTCATTTTGCCCACTTCCACTACCTTATAGGTAGCGCCGGTGGCCATCATCTTAATATCCATACCCGCCCGGACAGTACCCTCTTTGATACGGGTGTAAACGATCACGCCCCGATAGGCATCGTACTGGCTGTCAAAAATCAGCGCCTGCAGGGGTGCGTTCCGGTCGCCGGTAGGCGCAGGAACATCCTTAACAATCATCTCCAACACGGAGTGAATGTTGATGCCGTTTTTGGCGGAGATTTCCGGAGCATCCTCTGCCGGTACGCAGATAATATCCTCAATCTCCTTTTTTACTTCCTGAGGACGGGCGGAGGGCAGGTCAATCTTATTGATCACCGGCAACACATCCAACCCTGCGTCGGTAGCTAAGAAGGTGTTGGCAAGGGTCTGAGCCTCCACACCCTGAGATGCATCCACCACCAACACTGCGCCCTCGCAAGCGGCAAGGGAGCGGGAAACCTCATAGTTAAAGTCCACGTGACCCGGAGTGTCAATCAGGTTCAAGGCATAGGTTTCCCCGTCGTCTGCCTGATAGGTCAGCTGGACGGCGGTGGCTTTAATGGTAATGCCACGCTCCCGCTCCAAGTCCATGGAGTCCAGAATCTGGTCCTCCATCTCCCGCTTGTCGATAGCGGCGCATTCCTCCAGCAGACGGTCTGCCAGGGTGGACTTGCCGTGGTCGATATGGGCAATGATGGAGAAATTACGAATTTTAGAAAGCTCTTTCATAGATAACTCCTCAAAAACGAATGTGGCAAGGTCATATTCCGCCACTTTAGTGTTTCATTTATTATAACGAATCTTCCGCCGATTGTAAACAGTATGTTTTGGCAAAAGTCGGGGAATACTGTACCATACGCCGACAAAAACCGCCGAAAGCCGATGATTAAAAAAATTTTTTGCAAAACCCTTGTCAAAACATAAGAATCAAGGTATAGTCTAACGGCACGGAAAAAGTGAGAAAAAAGACAAAAAGGGGATAGCTGAATGAGCACAACCAAAAAACAACCCAAATCTCCCGAGGAATTGCAGGCCGCTCTGCAGAAGCTGATGGCCCAAGGCAGAAAAGACGGCATGATCCGGGACTGCGACCTGCGGGCTCAGCTGGAGGATATGGACCTGAGTCCTGAAAAAATCGAGGAAATCTACGACAGCTTTGAAGCCATGAACATCCAGATTGTCAGCGAGGACCTGGATTTTGACGATGCGCTGGAACTGGTAGACGATTTGGATTCCGATATTGACCTTGCCGATGTGGACGAGGAAGAGCTGGTAGACCCAGTGGACCTGGCTGCAGAATACAATCTGGACGACCCTGTGAGAATGTATCTGAAGGAAATCGGTCAGATTAAGCTGCTCAGCGCCGAAGAGGAAGTGGAGCTGGCACAGAAGGTCTCCGAGGGCGACCAGACCGCAAAGAACAAGCTGACCGAGGCAAACCTCCGTCTGGTGGTTTCCATTGCCAAGAAATACAGCGGCCGCGGTCTGCACATTCTGGACCTGATTCAGGAGGGTAATACCGGCCTGATTCGCGCCGTAGACAAATTTGACTGGACAAAGGGAAACAAATTCTCTACATATGCCACCTGGTGGATTCGGCAGGCCATCACAAGAGCCATCGCTGACCAAGCCCGTACCATCCGGGTGCCGGTGCATATGGTTGAGGTCATTAATAAGGCTACCCGCTGCAACCGGAAGCTGGTGCAAGAGCTGGGCCGTGAGCCTACCGTAGAGGAGATCGCAGGCGAGCTGGGTCTGCGCGTAGAGAAGATTATCGAGGCAAACCGCTCCGCCGCCGATACCCTGTCTCTGGACACCCCCGTGGGCGATGAGGAAGATACCTCCATCGGCCCCTTCGTGGAAGACGAGCGGACCCCCGGTCCCGCCGACGCCACCTCCAACGCCCTGCTGGCCGAGGCCCTGAAGGAGATCCTGGACACCTTGACCGAGCGCGAGGCAGACGTTCTGCGGATGCGTTTCGGTATGTACGACGGCCGTACCCACACCCTGGAGGAGGTGGGCCAGATCTTCGGCGTTACCCGTGAGCGTATCCGCCAGATCGAGAACAAGGCCATCCGCAAGCTGCGCCATCCCAGCCGCGCCAAGAAGATCCGCGACTTCTACTGTTAATAAACGCCAAACGGCAGGAACCATAACCAAAAAATTTTTTAAGGGACTTTTGTCGATTTGCCTCCGAAAATAAGG
>JAZSAD010000060.1:0-10474 GCA_045601715.1 Faecousia sp.
ATCAGATGACCGGCAGCACCGAGTTGACCCAGATTCTGGGCTACTATGTGGAGAAAACAGATCTGCAGGATATTGATCAGGTCATCAGCCAGATTCAGGCGCTGCCTGCGGAAACCGCCGTGATGGTGGACGTAAAAGTCATCAAGGGTGACTTTTACTATTCCTCCACCGTCAGCAGCAAGCGAAACAGCAGCATCAATGCCGAAAAGATGGACGAGCTGATTGCCTATCTGCAGCGGACCAACCGCTATGCCATCGCCCGGATCCCCGCCCTGCGGGACTATGACTACGGTCTGAATCATGTGCCGGACGGTGTCCACCACTCCTCCGGTGGCTACCTGTATATGGATGATGACGGCTGCTACTGGCTGCACCCGGCCAGCCAGGGAACGCTGTCCTACCTGACCCAGATCATTATGGAATTGAAGGGCCTCGGATTTGACGAGGTGGTGCTGGATGATTTCCAATTCCCCGAAACCACCAAGATTCTGGTGAACGGCGATCAGGCGGAGCTGCTGAGCAATGCGGCGAAGGTGTTGATGTCCGCCTGCGCCACAGACCGGTTTGCTGTGTCCTTTGTGAAAAACGCAGAGTTTACCATGCCCGAGGGTCGCAGCCGTATGTACGTGGAGGGTATGGACGCCTTGCAGGCAGCCACCTTCGCGCCCACCAGTGGTGTGGCGGATACAGCGGTGAATCTGGTGTTCCTGACGGAGCTTCACGATACCCGCTTTGATGTATTCAGCGTTATGCGCCCCCTGTCCGGCGCCCACTAAAAAGGAGAAACCTATGTTTGAAGGCTTTACCCCGGAGACTGTGGATTTCCTTTGGGGAATCCGAATGAACAATAACCGGGAATGGTTCACCGAACACAAGAAAGATTATGTAAACCACCTATATGAGCCGATGAAGGCTTTGGGCAAAGACCTGTTTCAGCCCTTTTTGGAGAGACCGGGCAATTTGCTGAAAGTCAGCCGTATCTACCGGGATGCCCGTATGCACCACGATACACCCTACAAGGAAAGCCTGTGGATCTGCATCCGCCGGGATGTGGAGTGGTGGGCAGAGCATCCCTGTCTGTACTTTGAAATCTGCCCGGAGGGTGTTAGCTACGGCCTGATTTGGTGGCATCCCAAGACCGCCATGCTGGAAGAATTTCGCAAGTCCATTGCCGCAAAACCCAAGGCATTTTTGAAGTTGATTGCCGATACGGAAAAGGATACCGGCGTACCTGTTGATGCAGAACTGTATAAGCGCCCCAAGGAAGCGCCTACACCGTCCCTTGCTCCGTACTATGCCTGGAAAGGCAAGATTGCCTGCGTGGTAGACGAGCCGGTGACCGAAGACATCTTCGGACCGGAGCTGGGAAACCGGGCCGGTGAATTCCTGGAAAAACTGATTCCTCTGTATGAATATTTGAACCGCTTTAGCGGCTAAAAAATCCTCCCCATTTGGGGAGGATTTTTGTTAGGTTAGATTAGATGTTCTCGTGTGCCATAGAGGGACGGAGAACAGCCAGATATTTAAAGTCAGCTATACTCGGAGCATACTGGAATCGCTCAGAGACGCTCTTCTCGGTAAGCACGGTGAAGCCGCCGCCGATACTTACAAAGGTGTCATTGCCAATGTAGATATACATCTGTTCGGTAGAAGTGGACTTCATCAGGAAGATATCACCGATCACCAGATCCTTCTCCCAGAAGTACCGGCTGCGGAGAGAAGCACCGACTTCGTTGGTAAAGCGGGTATAACCATCTCTCTCGGTGGTGTATACCAGACCGCCGCCGAACAAACCGGGGGCTACCATCTTGGAAGCCAGGGAGGTGTTGGTGTCCTTAAAGGCAACAGTGGTTTTGTTGCTGCTTGACCAGTAGGAGGAGTCGTTGAATACGCCAATGTTGTTGGTTGCGGTTGCAATGGTTGTTGAGGAGTTGCCGTTTATAAGCTGGCTGCAGTTGGTAACCTGATCGCCGAAGAGGTTGTCAATACCAAAAGCGGTCTTGTAGATCAGGTTTGCGATCTGCACGCTGTTCAGACCGGAAACGCCCTGGGCCTTGACGGTGTTCACAGCGGCAACCAGCTGCTGCTGCTGAGCAGCGGTCAGGGTGTTGGCAACATAGGTGTGGGGACACTTATGGGAAACACCGTTGATGGTAGCCTTGTGGCCGTCGATCTTGGTGTAAGCGGTGGATACACTGTCCTTCACCTTGACGGTGTAGGATACGGAGATACGGGTCTCAGCGGGAACAGTCAGATTCCAGCTGATGTTGCTGCCACTGCAGCTGCCGCCGTTGGTGGCGGAAGCGAAGGTAACATGCTCGGACAGAACGTCCTTAATTTCTACGGTCTTTGCGTCCTTGTTGGTGTTGAACACATGGAAGGTGTAGGTGATAGTGTCGCCGGGGTTCACAGTCTTGCCCATAGAGGTAGAGGTGATCTTCTCAGCGACGATGCCCTGCATTTTATTCACACGGTTCAAGGCATTCTGAGTAGCAGCAGCATTGGTAGTCAGATTCTGCAGACGGACAATGGAGAAGCTGGCCAGATTAAATACATAGCTGGTCTGGTTGTAGATGGTGGGGTCAAACAGGTCGGCTACCATTCTGAAGCGGACGGTTGCTTCGTGGGTATCGGTCTTGTTGGTTCTGCTGTAATTGGAGCCGGAGCTGTGGATGATGGTGCCATTGCCTGCGTACAGCATTGCGTGACCGGAGTTGGTGGTTCTGCGGATGCAGATAATATCACCGGGACGGAGATTCTCAATAATGTACTGCTTTGCAGCTGCCTGTTCAGCCTCAGTCATATTGGAAACCCATTGATCGCCATTCTTTACCATAGGTTCGCAGTAGAAGATGGTACTCTTGTTGCCGCCGGTCTTGGTTTCAGCATTCCACTTATACTTAGCAGCGTCTGCCAGATAGGTGGTGGTAGACTGAATCTGAGATTTACCGGTGCTGCTTAGGGTAGCCTTTGCGGCAACGCCGTAGGTTGCCCAGTGGACATCGTAGGTGAAGTAGGCGCAGTTGGTGTAGCCGTACTGGTCAACGGTGCAATCCTCGGGCTGCTTGGTGGTGGATACTGCCCGGTTAGTGGAAGTGCCGGTGGAGTCATCTGTGTACTGGTTACGGTCACCACGGAGCAGATAGGCCTCTGCGGTAGCAATCAGCTGCTTCTCCAGAGTGGTGTAGCCTTCTTTGTCGGCCTTGTTGAAGTACTCATCATCGTTCAGAGCGAAGGTGATGTTGTAACCGATGGATGTACGGAGAACTGCGTATCTGTCAGAGGAGGGCAGAGTGGACAGAACGGTGGAGGGGGTGATATTGGTGGTCACCTTGGTCTCAGCCAGTTCTACCAGGTAAGTGCCGTCGTAGACATACAGCGTGGTTTTGCCACCCTTTTCCACGAAAATAGCGTCGCCGGAGATCAGGTCAGCGGCAGTTACAGAAGTTGCCCGTGCGCCACGGAACAGACTGTCCTTGGAAGCGGGGACCTTGGTACCGCCGTACAGAGTGGGAACGACCTTGTTCAGCATATTGGAAGCGGTTTCTACAACGTCCTCGCCGCCGGCAGAACCGGAGCTGCCGCCGCTTTGACCAGCCTTATCGAAAATTGTTGTCAAGATTTCGGAAGGATCTGCAACATTTGTACCGAAGCCGGGAGCGGCAGAGAAGCCAACATAGTACATCATATTCAGCAGGGGAATCCGGTTCATAGCCATTTTGTAAGAGTTCTTGGCAGTCAGGTTAGCGGTAACCATAGCGTCAATGGCCATCTCCATCTTACGACGGTCCTCGGTATTGAAGGTTTCCAGCACCCAGATGTCCTTGGAAGGAGCGGCAACAGCCTTGTCCTGTACCTTAGCGGCGGTGTTCTTGATGATGATATCGGTCTTGGAATCACGCACCTGCTTGATGGTGTACTCAGGCTTTACGGTGTAGATGATATTGTGGGTCTTGCCGGGTTCGATTCGGTTGACCTTCCAGGAAATGGTCTTGCCGTTGGCAGTACCGCCTCTTACCAGGCTGGTGCCCTCGGGCAGAGTGTCAGTAACGTTGACACTGATTGCCTGGGAGTTGTTGTTGGTAATGGAAATGGTGTATGTAACACGTCCGCCGGGGTGAGCGGTGATTGCACCGCCTGCGGTAGAGGTCTTTACAGCTACCACATTCTTCATCTGATCAGCGGTAGCCTCGGGAGCGAGAGCGGCATTGGAGTTGGTGTTGTCGTTCTCTACAACGGGAGGCTTAGCGGGGCCGCTGGGGGTGGAGCTGCTGCCGTTGTTACCGGAGGAGCTGCCACCGTTGTTGCCGGAGGAGCTGCCGCCGTTGTTACCGGAGGAGCTGCCGCCGTTGTTGCCGGAGGAGCTGCCGCCGTTGTTGTCGGAGGAGCTGCCGCCGTTATTGTCGGAGCTGCCGTTGTTGTCGGTAGAGCCACCGTTATTGTCGGCGCTGCCACCATTGTTGCCAGTGCTGTTCCCGCGGGTGGGGTTGGTGCCGTCCATAGAGGAGCCGCCGGTAGGCAGGGTGGGAGTGTCGGGTCCCTTGGGACCTACGGCGCACAGCACGATGACTACTGCAACTGCAACCACTGCAACTGCAGCAGCGCCGTAGAGGGCATAGGTGCTGTACTTCCAAGCCCGGAAGGAGGCCCAGAGCTTCAGTGTTTTATTCCATAATTCTTTCATAATCTCTTCACCTTTCTTTTTGGAGAATGGGTTGTTCGGTTATTATAGCATATAAAATTTACATTCACAATACCATAAATTGAAATATACAGAATTTCTGAAGAAATTTGGTAATTTTTCAGCAGCAGAAGAAACAGCGCCCACGGCAGCAGAACAGCTGCAGAAGGTAGCACAGACACAAAGAGCCGCAGGACGACCCGCCCCACATATAACCCCGGTAGTTGCCTGCCTGCTGGCGATAGGCTGCGCCGCCGTTTTCCATAGCAGCCAGGGCTTGCTGATAGGTGTAATTGTTTGGCTCCATAGAGACTGCCCGGCGGATATGTTCCAAAGCGGTGACCTGATTGCCCAGTCCGTTGTGGGCAAGAGCAGACAGGTAGTACCACTGGGCATCGTGATTGCTGTCAGACTGCAGCACATTCAGCGCCTCCCGATACCGCCGGAAGCGGATATATTGGAAGGCTGCCTGCCGGTATTGTCCCTCATTCTGATGCTGTTGATAGCCACGGAAGGGGTCACTTGCTTTATCGGGATTTTTAATTTGCTCATAGGCAGCGTTGATTTCCTGCATTTTCTGCGCCGCCACCGGGTCACCGGGATTCCGGTCCGGGTGGTATTGTTTCGCAAGTCGCCGGTAGGCGCGCTTGATTTCTTCATCGGTGGCGTCCCGGCTGATGCCTAAAATCTTATAAGGGTCATTTATCATATTTACTTCCTCACTTTTGCCCGATAGGCAATCCAGATACCGCTGTACAGAATGTTGTCCAATATGTGTTTGTCCTGCACCAGGGGCAAACGTTCGTAGAAATCCGTGCATCTACCCATAGCGAGAACTAACCAGTTTTCCCATTGGGCGGGATTCTCTCCGGTTTCCATAGCCAAAAAGGGGTTGTATTGTTTGCGTTTTTTGTCCCGACGGTAGTCCATCGCCCCGTCAGCTAAATAGATGTACCGTCCCAGGGCATCGCCCATATTCCGCAGGGTGTCCGCCCACAAATCCTCTTGATAGACAAACAACTCTCCCAACAGTCTGCCAAAACAGCCGGCAGGCAGGTCGGGGTTGGGGCAGTTTTCGGTTTCCAACAGCCGCAGCTCAGAAAGACAGGTTTCCATAGCCTGACACTGTCGGGGGTAGCGGGTCTTGATTTTCTCCAAATCCCGCCCTAGGATGCCGCACATCACCTTAGCGGCGGGTTTTCCATCGTCCTGATAGTCGTCTAATGCATTATAGTAGCCCAGCGCCACATTCATACAGGCGCAGTAGCGGATGATTTCACTGTCCACCCAGCTGCGGGGCTTGATGGGGTGCAGACCGCAGGCGCGATTACCGGAAGTTTCCGCCGGCTCATACAGGCTCATCAGCAGCATAGCAAGAAACGCCATGTCAAAGCTCAAGCACACTCTGGCAGGGGAGGAGCATTGCCCTTTAATCTGCCGGCAGATGCCGCAGTAGATACTGTTATAGCGTAGTTTTTCCTCTTTGGAAAGCTCTTTTAAGTTGGCAGAAACAAAACCGAACACCCGCAACACCCCCTTTTACAGTTCACTATACAACAAGGATATGAACAAGCTGTAACATTTTGGAAAAAATTACTGCTTTCTGGAAATCAAATACTGATTCAGCGCGCCGCCGTAGAACACAATAGAAATGCAGAAATACAGCCATAGCATACTCAGCGCAACCGCGTACACCGAGCCGAAAATATTGGCGTAGCCGGAGAAATGCTCCACATAAATAGAATACAGGTCGGAAAACACCAGCCAGCCCACGCTTGCCAGCAGTGCGCCGGGCAGGCTTTGGCGAAAGGTGTTTTTCCGGTTGGGCAGCGCCATGAACATAGCGCTAAACAGCCCCGTCTGAAGCAGAAGCATCAGTACAAACCGCCAGTCCACAAGGTCCCACAATAACGACACCAAGGTCAGATTCTCCAGGGGCAGCCATTGCAGCAAGGTCGTGCCGAATACGTTCAGCAGCAGAGTTGCCAGCAGCATCAAAAGAAAAAGAAAGGTGTAGACCACACTAATGCTTCGGGTGTAGAAATATCCCCGGCTTTCTTTGACCCCGTAAATGGCGTTCAGACCTGTGAGCAACCCGTAAATCCCCCGGCTTGCCGACCACAGACCGGTGATCACCGACAGGGAAATCACCGCGCCGGAGGTGTTTCGGTAGGTGCTGACAATCAGCCGCTTGGCAGAGGGAATCAGCGCTTGCGGCAGAAAACCGGACACCAAATCCGTGAGGGTTTCCACTTGCAGACCGGTGTACCGCAGCAAGGACAAAATCAGCACCAACAGGGGAAAAATCGACAAGACGATAAAGTACCCCGCGCCGGCGGCGTAGATGCCAATCTGTTTCCCGGACAGAAATGTTACCAGAGGTCTTATTTTTTTGGCAGCATTTGAGAAGAATTTGTTTTCCATAAGATGCCCCCTACAGTTGAAAACAAAGGCTCACTACTTGTATGCAGTGAGCCTTTGTGTATTATTCTGCTGAGATTAAATAATAATATACGGGCTGACCGCCGGGGAGCAAATTCACATCTGCGTCCGGACAAACTTCAGTGAATACACCGGCGGCCTCCTGAGCCTGTTCTTCGGAAATGTCCTCACCGTAGTAAATGGTGATATATTCCTTGCCGGTTTCCTGCACCTTTTCAGCCAACGCCTTCAGAAGGGCAGTAATGTCGGGGCCGGTGCCGAACAGCGCGCCGCCGTACATGGCCAGATAGTCACCCTCGTGAATGTCATAGCCGTCGAAATCGGAATTTCTGGCGGCGTAGGTGATCTGCATGGTGTCCACAGTGTCCAGAGACTCGGTCATGGCGTCCACATTCTCCTGCACCTCACCGTCGGGATTGAAGTTCAGCATAGCGGTGATACCCTGAGGAACGGTCTTGCTGGAGATAACCACCACATTCTTGGGACTCAGCGCGTCCACCTGCTGGGCAGCCATAATGATATTCTTGTTGTTGGGCAGCACAAATACGGTCTCTGCAGGTACTTGGTTGACGACCTCCAGAATGTTCTGGGTGCTGGGATTCATAGTCTGACCGCCGGAAATGATGCCGTCTACGCCCAAATCCTTGAACACAGAGGCAAGACCGTCGCCGGCGCAAACGGATACCACACCCAGAGCCTTTTCCGGCTCAGCGATCTTGGGAGCGGCGTCCTGCTCGCTGAGCACCTTTTCAGAGTGCTGCAGGCGCATATTCTCAATCTTTACGGTAACGAAAGAGCCATAGTCCATGGCCTCGTGGAGCGCCTTGCCGGGGTCGTTGGTATGCACGTGTACTTTGATAATCTCATCATCGTCTACCAAGACCAGGCTATCGCCCAGACTGCTGAGAAATTCCCGCAGCTTTTCCGGGTCCAGCTTATTCTCCCGGGAGATGATGAACTCGGTGCAGTAGGTGAAGGTGATGTCCTCGGTGTCAAAATCGGAGAAGGTTGCCTCCTGGGCAGTCTCTTCCACACCGCTCTCGGGCGCCACAATGTCCTCACCCCGGACAGCGCACAGCATAGCCTCCAGGGCAACTACCCAGCCCTTACCGCCGGCGTCTACCACACCTGCCTTCTTCAGAACAGGGTTTTGATTGGTGGTGTTGGCCAGGGCAACCTTGGCTTCTGCGATGGCTTCCTCCAGAACAGCTTCAAAGGCCTTATTCTTCCGGGCGGCGGTCATAGCTCTGGCAGCTGCCAGTCTGGCAACGGTCAGAATGGTGCCTTCGGCAGGCTTCATAACTGCCTTATAAGCGGCATCCACACCTTCCTGCAGAGCCTGGGCCCACAGTAAACCGTTACATTCCTCATTGCCCTTCAGTTTCCGGGAAATTCCCCGCAGCAACAGGGACAGAATGACGCCGGAGTTGCCTCTTGCGCCTCGCAGCATAGCGGATGCGGCAATGGCAGAAGCCTGCTCCAGAGAGGGATTCTCGGCTTTTTTCAGGTCATTTGCCGCGGCGTTGATGGTCATGGACATATTGGTGCCGGTATCGCCGTCCGGCACAGGGAATACATTTAATTCATTCAGCTTTTGTTTGTTGATTTCGATAGAAGCGGCGGCGCTGATCATCAGTCGGCGAAAATCGTTGCCATGAATGGTCTGCTTCAATGGTAGTACCTCCGTTTTAAGCCGGGGGAGTCCCCCCAGCGACTCGTTTTTATTTTTCAATGGTGATGGAATCGATGAACACATTCACAGCCCGGACTTCCGTGCCGGTGCAGTTGGTGACCATATAGCGCACCTCGTCGATAATGGCCTTGCCTACGGCGTTGAAATTCACACCGTCGCCTACCATAATGTGCAGGTCAATGGAAATGGTGTTGTCCTCATGGCATTCCACCTTAACACCCTTGCTCATAGATTCTCTCCGCAGCAGATGATACACGCCGTCGGAAACAGAACGGGCAACCATACCCTTGACGCTCATGCAGTTGATTGCGGCAGTGCCGGCAATATCGCTGTATACGTTGGCGCTGACGTTGACAGAGCCGTTTTCAGTGTCTTGACGAATCATAAAGTACCTCCTAAGTGTTTTTAAGAGCGGATATTATACAATGCTGCTTTCCCAGCATTCAGGTGCGGTCAGACCCATCATCTTTACCACGGTGGGGGCGACGTTAGCCAGGCCGTATGCGCCGTCCTTCACAGTCCAGGTATTGTCCTTGTCGTAAATGATGAAGGGAACGGGGTTTAAGCTGTGGGCAGTCCGGACAGAGGTCTTGCCCTTCTTGGTTTCGGTCATCTGGTCGGCATTGCCGTGGTCAGCGGTGATCAGAACGGTGTAGCCGTACTGATCAGCGGCCTCCAGAATTGCCTTCAGACCGTTATCCACACATTCCATAGCGTACACAACAGCATCCATCACACCGGTGTGACCCACCATATCGCCGTTGGGGTAGTTGCAGCGGAGGAACTGGAATTTCTTGCTCTGCATAGCCTCTACCATCTTCTCGGTGATTTCCTTGGACTTCATAGCGGGCGCCTGCTCAAAGGGAATCACATCGGAGGGAATCTCCACGTAGGTTTCCAGCTCATCGGACACCTTGCCGGAGCGGTTGCCGTCCCAGAAGTAGGTGACGTGACCGTATTTCTGGGTTTCGGAGCAGGCAAATTCATTGATGCCGGCCTGCACCAGCACCTCGGTCAGGGTGTTCTGAATGACGGGGGGCTGTACCAGATAGTTTTCGGGAATGTTCAGGTCGCCGTCATACTGGAGCATACCGGCAAACTTCACACCGGTGTAGTCGCCGCGGTCGAACTTGTCAAAGTCCTTACGATCGAAGGCCAGGGAAATTTCCTGTGCCCGGTCGCCACGGAAGTTGAACAGCACAACGGAGTCGCCGTTTGCGATTTTGGCAACAGGCGCACCGTTTCTTGCAACCACGAAAGCGGGCAGGTCCTGGTCGATAACACCGGTCTCAGCGCGATAGACTTCGATGGCTTCCTTGGCGGAGGAGAACTGACGGCCAATGCCCTGTACGTGGGTCTTCCAGCCGTTTTCCACCATTGCCCAGTTGGCTTCGTACCGGTCCATGGTCACCTGCATACGGCCGCCGCCGGATGCGATGGCGTAGTCATAGCCTTCGCCGCTGAGCTCAGCCAGCACCTTCTCCAGCATATCCACATACTCCAGAGCGGAGGTAGCGGGGACGTCACGGCCGTCCAGCAGGATGTGGCAGTAAGCCTTCTTAACACCCTCGTTCTTTGCCTGGCGCAGCAGAGCGATCAGGTGGTGAATATTGGAGTGAACATTGCCGTCAGACAGCAGGCCAATGAAGTGCATAGCC
>JAZSAD010000061.1:0-9645 GCA_045601715.1 Faecousia sp.
ACCACATCCTCCCCGGTCACCGCCATAGAGAATACGTGGCGGCTCATACGGTTGGCAGCGGTGGTGTAGAAGCTGTTATTACCGAAGAAACGGCGGGGGGTATCGGTGGTAAGAATCTGTCCATCGAAGAACATGGATACCACATCCGCATATCTGGCGCAGAACTCCACGTCGTGGGATACCATGACGATGGTGACACCCTGCTCCTTTAGTTTACATAATATCTTAGCCAACTTTTCTTTAAAGAAGTTATCAATACCCTTGGTGGGCTCATCCAGCAACAGAAGTTTCGGCTCTGTCAGCAATACTTTTGCCAAGGCGGCGCGCTGCTGTTCACCGCCGGACAGGTCATAGGGGTGGCTGTCCAGCAAATGTTCGATTTCACAAATGGCGGCAATTTCCGCAAGCTTCTGTTCGTCCTTGGTCATCTCTGCCAGGTCTTCCCGGACGGTTTTCTTCACAAACAGGCTCTTGGGGTCTTGGGGCAGCATGGCAAGGCATCCGCCAAACAGTTGGGAAGATTTATATTTTTCCACCGGCTTGCCAAAGACTTTCACCTTGCCCCGGTAGGGCTTGCAGATACCGCAAATCGCCTTCAGGGCCGTGGACTTGCCTGCGCCGTTACCGCCCACAATGGCATACAAAGAACCTGCGGGCACTTCTGCGGACACCCCTCGCAGCACATCGGGACTGTCCTTTTCGTACCGGAACCACAGTTCTTTTAAGGATAAGGCAGGGTTTTCCACCTTTTCTGTCATAGGCTCTGTGGGCAGTTCCTTTATTTTGGGAGTTGGATAGTGTTTGCTGAGCCAGGTTCTACCCTCCCGGACCGTCAGGGGGCAGTCCCCCTCCCCTTCTGCGCCGTAGAAGACACGGACAGGGGTGGGCATTGCGGCAAACATATCCGCCTTCTGTTCATACAGGCGTTTGCCAATATTCCGGGGGGTGTCATCAGCAATCACCTTGCCGGAGTCCATCACGATTGCCCGGTCGGCATAGGGGAAGATATCCTCTAAACGATGCTCGGTGATGATGACGGTAGTACCCAGCTCCCTGTTGATTTTTCGGACAGTGTTGAGAAAATCCGATGCGGCCAGGGGGTCTAATTGGCTGGTCGGTTCATCCAAGATCAGCACCTCCGGCTGCATGGCCATAATGGATGCCAGATTCAGCAGCTGCTTCTGGCCGCCGGAGAGCGTAGCAACGTCCTTATGAAACCAGTCGGCAATGCCGAAATAGCAGGCCATTTCCGCCACACGGGCGCGCATAGTTTTTTGGTCGCAGCCAAGGCTTTCCAAGCCGAATGCCAGCTCGTGCCACACCTTGTCGGTGACAATCTGCTCCTCGGGATTCTGCATCACATAGCCGATTTTGGCAGACTGCTCCTGATGGCTTACCTGTTCCAGGGGTACACCATTGAACAAGACCTCCCCTGTTCTTTCCCCGTAGGGTGTCAACACGGATTTCAGTTGCCGCAACAGAGTCGTCTTGCCGCTGCCGGATGCGCCGCACAGGACAATATATTCGCCCTTTTCAATATTCAGATTTACACCGTCCAGGGTTTTTCGATCCCTTGCGGTTGGGTAGGCAAAATTTAAATCTTTGATCTGGAAATGCGCCATTGGACATTCTCCTTTATGTGTAATGCAGTGGGAATCAGTAGATACAAGGTATAGGCAACTACCCCCCAAGAGGTGGGCGCAAGGCGCAGATTGGGCACAAAGTCAGCAGCAAACTGACCCAAGCAGGCTGCCGTTACCGTCAGGCCAAGGAGTACCACCATTGCCGCCAGTAACGCCCAATCTGTCAAGGTCATACGATAGATCATAAAGCTACTACGCTTTGCCGCCCCGTAGCCCCGGGCGCGCATAGAGTCGCCGGTGACGATACTGCCCTCCAGCGCCCATCCGGTGAGGGTATCCAACACCGCCATACCGTCGCTGAGCTTTTCTTTCAGGGTAGCGGTTTCGCCCACCCCCTTGCCGATGGATTTCCGCACGCCGATAATCTGACGGGTTTTCCGGATAAAATTGGGCACCATACGCAGCACCATTACCAGCAGCAGGGATATGGACGGAATGATGCTGCCAAACAGGCTGGTAAATTTATCGGAAGTCAGCACCTTGTTATAGCAACCGAACCACAGCAGTACCAGCACAAACATAGCCGAAACCGCTGCCCCGTACCACAGCGCCTCCAGGGTGTAGGGTCTACCGCCCAGATAGAACAGCGGGGTTGCTCCCAGGGTGTTAAACAGCGGATTGATCGCCGCCAAAACCAAAAAGAGCGGTAGCAATGCGGCAATGGTCTTCCAGCCTTTTTTGCCGTTTAACAGCATATAATAGATTGCCCCAGTGACCAGTCCGGCAATCAGATAGACCGGGTGCAGAATCACCACAGACAGTCCAATTGCGCCCACGAAGAATATGAAATTAACTGCCGGATGGCATTTAGAAAAAGCGTCTTTCATGATTTCGTCCAATCCCAGTAAAAATAAAAACTGCGGCAGTAACATACTGCCGCAGCCGTTTTTCTGCAAAGCGATAAAACCTCCCTGCCCGTGGCGCGCACGCAAAGAAGGTAACACCATTCCCGTAGGTCTTCTGGCTTGTGTCTCAGACGATGGCCTGTCTGCCTTCTCAGCATAAGCTAATGACCGATTTTCATCGACGGCAGGCAATCTCGACACTTACAGCGCCGGCAGCGCGGGGACTTCCACCCCATTATCTTGTTCAGCCGGATACTCGACTTGCGCTATACCCGGCCACGGGAACACTTGATTGATTTCTGCCTTATTATAGCCATTTCACAGGCAAAAAGCAACAGGAAATTTTAAACTCCTCCAAAAATAAACAAATCCGAATCAAAATGATTCGGATTTGTTATTTTTTATCGGTAGGCTTCCGCAGTCCGAATTCCACCACGGCCAGCATTGCCGAATACAGCAGCGCCGGACCCAGATTGAAGAAATGGCAGTCCACCATACTGGTCAGCAGCAGCACCGCAATGGACAATCCTACAAAAAGCTTCTCTCCGGAGAAATTCTTTGTGAACAGCCGAATGGTCTGGATTCTGTGGACAACATATGCCGCCAAACATGCCACACCGCCGGTTGCCACCAACTGAATCAGCGTATTATGCCAGCGGGGCGGGAACAGGTAGGCAAAGGTGGTCCCATCGAACGCCCACTGGTACAGATCCTTCTTTAACGGGAAGAAGGATCCGCCAAAGACGGGGAACTTTAAAAATTGCCGGAAGCCCTCTGCATAGGTCTCCAATCGCATCTTGGTGGACAAGTCGAAGCCTAGGACGGGCATATCCTGAAACAGGCGACGGATTTCATTGTGGAAAAGAACCGCCACCAAAACAGGCACGCCAATGATGCATATATGAAATACGTGCATCCACTTAATAGAGCGGGCATGGCGGCTATGGAATACCGAAACCACATAGGCTGTCAGGTAGATAGGCACACCCACCAAAATAGAGCCCCGGGAGCAGGTAAACAACAGCGCCACGCAGAATAAAAATGCGGACAGGTAGGCAAACCACGCATATTTGCCCTTGCCGGTGAGGAAGAAGGGCAGGGGAATCACCATAGCAAGCATGGCGCCCATATTATTGTAATGCCCCCAGCCGGTAAAGATCCGCCCACGGAAGATAACGCCATCTACGATGACTTCCCCTTTTATATAAATGCCAATTAATTCGATCAACAGCACGTAACCCACGCAGATACCCATCCAGAACAGATAGGCTCTGGGCGCCAGATCCCACCGGACTGCGCCGCTAAACAGATAGTAAAGTCCCGCAATAGACACCAACTGCAAACATGCAAACAGCAGATTTCTCCAGCCATATTCCGCCCATTGGCCACTGGCAATACCGGAAAGGGCATAGGCCGCGCCCAGCAGAAGCATACCGGAAAGCAAGCTTCTTTTCTTTGTCAGAAACTGTTTTCCGCCAAAAACAGGGTCCGTCGCCAGACGATACACAAGGCAACCCGCCACCACTGCCAACATAACCAGCAGATACAGACCGCCGCCGGCCAGGGAGAATACGGAATGCTGATTTAAACCCGGATTATTGTTGAGAGACGGAGATATGTAACCGCAGACAAACATAGGCATCAGCGGCAGTAAATCTCTGGCGCAAAGGCAGACACAAATAGCGGTCAGCAGGATCAAGGTATAGGAAAACAGCTCCATACCGAACACGTTGGACAGTATCGTTAAACCGCCTAAGTACAGGAAGTAGGCGGGTGAGTATAGAAAACGATTGATTTGCTGAAGTACCGAATGCTGGTAATTGATACGCAATCCGCACACCTCCCAAATGCATCGAAAAAAATGCAAACAATTTCTTGCATTGTACCACATTCCAGAGAAATAGTCAAGGAAAAGCAAATTTTGAAAAAATTCGCAGAAACGGGGCGTGTTTGCCAAATTCTATGCTTTTCTTTTTTCCGTTGTTGTGATATGATGTAGTGTAAGAAAGGTGGAAAAGGCTATGACTCTCAACACATTTTTTGAACAGAACCCTAAGGTTGCCATTGCCTTTTCCGGTGGTGTAGACTCCGCATATCTGCTGTATGCGGCAAGGCAATTCGGCGCAGATGTCCGCGCATATTATGTCAAGACCCCTTTTCAGCCCCAATTTGAATACGAGGATGCGGTAAAGCTGGCAGAGCAGCTGCAAGTCCCGATGACCACGCTTTCCTTAGATGTGTTGGACGATTCCCAAATTACCGCCAACCCGGTAAACCGGTGTTACTTCTGTAAGAAAAAGCTTTTTATCGCCATCTGCCGGCAGGCGCTGCTGGACGGCTATCCTCTTATATTGGACGGCACCAATGCCTCCGACCAGGCCGATGACCGTCCCGGTATGCAGGCGCTGGCAGAGCTGAGAGTGCTCTCCCCCCTGCGACTATGCGGTCTGACCAAAGAGGAGATTCGCAGACTGTCCAAAGAGGCAAACCTCTTTACCCACGACAAGCCGGCTTATGCCTGTCTTGCCACCCGGATTCCCGCCGGTATACCCATTACAGCGGCGCTGCTGGAAAAGACGGAACGGAGCGAAGCTTTTTTGAAAAGCCTTGGATTTTCGGATTTCCGCATCCGCATTACCCCGGAGGGGGCAAAACTGCAAATAAAAAAAGAACAATTCCCTCTACTGGGAAAGCACCGGCAAAGGATTTTTGAAAAACTCAATCAGGAATACGGGTTCGTTCTTCCGGACCCGGAGGTACGCCAATGAATACAGATATCAAAGCCCTCTTGCAGGGCGTACAGAACGGCACCGTTTCTGTGGACGATGCCCTTTTACAATTAAAGCAACAGCCCTTTGAGGATTTGGGCTTTGCGAAAGTGGATCTGCACCGAAAGGTGCGGCAGGGCGCCAACGAGGTGATTTACGGCGCAGGTAAAACTGCGGAGCAAATCATCGGTATCTTGGAAGCCATGTCTCAAAACGGGCAGAAGAACGTGCTGATTACCCGGCTTGACCCAGAGAAAGCTGCCGCAATCAACACGAAAACACCTATCACCTATTACGAAAACGCTCAGGTGGCTATTGCAGGTCAAATGGCCGCTCCCGGGGGAATCGGTAAAATCGTAGTCGCCACCGGCGGCACCAGCGACATCCCCGTGGCAGAAGAAGCTGCCCTTACCGCTGAATTCTTAGGCAATGCCGTAGTGCGGCTGTATGACGTGGGTGTTGCCGGTCTGCACCGGCTGTTAAACCACTCCGAAGAGCTGATGGGCGCCACCGTGGTCATCGCCATCGCCGGTATGGAAGGGGCACTGGCCAGTGTGGTGGGCGGTCTTGTGGATTGCCCCGTCATTGCCGTTCCTACCAGCGTTGGCTACGGCGCTGCCTTCGGCGGTCTTGCCGCCCTGCTGTCTATGCTCAACTCCTGCGCCAGCGGCGTGTCCGTGGTGAACATCGACAACGGCTTTGGCGCAGGCTACCTTGCCAGTATGCTCAATCATATGGGAGGAAAGCAATGAAAATACTCTATTTAGACTGCTCTATGGGCTGCGCCGGAGATATGCTCACCGCCGCCCTGCTGGAGTTGTTTCCCGACCCTGTGGAAATCATGATGGAGTTGAATGGTTTGGGCATTCCCCACGTGAAATTTATCCGGGAGAAAAGCATAAAGTGTGGTATTACCGGCACCCATATGCGGGTATTTGTCCACGACGAAGAAGAGTGCGAATGCGGACATCACCATCACCACAGCGGAATGGCAGACATTGCCCATATTGTGGAACATCTGCAGGTATCCCATAAGGTAAAACAGCAGGTGCTGGAAATTTATGAAATCATAGCCCAGGCGGAAAGTCAGGTCCACGGCGTACCGGTGGAGCAAATCCACTTCCACGAGGTGGGCGCTATGGATGCCGTTGCAGACATCACCGCCGTGTGTTATCTAATGGACAAACTGGGGATAGATAAGGTATTTGCCTCCCCTGTCCACGTTGGCAGCGGACAGGTGAAATGCGCCCACGGATTGCTGCCTGTTCCCGCCCCCGCCACAGCCCTGATTCTGCAGGGTGTTCCCATTTACAGCGGTGAGATTAAGGGCGAGCTTTGCACTCCCACCGGCGGCGCGCTGCTGAAATATTATGTTAACCACTTTGGCGTTATGCCCCCGATGGCGGTGACTGCCATCGGTTACGGTATGGGCAAGAAAGATTTTCCTGCTCCCAACTGTGTCCGGGCAATGGTGGGCGAAACCGCCGATAGCGCCGGCGACATCCTGGAGCTGAGCTGTAATCTGGACGATATGACCGGTGAGAGCATTGGCTTTGCCATGGAGCAGCTTATGAGCGCCGGCGCGCTGGATGTGTTCACCACACCTATTGGAATGAAAAAGAGTCGACCCGGAATTATGTTAACCGTTTTATGCCGTCCGGAGGATAAAGAAGCCTTGCTCCCCCTGATCTTCCGCCACACCACCACCTTGGGTGTGCGGGAAAACCGGTTACGCAGATACATTCTAGATCGGAAAACCGAAACGGTTCAGACTCCCTATGGACCTGTCCGGCAAAAGATCGCCGCCGGCTACGGGGTGGAGCGAAGAAAATATGAATACGAGGACATTGCCCGGCTGGCCCGGGAAAACAATGTCGCTCTGAAAGATATTACAAAATAAGGAGTGCTAACTATGAGTTGGGATTTTACAATGGCCAATTACGGCGCGGTATGGTCGTTTTTGGTGCAGCTGGGTCTGCTTTTACTGTTCTTAATGCTGGGTAACATCCTCCGCAGAACCATCCCCTTGTTTCGCAAATGTCTAATCCCCTCTGCCCTGCTGGGCGGTGGCCTGCTGCTGATCGTGGACATTATCACCAAGCAGCTGGGAATCATCCTGGTGGACAACCGTATGATGCAGGTCATCACCTACCACTGTCTTGCCATCGGCTTTGCGGCTATGAGCCTAAAAACCGAGAAAACCAATGTAAAGGCCAAGCGCAGTCAGGTATTTGAGTTTGGTGCCCTCCAGGGCGGTACTTATATGCTCCAGGCATTCACCGGTCTTGCCATTACCATCGGATTTTTCCTGCTGACCCAGTACAGCAAAACCGTCATTTCCTATGTGTGCGGTCTGATCCTGCCCCTGGGCTTCGGTCAGGGACCCGGAAACGCATTGACCTGGGATGTGAACTTCACCAACACCCCTGCCACTCAGTTTGCCGGCAACGGCAGCTTTGGTCTTTCCCTTGCATCCATCGGTTTCGTGGTAGCTTCCGTGTTTGGTGTGTTACATATCAATATCGGCAAGAAAAGAGGGCATATCCAAATCCGGGAGGCCCGGGACGAAAAGGAATTCGTGGATCTGACCAACCCCTGCGGCAATGAAATTCCCGACAATGAGTCTGTGGATAAATTCTCCATTCAGATGGGCTTTGTGGCGCTGGCCTATGCCATTGCCTTCGGGTTTATGTATCTGCTGGGTGAGCTGTCCGATTTCACCAACAGCATTGCCTGGGGCTTCAATTTCCTGTGGGCATCCCTAGCCGCTATGGCAATTAAGCCTGTGGTCAAGCTGCTGCAAAAGCGGAACCTGATGCACAGAAACTACATCAACAATTATCAGATGGATCGGATCTCCGGCTTCTCCTTTGATCTGATGATTGTAGCGGGTGTGGCCGCCATTGAGATCAACGATATTAAAAATTATATTCTGCCGATTGTGGTTCTCAGCCTTGTGGGCACCATCATTACCTATGTATACATTCGCCGGGTGGCAAAGCACTGCTTCAAGGATTACGAACACGAATTCTTCCTGATGAGCTTCGGCACCCTCACCGGCACCGCCTCCAACGGTATGATTTTGATGAAGGAGATCGATCCGGGTCTGAAAACCCCTGTTTCCGGCCTGTATATCCTCTCCAATTTCCCGGCTATGGTCATGATCGCGCCGCTGCTATTCCTTCTGGGCTTTGCCGGCAAGTCTTTTACCAATGCCTGCATCGCCTGCGGTATTTTCTTCACTCTGTGGCTGGTTTACACCCTCTTTCTGTTCCGCAAGAAGCTTTTCAAAAAAGCCAAATAAGTATTTTGGCAGTTCCTGTTGATTTTTAAAGGAAATGCGTTATAATATAGTGTGGTATTGGATGGCTTTGCCATCACACATATATTCTTTTATCACCCGTTCTGGAATATAAAGGAGAAGTTGTACATGATTATCACTCAGAAAAAACCCATCGAAGAGGTTATGGCTCTGGTTGGCGACGCTAAGACCGTTGCCATCGTCGGCTGTAACAGCTGCGCTACCGCCTGTCAGACCGGCGGCGAGCCGCAGATTAAGGAACTGGCCGCTATCTTGGAGCAGGCCGGCAAGAAGGTCGTTGCTACCACCATCGCTGACTACTGCTGCATGAACCTGGGCGTCAAGGCAAAGATGAAGCCCATCAACGCCGCTAACCCCGACTGCGTTATCTGCATGTCCTGCGGCGACGGCGTACAGTGTGTGGCTAAGAATGCTCCCACCATCCCCGTCTACCCCTCCAACAACACCATGTATCTGGGCGAAGCCGTCAAGTTCGGTGTTTGGGAAGAATCCTGCCGCTTCTGCGGTGACTGCGTGCTGGGTCAGACCGGCGCTGTATGTCCCATTACCCAGTGCGCCAAGAGCCTGGTAAACGGCCCCTGCGGCGGTCAGAAGAACGGCAAGTGCGAGGTCAACCCCGAGAATCCCTGCGCTTGGATCAAGATTTACGAGCGTCTGGAAGCTACCAATCAGCTGGATAAGCTGGGTGTACGTCGCAAGGACAAGGGTTACGGCGATTTCGCTTATCCCAGAACTATCAGCCTGAGGGGGAAGAAATAATGAGTTTGTTAAAAGAAGCACTGGAAGCCGGTAAGTTTGGTATTACCGCAGAAATGGCCCCTCCTAAGGGTTGTGATTTCACTGAGCAGATGGAAGCTGCCGAGCTGCTGAAGGGCAAGGTTCACGGCGTGAACGTCACCGATATGCAGTCCGCCAGCCTGAAGGCCACCGGTCTGGGTCTGTGCATCAAGCTGAAGCAGGCAGGCGTTGAGCCTATTCTGCAGATGACCGGCCGTGACCGCAACCGTATGGCACTGATGGGCGATGCTCTGTCCGCTGCCGCCTTCGGCATTGACACGATGCTGGCC